>CAZHGN010000005.1:0-49879 GCA_964532155.1 uncultured Acidiphilium sp.
ATATCATGTTTTGCCGTTTTGCGCAAATATTTGCGCCGCTCTTTTTAAACTATCGCAAACGAGGTATAAACAAAGCGCAAACGAGGTATAAACGAAGCGGAAGGCGGCGTGTATGCGTGAAAGAGTGAGTTTAAAACGCCAAGCAAATATAAAACGCCAAGCAAATATAAAACGCCGAGCGAATCGGGCGTTAATGGCATTAAAACGTTGCAAGCGTTTAGCTTTCGTTAACGCATTCGACCTTAAATTCGACCGAAACAAGGCTTAGAATATTGTCTTTAAACGATTGATATTTTTCGGGGCGTTTTCTGTACGTAAGGTTTTTCAGTTCAAATGCGTCGCAGTCGTTTTTTCTGCTAAGTTCAAACATATCGGAAAGTTCTTTTTCGACTTTTTTCGATAAAGCGGCGAGGCATTCCTTGGACGCCTTATCGTAATAGGCGAGTTTTTCGGAGTCTTCGCTTACGGATATTTCTTCGTTTTTGCAATAGAGTTTGAGTCGTGCGGTATATTTGGGAACGCCGCCGTCAAAGGTTAAGTCTATAGATTTCTCGTTGCCGTTAACCGAAACGATCGAGTTTATTTGTTCTCCTTTTTTATCGTAGCTTACCGAAAAGAACGCTTCGGTTACGCGCTCGTTTAGCGCGTTGAAGCAAAGCGTTTGCTCGGGCGTTACCGTACAGCGGTATTTGCCGTGCGAAAAAAGCAGCGCGGAGCGCGCGTCGAAAACGGTTTTTCCGTTTTGTGAATCGCTTCCGTCGTCCTGTCCGCCCTTGCCGGCTGCGTCGCCGCCTTGCACACCGGAAGTGCCGATAATCGACTTATAGGGGCATATTTGATTTAAAACGAGCGTTTTTGCCGATTGTTTTTCGTTGCCTTTTTCAGTTGTGTTTTGGGCGTTTGATTCGTTTGACGAACCTTTCGGCTTGTCGTCCGTTTGCTTTTTTTTGATGAGCGGCATATACGAAAAGCCCGACTGAGAGCGTGCGTCGCGTGCAAATTCGCGCACGTCGGTAACGAGCACGGTGTTGGCTCTGTCTATGTCGCGGACGAGTATTTTTTGCAACGTGAACGAGGAAATATAGTCGAGTGGCGTCGGAGAGGAAAGAACCTCCTTTGCCTTGCCTTCGCACGCGGCGATAATTGCCGAGTTGACGAAGCGATCGGAAGATAAAATATAGTCGATTACCGGCATATATTCTTTGTTAATTAGTTCTTGACTGAACACGATAAGGTTGCAAAAGGCGAGTTTGGGGTACCAGCCTGTCGTAACGCCGATATCGTCGAGCGCTTCGAATAGCGTTTTTCCGCGTGCCGAAAGTATTGCGTCGCTGTTCGACGTTCGCGAATCGTCCGCTTGCGGTATGGCAATTTGCGCCGTTATTTCGAGCTCGCCGCCGGCGGAGTCGATTCCGAGCGCTACGATGATTGCCGTCTTTTGAACGTCTATCAACTGGCAGTCGTTGGTAAAAAACATTATGCAAGTAACCATAAATGCGGCAAATATAATTTTAGCTCGCTTGTAAATTTTCATCTGATTTTTTTCTCCTTAGTGCAAGAAGTGGCAGTATATATCCGCAAACGCCGAAAAAAAACGGCAAATATCGCGTGTAAACGTCTATTATTTCGCGCCCCTTTTGCGATAAAAATATCGTTCCTGCAAAAAGCGCCGCGTTGACCGCTATTGCCGGATACAACGCTTTGTCCAGACCTAACGCTCGCTCGAACATTTTTACCGAAGTGACTATCGGAAACGCCGTTGAAAGAACGCTTGCAAGGGCGATTAAAAACATTGCAAAATAATCGAATCTGCCTACGTTTTGCAAGGTTACGGCAAATATTCCCGTTTCTTTTACGGCTATAACTTGACTCGGCGCAACGAACGAGAACACGGCGTAAAAACAACAGAAAAACGCAAGAGTGAACGCAAACGGCAAAACGTAAGAAAGAATAATGCGCAGTCGGTCGTGTCCGTCGCGGCGAAAATGCCCCATAAAAAACAGCAAATAAAGCGCGTCGTCAAACCAGCAAATGGTCGATAACAGTTCTATAGCCCCACTTTTGCTGCCGTAAAACAGCGGAAAAAGGGCAGTCCAATCGCCCGAGGAAACGGACAAAAGAAGAATGGTACCAAGCCCCGCCCAGCATATTGGCAGGCAAAACTGAGCCGCTCTGCCGAGCGTTTTCAGCCCTTTGAGCGACGTGTAAAAGGTTATTAAAAACAGCGGATAGAAAATGGGCGTCGACGGCAATATTTCGTAAAATGCCGATTCGATGAGCATTTTGTGCTCGATTAGCGGCAAAAATGCTTTTAGTAAAAAATATACGCCGTAAACGAAAAATATTACTTTTGCAAAGCCCTCGCCGTAGCCGTTGGAAAGTATTGCGAAAACAGTTTTATTTTCGTGCCGCTTGGTCAAATAAAAGACGAACGCGATAAACGCAAGCTCCAAAACGAGCCAAATTACGAGCGGTTGCCAAAGCTTTTCGCCGTAAACGCTCGATATTACCGACGGTGCGCAGACTATTTTCGTGAGCGGCAAAAGGCAGGCGATAAGCGCGCAAACTTGCTTGGTCGTTACTTTGTTTTTGTTCATCTTCTCACGTCCTTTATGCGTTGTCTTACGCGGTTTTTGCTTCCGAGCACTTGTGGTCTTTCGCGCATTTCGGTGATAAAATCTATATACAACGCGTCCTTTTTGTCACGGTTGAACGACGGCGCGAAAGGTGCGAGCAGCGGAACGCCGAAGTTTTCGAGCGAGCATAAATACAGTATGAGGTACGCCGTCGTCAGCACTATTCCGTAGCCGCCTATGGTGCCCGCCGCCACGAGATAGACGAACCTAAGCACGCTCATAGAGTCTACGAGTTCGGGTACGGTGTATAGGCATATGCCCGAAAGCGCCATTATCATTATCGTCGGAGTGGAAACGATGCCTGCTTTTACCGCGGTGTCGCCGAGGACGAGCGCACCGACGATGGAAAGAGCCATTCCGACGTATTTCGGCATTCTAATGCTCGCCTCGTTGAGTATTTCGAAAATCAAAAAGGTGAAAAACATTTCGAAGCTCGGCGATAACGGAATGCCTTTTACGCTGTTTACTATCGTCAATAAAAAGTTCAGCGGTATTATTTGTAAATGAAAAAGCTGAGCCGAAACGAAAAGCGCCGGCAAAAATATTGCAAAAATCAGCGAAAAAAGTCGAATGCCGCGCTCCATGTTAGCGCGGTAATTGTTTACGAAGTAGTCTTCCGAGCTCTGAAAATCTTCGGTTAAAAGATAGGGCACGGTCAGCGCGATCGGAGAGCCGTCGACTATTATACCCACCCGCCCTTCGAGCATTTTTTGCGACAAAACGTCGGGTTTTTCGGTTGTTCCGAACTGTTTGAACAACGAAGTTTTATGGTCGACGATGAGTTTTCCGACGTAAGAACTATCGGGTATTCCGTCGATGTCGACGAGTTTCAGTCTCCGTTTTACCTCTTTGACTATATCGGGATCGGTTATCGTGCCGATATAACAAACGGCGACCGTCGATTGCGAATACTTGCCGATCGTTACCGTTTCTATCGTGAAATCGTTGACTTTTATGCGTCTTCGCAGTAGTCCGAGATTGGTTTTTAAGCATTCGGTAAAGCCCTCGCGTGGGCCTTTTACCACGACGGCTGTCGGCGGTTCGGCAACCGCTCGCGTTTGATAGGCTAAAAAATCACAAGCAAGCACGCCGTCGTCGCCGTCGAAAAACACCAACGTTTTTCCGTTTAAAAGTTCCTTTGCTCCGTCGGCAAGGTCGTTTTTTTCAACTACGTTGGGTATATTTAACAGCCGTTTGCATTCGTCGGCGTTTTCGGATTCCGCCGCCGAAAGCGGCGTTAGAACAAGCAAGCCCACTTGGTTTTTGTCCGTTACCGAGTCTACGTAAACTACGCAAAAATCGACCGTGCCCGACTTACCCTCGTAGTACACGACGTCTTGCGATTTTATAAGTTCTTTTAACCGAGCGACGTTTTTTTGCAGTCTGCGCGAAATTCTCATAGCCTTATTATCGGCTGTCTTTTGGTAATTATGCGGATTTTTTCCGCCTTTGCGCGGCGAGACTTTGACATGTTCGGCAAATAGTGGTACAATATAGCGAGACTTATTAAATACGATCGCGCGCACATGCGCGTTACGGAGGTTGTATGGAACAAAACAAGAGCGTTTACGCCCTTACGAAAATAAGCGATCCCGAGGGGTTTTGTTCGGAAATCGAGGGGATAAGCGGAGTGCTTTCGGCTGCCGTCGATATGCAGAGTATGACTCTTGAATATACCATTGACGAATGGACGAGCGAATACGACGTGTTTACCGCGGTTATGGGAATTGCCGACGCTTACGGAGTCGAATTCGATTTTGAAGACCATTCTTTAAGCGACCAAGCGCCCGAGGAAGAAACTACCGAGCCCGAATCCCTTCCCGTCGAAGAAGAGGATTTGGACGATGACGACGAAGAAGAGGACGAACAAGCGAGCGAAGACGGCGACGTCGACCAAAAACCGAAAAAGAAGAAAAAGGGCTTGTCCGATCTTGTTCAAAGGATAATCGAGTTGGCGTTTGCGGCGGCTTGCTTTATCGGCGGACTGTTCTTTGAAGATACCGTGCAGTTGATTTTTCTGTCCGTTGCGTTTGCGCTCGCTGGCTACGAGGTTTTGTACCGTGCCGTGGTGAAAATTACTAAAAAGGAAATAATAAACGAGGAGCTCGTCTTGTCGCTTGCCTTTTTCGGCGCGATTTTGCTCGGCAAGCCTACCGAAGCGGTTGCGGCGATGCTCGTATATTCGCTTGCGGCGTTCGCTTTAAAAACGGGAACGGACGTTATCGAGGCGCGATCGCCGGTGTATACCGTGCCCGAAAAGTGCAGGCGCATGTCGGGAGAGAATAAAGCCGTCCGCGTTGAGCCTAAGGAAATAGTCGTCGGCGACGAAGTTTTCTTTAAAAAGGACGAGCATTGTATTTTCGACGGAATAGTAAAAACGGAAACCGAAGTAATTGCATATAACGGCAAAACGAGAACGCTTGCCGTCGGCGACGAAGTTTTCGCCGGCGAAAGGTTTAATAAAAACACCGTTGTCGAAACTGTTAAAACTATAGGCGAGGGTGCTTTCGATAAGAGAAACGCGCGTGCCGCCGCCGTTGTCGGCGCTAAAAGCGGCGTTTGTCGTTTCGTGTCGAAAAGATGCGCCGTTTATCTGCCTTGTTTTCTCGTGTTCTGCTTGGCGCTTGCGTTCTTGCCGCCTATTCTTTGCGACGACTACGTTCAAGGGCTTTACCGTTGGGGGTACACGGCGGTTATAATTGCGGCGTGCTGTTCTTCTTTGCTTTTGTGCGGAACGGACGCGCTCGCTTTGTTTGCCATGATTTTGCCCGCGTCCGAAAAGGGCGTTATGCCTGCCGATTACGCTACGGCGCAACGGCTTGCTTTATCCGACGAGGTGTATATCGATAGGGAAAGCGTTATGCTGTGCGGCGATCAAATTAAAGACGACTGCCGCGGCGCCGCTTTGGAACTGCGCGATTTCGGCGTTTCACCCGTTTTGACCACTTCGCTTTCGGAGGACGAGGCGGTCGAGATGTGCTCGGAATATAAATATCCCGCTTACGCCGCAAATAAAAACGATTCGGAAAAAGTTGAACTTTTCGACAAGGCGTTAAAAGAGGGGAAAACGGTCGTTATAGGCGAAAAAACGCTTAAAAAATACGGTTTAACCGAGGAAAAGGGCACTATCATCGTTTATGGCGACGGCTCAGACTATAACGCAAGCGTTACCGTAACCGAGAACAGACTTGCCGATTTACCCTTTGCGTTAAAGCTTGCGGCGCGTACCGTAAAAGTTTGCAAGGCTTCGTTTATCGCTCAGCTTGCCGTAAAAGGCGCGCTCGTGCTGTTGGCGCTTTTCGGCGTTGCAAATCTTTGGTGGGCGTTCCTTGCGGATACGCTCGTCGGCATCGGCTTTTGCGTTGCGGCGGTGCTTAATAAAAAAGAGGTCCTTTGATTTATGGGCTATAAAATAACCGAAAAAACGTACTTAAATTCAAATAACGTGCGCATCGGCGTGCATGCGCCACTCGTTGCCGCGCGTGCGGCGGCCGGGCAGTTCGTTATCGTTCGACCTTTTTGCGATAGCGAGCGAGTGCCGCTTACCATATCCGATTACGACAGAGAGCGCGGAATTATTCGTTTGATTTTTGCGCCGGTAGGCGAAACGACCGCGGAACTTGCTTCGCTCGGCGTTGGCGACGAGGCGTGCGATATATGCGGACCGCTCGGCAATCCTACTTGCGTTAAGGGGATAAAAAAAGCCGTCGTTATCGGTGGCGGCGTGGGGGCGGCTATTGCCTTGCCGGTTGCGAAAGCGCTTAAGGAAGAGGGCGCCGAAGTCGTTGCAGTTCTCGGTTTTCGCAATAAGGATTTAGTTATTTTAGAGGATGAGTTCGGCGGTGTTTGCGATAAGGTTATCGTTACGACCGACGACGGCAGTTACGGTGTTTCGGGCAGCGTTTGCGTTCCGCTTAAGCGCTTGCTTGACGAAGAACTACCCGACGAGGTTTTTGCGATAGGCTCGCTCGGCATGATGAAATACGTCGGCATTACGACTAAGCCGTTCGGCGTAAAAACTACCGTCAGTATGAACCCGATCATGATAGACGGCACCGGAATGTGCGGCGGTTGTCGGTTGACGGTCGGCGGCAAGTTGCGTTTTGCATGCGTGGACGGCCCCGATTTTGACGGACACGAGGTCGACTTCGATTCGCTTATGCGCGCCAACGCGCGTTTTTCGGATTTCGAGCATAAGCGTAGCGAGAATTGCAATTTGCTCAAGGAGAAAAAGAATGGATAGGCGACAGAGCAGAGTGTTAGAACCGTCGGTTCGCTGTAAAACCTTCGAAGAGGTGGATAGAGGATATACCGAAGAAGACGCCGTTGCCGAAGCAAAAAGGTGTTTGCACTGCAAAAAACCGTCGTGCACCGGCGGTTGCCCGGTGAAAATACGTATCCCCGATTTTATCGCCGAGGTGGCGAAAGGGGAGTTTGAAAACGCATATAAGATTATTTATTCCTCAAATAAACTGCCTGCGGTAACAGGGCGCGTTTGTCCGCAAGAAACTCAGTGCGAAAGCAAATGCGTTCTCGGTATAAAGGGCGAGCCGATTGCAATCGGCAAGCTGGAAAGGTTTGTTGCCGATCGGCATGCGGAGAGTTTTCCGCCTAAGAAAAGTCTTTTAAACGAAACTATTGACGGCTTAGGAAGTGGCGACGTCGCGGTTATAGGTTCGGGACCTTGCGGGCTTACCGCCGCGGGTGAACTTGCCGAGTCGGGGTATAAGGTTACCGTGTTCGAGGCGTTGCATGTCGGCGGCGGTGTTTTGACTTACGGCATCCCCTCTTTCAGGCTGCCGAAGAATATAGTAAGCGGTGTAATAGACGAGCTTAAGAATAAAGGCGTAAGGTTTGTTTTTAATGCGGTTGCGGGGCGCGCTTTTACCTTTGACGATTTAAAAAAGTCGGGCTATAAGGCGATTATCGTCGGTAGCGGTGCGGGTTTGCCGCGATTTATGGGTATTGACGGAGAGCAGCTTTGCGGCGTTTGTTCGGCTAACGAGTTTTTGACGAGAATAAATCTTATGAAAGCCGCCGAGCCCAATGCAAAGACGCCGGTGCATAAGGGCGGTAAAACGGTCGTCGTCGGCGGCGGTAACGTCGCGATGGACGCGGCTCGTTCGGCATTAAGGCTTAATTCGGACGTTACTATAGTATACCGCAGGGGCGAAAAGGAATTGCCTGCGCGAAGAGAAGAATATTTGCATGCCGTTGAAGAGGGAGTAAAATTTTGCTTTATGACCAATCCCGTGACGATAAACGGCGACGGGGGCGGCAAGGTTAAAAGCGTAACCGTTCAAAAAATGGCTATGGGCGAGCCGGACTCGTCCGGGCGCGCTTCGCCTATACCGATAGAGGGTAGCGAATACGAAATAGAGTGCGACCAAGTAATTATGGCGCTCGGAACGTCGCCTAATCCTCTCGTTAAAAACGCGGTAAGCGGCGTGTTTGACGGAAGAGGTCGGATTATAGCCGACGAAAGCGGAAAAACTGCTTTGGACGGAGTGTTCGCCGGAGGCGACGCCGTTTCGGGTGCGGCAACCGTAATACTTGCTATGGGCGCAGGTAGAAAAATTGCCGACTCGGTAAAGGAATTTTTAGTCGAAAACTAACGCCGTTACGGATGGACGAACAACGTTGAATAACTATAAAGGAAGTATTATATGACGAACAAAAGACTTTTCGGATATACCGAAGACGGGAGAGAAGTTAACGAGTATACCCTCGATAACGGTACTATAGAGGCACGTTTTCTCGATTACGGCTGTATTATAAAGAACGTTTTCGTGTGCGGCAAGGACGGTAAAAAGCGCGACGTTGTTTTGGGTTACGACGACGTTTCGGGGTACGAGAAAAACGACGGTTATCTCGGCGCTTTCGTCGGGCGCGTGGCGAACAGAATTAAAAACGCCGAGTTTTCGCTTAACGGAAAGAAGTATAAACTTTTTGCGAACGACGGTAAAAATTGCTTGCACGGCGGAAAAATCGGCTTCGACAAAAAGGTTTTCGAAGGGGAATTCGTCGGCGACGACCTTGTTTTTTCGACCTATTCTCCCGACGGCGACGAGGGGTTTCCGGGCGGGCTTGCCGTCAAGGTAATATATTCGCTTAAGGGAGGCGCGCTCGATATCCGTTACGAGGCGGTTTGCGATGCCGACACGCCTATAAGCTTTACTAATCACTCTTATTTTAATTTATCCGACGAGGAAACGGTCGCCGAGCACACGCTTGCCGTCAACGCCGATTTTATCACTCCGGTAAACGATTCGCTTATTCCGACCGGCGAACTTGCGTGCGTAGAAGATACGCCGTTTGATTTTAGAAAAGGTCAAAAAGTCGGCTTATATGTCGATTATCCGCATAAACAGTTGAAAATCGCAGGTGGTTACGATCATAATTTCGTGCTTAAAAATTACGGCTCGTACGAAAAGGTCGCCACTCTTTTTGCCGAAGACAGCGGCATTTCGATGGACGTTTTTACCGATAATATGGGTATGCAGGTTTATTCGGGTAATTTCCTTGGCGGAGCCGTCGGCAAGGGCGGTAAGGTTTATAACAAGCGCGCGGCGATTTGCCTCGAAACGCAAGGTTTTCCCAATGCCGTAAACCAAATATCGTTTCCTTCGGTAATTTTAAAAGCGGGCGCAACCTACCGCAAAAGGACGACTTATTCTTTCTCGGTAATAAAATAATGGACGACAAGGTCGAAAAAGTTAAAACGGATTCGGGCTCGTACGGCTTGAAAAAAGACGAAAGCACTCTCGGTAAATTGAAGTTAAAGCTTAAAAAATTCTTTTTTCCGATAGATCTTACGTGTAACCTTTGCGGAAGGGAGATTTTTTCGGGCTTGTTTTGCGCCGAGTGTGAAAGCACGCTGGTTTTTAACGACGGCGTGATATGCGATCACTGCGGAAGGCGCATTTTTAACGCCGAAGAGCGTTGTTTTTCGTGCAACGGCAGGGATACTTATTTCGAGCGAGCGCGTAGCGCGTTCGTGTATGCGGACGGCGTTAAAAAACTTATAACCGCCCTAAAATACGAGGGCAAGCGTTACCTTGCGGAAATTCTCGCAAAATACCTTGCCGATAAATATTATTCGTCTTTTTTTAATTCGGAACTGGTCGTTTATCCGCCGATGAGCGAAGAGCGGCTTTTAGAACGAGGGTATAATCAAGCCGAACTTATTTGCGACGAGTTTTCTCGGCTGACGGGTATTCCGGTCGGGCGCTCGGTGTTTTTAAAAACCAAGGAGACCAAACGGCAAGCGACTCTCGATGCCGAAGAGCGGCGCAATAACCTTCGCGGCAGTTTTACCTTAATCGATAAAGCGTCGGTAAAAGGCAAAAGGGTGCTTATAATCGACGACGTTATGACTACCGGCGCTACGACGGAAACGCTTTCGCGGCTCTTAGTCAAAGCGGGCGCTTCGGTCGTTCACGTACTTACCGTCGCCTCGGTTGCGAAGGGGATCGAGGGTAAGGCTTTTAAGTAACGCGTAAAGCGGTTGAGCGGTGCGCGCGGTTACCGTTTTTGCCGTTAGATACCTTTCGGCAGTAGAAAACAATTACTAAAAAGGTTAAAAAGGAATATCTATGCTTAAACATGTCGTAATGTGGAAATTTAAGCCCGGACGCGAGGATTCGGTCGATGCTTTTTTGAACGGTCTTAGGGGGCTTTACGGACAAATTGAGAGCCTTAAGTCGCTTGAAATAGGCGAAAACGAGTTTGCCGAAAGCGATTTCGACGCCGTTCTCATTGCCGAATTCGAGGACGTCGCGGGGCTTGACGCTTATAAAAACGATCCGAGACATCAGGCTTTGTCGGCTCTTTGCAAGAGTATACGCACCGAACGCCATTCGGTCGATTATTTTTTTTGATAGGCGCTTTTGAATAAAAGCGGAGGTTTGTTATGTCTGCTGTAAAATTCGACAACGTAAGTTTTTCTTACGGCGACGGAATAAACGTCGTGAACGGTCTGAATTTAGAAATAGAAGAAGGCGAGCTCGTAGCGATAGTCGGGCGTAACGGAAGCGGTAAAAGCACCGCCGCCAAGCTCATAAACGGCTTGCTCGTCCCCGACGTCGGCAAGGTGTACGTCTACGGCACCGATACTTCCGAGGCGAAGGACATTTTTGCCGTTCGGAGCAAGGTGGGAATGGTTTTTCAAAATCCGGATAACCAAATGGTTGCCACCATTGTCGAGGACGACGTTGCTTTCGGCCCCGAAAATCTCGGTGTGGAGAGGGAAGAGATCGGCAAAAGAATAGATTTTGCCCTTTCGGCAACGGGTACCGCGGCGTTTCGCGATAAGCCGTCGGCTGAACTTTCGGGCGGGCAAAAGCAGCGCGTTGCCATTGCGGGCGTGCTTGCGGTTAATCCTAAACTGCTGATCTTGGACGAAGCGACTTCGATGCTCGATCCTATCGGCAGGCGCGAGGTTGTAGACGTCGTGAAAAAGCTCAATAAGGAGCGCGGAATGACCGTTATCACCGTTACTCATTATATGGAAGAGGCGGTCGATGCCGACCGCGTTATCGTTATGGACGGCGGCAAAGTTATCTTTTCGGGTACCCCGCGCGAAGTTTTTTCTCGCGAAAAGGAGCTTGAAGAGTGCGGTTTGTGTTTGCCGCGCGCAACGTATATTTTTAACAGGCTTAAGGAAAACGGAGTGATAGACGGCGACGTCGTTTTGACCGGAGACGAACTCGAGGTGAGATTATGCGAATCGTATCGGAAGGATTGAGTTTTTCGTACGATTTCTCTAAAAAAAGGAAAATTTACGCTTTCGAAGGGTTGGATTTGACCATAGACGAGGGTGAATTTTTCGGTATTATAGGGCAAACCGGCAGCGGAAAATCAACTTTTATTCAACATTTAAACGCGCTTATTCCCGTGCAAGAGGGTAAACTTCGCGTGGGAGATTTCGATCTCGATCCTAAAATAAAGGGGTATAAAAAGAGCCTTAAACCGCTCAGGAGCAGAGTCGGACTTGTTTTTCAGTACCCCGAATACCAACTTTTTGCCGACAGCGTTTTTAAAGACGTTGCGTTCGGTGTGCGTAACTTTTTTCCAATGCTTGACGAAAGCGGAGTCGAACGGCGCGTGCGCGAGGCTATACGCGCGGTGGGGCTCGACTACGAAAGCGTAAAGGATAAATCGCCTTTCGATTTGTCGGGCGGTCAAAAAAGGAGAGTTGCGATTGCCGGCGTGCTTGCAACCGAGCCGGACGTGCTCGTTCTCGACGAACCGGTTGCGGGGCTCGATCCGCTCGGAAAAAAAGTTTTGATGGAGCTTTTGCATTCCATTGCTCGCCCCGACAGAACGATAATAATCGTTTCGCACGATATGGACGAGGTGTGCGAAAACTGCTCTCGCATTGCCGTTTTTGAAAACGGCAGATTAAAAACTTCGGGTACGCCCGAGGAAGTTTTCGGCGGCGTTATGGATTTTAAACTCGAACGGCCGCTTGCCGCAAGAATTAAGCGGTCGCTTGCCGCGGTCGGTTGCGAACTTAGTTGCAAACTGAAAACGCAGGATTTAATCGACGAAATAACCGTCAGGCTTAAAGAAAAAAAATGAAACTTGGACGGCTAATAGTGCCGATAATCGCGCTATAGCCCTACTTTTATAGGCGGATAAAATGCTTAAAGACATATCCTTCGGGCAGTATTATAAAACGAAGTCGTTTGTCCATTCGATGGACGCACGAATAAAACTGCTGTTATTAATTGCATACTTAGTGGCTGTTTTCCTCGTAAAAAATTTTTACGGGTTTGTTGCCGTCGTGCTATTTATTGCCCTTGCGGTGCTCTTTTCGCGCGTGCCCGTTTCCAAGGTTTTAAAAAGTCTTAAGGGGATAATTTTTCTTATTATCTTTACCGTGATTTTAAATATTTTGTTTTTCGGCTCGGAAGACGGCACGGTTTTGTTTTCGATTTTCGGGTTGGGCATAACGGACAGGGCGTTATATTATTCGGCTTTTATGGCGCTTAGGCTAATGCTGCTCGTTTTCGGCAGTTCGGTTCTAACTCTTACGACCACACCGGTAGAGCTTACCGATGGCATAGAAAGTTTGCTCTCGCCGTTAAAAATCGTTAAATTTCCCGTCCACGAATTGGCTCTTATAATGAGCATTGCATTGCGGTTTATACCTACCATTGCCGAGGAGGCGGAAAGAGTTATGAACGCGCAAAAAGCGCGCGGCGGCAGTTTCGACGACGGCGGACCGATTGCTCGAGTAAAAGCGATGATCCCCGTGCTAATTCCGCTTTTGGTCGGATCGTTTAGGCGTGCGGAAGAACTCGGCGACGCTATGGACGCGCGGTGTTACAACGGAAGCACTAACAGAACGCGGTATAAAAAACTTCGCATGACCTATCGCGATCCCATTGCCGTTCTCGTTTTTGCGGCATGCCTTGCCGCGGTTATATTTTTAAATTCTAAATTCGGAGCGTTGCTATGAGAGTCGTTCTCGTTCTTCAGTATCACGGAAGGGATTTTTGCGGTTGGCAGGTTCAGCCGGGGCTTCGCACCGTTCAAGGCGTGCTCGAAGATACTATTGCTTCGCTTATCGGTTCTCGCGTAACGGTGACCGGTAGCGGTCGCACGGACAGTGGCGTTCATGCCCTCTGTCAAGTCGCTCATTTCGATACCGAATACGCAAGCATTCCTCCCGAAAGATACAGTTTTGCTCTCAACGTTATTTTGCCTCCCGACGTCAAGGTTCTGAAAAGTTTTCTTGCGCCCGACGGTTTTCACGCTCGCTACGCGGCAAAGCGCAAAACTTATAAATATTCTTTTTACGTAAGCGATTGCACCTTGCCTATGTATGACGACAGGGCTTTGCAAATTTATAAGGTCGACGTAAGCCGAATGGCTAAAGCCGCCGAATATATCGTCGGCGAGCACGATTTTAAGTGTTTTCTTGCCGCCGACAGCGACGTTATCGATACCGTTCGCCGCGTTTATTCTTGCGATATTACTTGCCGTGGTCGGTTTATAGATTTAACCGTTTGTGGTAACGGATTTTTATATAATATGGTAAGAACTATAGCGGGTACGCTATATTTTGCCGGTATAGGAAAAATAGAGCCGTCGGATGTGGAAAAAATTATAAACGGCAAAGATAGGGAACTTGCGGGTAAAACGCTTGCCGCAAAAGGGCTTTCGCTTATTGACGTCGAGTATAAGGAATTTAAAGCGTCGAGTTTTTTGGAATAATAATTTAGTTTAAACAGCATAATAAACCATAGTTTAACGCGCGCCGAGTCGAAAAAAAGCCGAAACGGCGTGTTTTTTATTGCTTTTTTTGTTTTATGCGAGCGGTAATGTGCGCGCCGCGCGGATATTTCTTGACAAAAGAGGGGTATTGTGATATATATTATACATACTGTTACGGTGAATAATCGGGGTATTATAACCGTAGCGCTATTCGGCGGCGGTTAATTTGCGGCGGTCGGGGTTTTTGTGCCGAGCGTGCCGTACGTTATTTCCGCGAAAATTCATTTCGATAGAATATGATAAATTTTTTTAGAAAATATTTCGGCAAAAAAAAGAAAAAGCTCGGCTTGGCTCTCGGCAGCGGGGGTGCAAAGGGTATGGCGCACGTCGGCGTAATACGCGCTTTCGACGAGGAAGGCATTTCGTTCGACGTCGTCAGCGGCTCAAGCATCGGCTCGGTCGTAGGCGGTATGTACGCCGCGGGTTATTCGTCGTCGGCTATGGTCGCGTATTTATCGCAAAGCGAACTATTCGCCGCGCAGACTCTCGTTAAGTTGACGCTTAGCGGTAAAACGGTAGAAGATATTTTTTCCGACGTGATAGGCGGCGCGAATTTCGACGAGCTCACGTTGCCGTTTGCCGCCGTTGCCGCCGACGTTTTCAGCGGCGAGCAAGTAGTGATAAAAGAAGGTTCGGTCGCCCGTGCGATGCGTGCGTCTTCCGCAATACCTCCCGTTCTTAAGGCGGTTGAACTCGACGGACGGTTGCTTGTCGACGGCGCGTACGTAAATTCCGTGCCTGCCGACGTCGCGAAGGGGTTGGGTGCGGACTTCGTAATCGGCGTAAATCTTTCGGCGGATTTGCCGACTAACGAACTGATAAAGAACGCGCTCGATAGCAAATACCCCGACAACGGCATAAAACTGTGCGACAGGGCGGCGGTCGGTAGGGCTTTTTCGAATATTATGCTCGAGCCCGATTTGCGCGAATTTTCTTCGGCGACGGTTGCCAAGCAAAAACTTGAAGAAATGTACGAAATCGGCTACGAAACGGCAAAAAGCCGTATGTACGAAATAAAATCGGAACTAAAACGATTAAAAATTATATAAGGTAAAAATTATGAAGCTTTATAAAGCAGGCGAATCTCACGGCGAAGCGATGGTTGCCGTGCTTACGGGCGTTCCGTCGGGGATAGCCGTTGACGAGCAAAAAATAAACGACGAGCTTAGGGCGCGTTCTACGGCGTTTGGCAGAAGCGCAAGGCAGCAGATCGAAAAAGACGAGCTTGCTTTGCTTGCCGGGACGCATCGCGGAGTTACGTCGGGTAATAATATGGCGTTCGTTGTAAAAAACGCGGTGAAAACCGCCTGCGTTTATTCGGAAAACGGTGAGCAGGGCGGCGAGGCGTTGCCGCCTATTACGAATATTCGCCCCGGTCACGCCGATTTGCCCGGTCTTGTGAAATATCGTTTAGACGACGCGCGCTCGGTCGCCGAGGGCGCCTCGGCGAGAAACACTTGCCTCGACGTAGCGGCGGGCGGCGTTGCGCTTGCAATGCTTAAAATGCTCGGCATATCGGTAAAGGCGTTCGTGCGTGCGGTCGGCGGAGTAAAAGATTGCGCCGATTACGCTTTTGAAAATATCAATGCGGTTGCGCCGCTTTTTTCCGCGGACGGCGGGTTCGACGAAGCGTTCAAAAAAGAAACTTTGCGCTTTACGGAAAAGGGCGACAGCGTCGGCGGTACGGTCGAAATAAGGGTTTGCGGCGTGAAAGCGGGGTTCGGCGGTTATACTGCCGAAAGTCGTATTGACGGTGCTATAGCCCGAGATTTGTTTAATATTCAAGCGATAAAAGGGGTATATTTCGGATTAAATCCGTACGATGGAATGCCGTGCGGAAGCGAATATGCCGACGAGATAATTTACGGCGAGGACGGCAAAAAAAGCCTGACAAAAAAGAGCGGCGGTATAGACGGCGGAATGACCAACGGCGGCGAAATAGTAATTACCGTCGGTGTTAAGCCGTTGCCGACTACTCGGCTCGGAGTGCCGTCGGTCGACGTTTTCGGCAATCCTTGTATATCGGCGAGGGAACGTGCCGACACGACTGCGGTTTTTGCGCTTTGTCCTGTACTTAAAGCGGTCGTTGCCATGACCGTTGCGGATTTTATCTGCCAAAGCCTCGGTTACGACAATATGAAGGACGTTTGCGAACGCTATCAAAAGCGTTAAGGAATGCGGTATGAGTGGGATTAAGGTTAGGCGGCTTTCAAGTCTATACGCGAGATTTTGCGGTTGCCCGGACAAGTCGATTACCGTGCGCGCCGTATTGCTTGGCGCGATTGCCGACGGCGAAACGGTTATATTAAACGCGCTCGACTGCGAGGACGTTTCCGCCGCGATTGACTGCGCGCGAACTCTCGGCGCTACCGTCGAGGTTGGCAGAGATAAAATTTCTGTTATCGGAGCAAAACGCGTTTTAGATAATAAAGTTTTTAACTGCAAGCGTAGCGGTACGGTACTTAGGCTGCTTTGCGGAATTCTGTCGGGGCTTGGCGTTACGGCGGTGCTCGATGGGGATGAACAGCTTAAAAAACGACCTATAGACCGAGTTATTCAGCCGCTTGTCGAGCGAGGTGCCTTTATAAAAACGACGGACGGCGGCTTGCCTATAACTATTTATCCGTCGAAATTACGTGAAATAAGTTACGAAATGACGGTTGACAGCGCACAGGTAAAAAGCGCGTTGCTTTTATCGGGTGTTGCGGCGGGTGTAAAAACTACCGTAACCGAACGTAACCGTACACGCGCGCATACCGAAAAAATGTTGCCGTCTTTCGGCGTTTCGGTCGATATAAGCGGTAAAACGATTACCGCGGGGTGCGGTAAATTAAAGGGAAATACCGTTTGCGTGCCCAACGATCCTTCCGCCGTCGCGTATTATATCGCTCTCGGGCTGTTTCTCGGCGGAGTCGCCGTCTACGGTGTTAACGTTTCATCCGAGCGAGCGGGATATTTATATAAACTTAAAGAGTGCGGCGCAGATATTAGATTTGTTAACCAAAGGACGGTTTGCGGCGAGCCTTGCGCCGACGTTTTCGTCGGAAAAAGCGAGGTGAAATATATTACAATCGAGCCGAGCGAAATACCGTCTATGATAGATGAACTGCCCGTTATCGGGCTTATAGGCTCACTTTCTTGCGGCGCGCTGATTAAAAACGCGGGCGAACTTAGGAAAAAAGAAAGCGACCGTTTTTCGGGTATGATAGATATTATCAACCGTTGCGGTAAAAAAGCTTACGCGCGCGGCGACGACATAATAATAGAAAACGTCGGGCAAAATCGCGAGCCTTTCGATTATGCAAGCGACGATCACAGGCTCGTTATGACCGCTTTTACGGCTATGTCGTTAAACGGCGGCGGCGTGATTACCACGCCCGAAAGCGTGAATAAATCCTTTCCCGATTTTTTCAATAATTTTTATTCGTTTAACGCCTGCCTTATCGGTTCTAACGTCGGCAAATCGTTATCGGGCAACACTCATAATTATCTGCTCGGGCGGCTCGGAGTCGTTAATAATTACACTTACGAGCATATCTCGGCGAATAGCGATCTTGCCGAAAAGATTCTTTCGGGTAACGATTTTAAAAGTGTAAACGTTACCGTGCCTTATAAAGAGCTTGCCTTCGGGCTTGTAAAAGAGAGTAGCGCGGACGCTCGACTTGCGCGGTCGGTGAATTTTATCTTCGATGGCAAGGGGTACACTTTCGACGGCGACGGCTTGGTTTATTCGCTAAAGCTGCACGGAATAGATTTAAAAGGCAAAAAAGTTCTCGTTTGCGGCGCGGGCGGTGCCGGAAGAAGTATTGTTTCGGCGTTTTGTAAAAAGGGCGCAACGGTGTTTTTGCACAACCGAACGAAGAGTAAAGCCGAACGGTTTATAAGCGAAGTTTGCTTAGCGCTTAAAAGCAATTCAAAGCGCGGCGAATGCGTTTTGCCGTCGGTTTATAACGGCGAGCGGTTTGACGTCGTCGTTAACGCAACCTCTTGCAAGGCGGCGTTAGGGGAACTGCCGATAGATAAAAACGCGCTCGAAGGGTGCGCGGTTGCCGTCGATATAAATTACGGTGCGGAAACCGCATTCGGCATGCTTGCTAAGGGCTGCGGCGTGCCTTGCATTTACGGCGGCGAAATGCTTTTTGCGCAAAGTTATTTTGCCGACGCGCTCGTCAGCGGAAAAAATCCGTCGTTCGACGAGTTTGCCGCCCTTTACGACGATTGGATTAAAACGGACTTATTTATTTGAGTTAACCGATTTTTAGGTTTAACTTATAAAGAGGCAAGGAGTGAATATGAAAATTACCGTAATAAACGGGGTTAATCTCAATATGCTCGGCACGCGTGAGCCTGCCGTTTACGGAAGTCTTACGCTCGACCAAATCAACGAGAAAATTGTCGGTTTTTGTGCGAAAAACGGCGTTGAAGTCGAGTTTTTTCAGAGCAATATAGAGGGCGAACTTTGCGAAGCCGTTCAGCGTTGCGATGGGGACGGAATAGTAATCAACGCCGGCGCTTATACGCATTACAGCATTGCTCTGCGCGATGCGATAAAGGGCAGAGGGCTTAAAACGGTAGAGGTTCATTTAAGCAATATTTTCGCGCGCGAGGATTTTAGGCGGCAAAGCGTTATCGCCGACGTTTGCGACGGAACGATTACCGGGTTTGGCTTAAACGGATATTTGCTTGCCGTGCAAAGTTTTTTAATCTGACGGCGCATTTATTTATTGACGGAGACAGCCCATGAATATCGTTTTTATAGGAATGAGCGGAAGCGGAAAAAGCACCTTTGCAAGGTACTGCGCAAACCTGTTGAATATGCCGATAATCGACCTCGACGACGAGATTTGCAAAAAATACGGCGGCAGCGTTCCGATGATTTTTGCCGCCGGAGGAGAGGCTCTTTTTAGAGAACTCGAAAAAAAAGAGGCGACCGACGCCGCCGAGTTAAAAGACGTTATTATAGCGACCGGCGGCGGTATAGTGCTTAGCGCCGAGGGGATGTCCGCACTTAAAAAAAGCGGGCTCGTCGTTTATTTAAATTGTTCGACGGACGTTTTGGCAGAGCGGCTAAACGGCGAAACGGACGAGCGGCCTCTGCTTTCGGGCGAGCTTTCGCTTAAGGATAAAATTGAAAAGACGTTTGCCGAGCGCGAGCAACTTTACCTCGATTATGCGGACGTCGTTATTAACGAGAGCGAGGTTTTAAAAAGCCGCAATCTTCTCGATTCGCCGCTTAACGATCAGCTCGGCGCGGTTTACCTCGAGCTTGTGCTAAAGCTTGAAAAAAAGGTACACGCAAAGTTTAAATAAAATCACAAACGAGGGGCTATAGCACCGAAAACGGGCATTTACAAAAGATAATAAATCGATTATTTACCCAAGCGGTTGCAACGTAAACCGCGTTGGCGGAGTTAAAATGATACAGTTAAAAAACATTACAAAAGTTTACCAAACGAAAGAGTCCGTTAGCGTAACCGCGCTCGACGGCGTTTCTATCTCTTTCAGACCGAGCGAGTTCGTAAGCGTACTCGGTCCGTCCGGGTGCGGAAAGACCACGATGCTAAACCTCATCGGGGGGCTCGATTCTTACACCGACGGCGATCTTGTCGTTGCCGGGAAAAGCACGGCGGAATTTACCGACGGCGAGTGGGATTCTTATCGAAACGACATGATAGGTTTCGTTTTTCAAAGCTACAACCTTATCATGCACTTGTCCGTTCTTCAAAACGTCGAGCTTGCGTTGACTCTTTCGGGCGTGGATGCCGCCACGCGGAAGTACAAGGCGATGGATGCGCTCGAACGCGTCGGGCTTGCCAACCACTTAAGAAAAAAGCCGAGCGAACTTTCGGGCGGCGAAATGCAGAGGGTTGCCATAGCCAGAGCGATAGTCAACGATCCCGCAGTCATTCTTGCCGACGAGCCGACCGGCGCGCTCGATAGCAAGAACAGCGTTCAGATAATGGAACTTTTAAAGGATATTTCGCGCGATAGGCTCGTTATTATGGTAACGCATAACGATGCGCTTGCGGCGACCTATTCCACTCGTATAGTCAAGCTTTCGGACGGAAAAATCACCTCGGACAGCGCTCCGTATAATCCCGAAAAAGAGCAAGAGAAAGCCGAGCAAGATAGAAAAAAGAATAAAAAGACGGGCGGTAAAAAGGCTGCTAAAAATAACGAAAACGCATCTTTTGGCGATAAAAAAACGCATACGTCTATGAGTTTTGGCGTCGCTTTGTCGCTTAGTTTTCGCAATCTTATGACTAAAAAGGCACGCACGGCGCTCACGTCGCTCGCCGCCTCGATAGGCATTATCGGTCTTGCGCTCGTTCTTGCGCTCTTCAACGGCTTAAACATTTTTTTGGATAAGGTGCAATACGATACGTTGTCGTCCTATCCGATGACGGTTGCGACGAGCACTACGACCGACTACACCGAATACATCGCGGTAATAACCGACAGCGCGAACTATAAATCCGATCCAAATATGAAGGATAAGATTTTCGTCAGCCACTTAATGACCAAACTTCGCGAAGCGACTGTAAGCAATAAAATCACCAAAGAGTACCTTAATTACGTAAAAGCGGCGCCGAGCGAATACTTGCGCGACGTCGGGTATTATTACGGTACGGGCATGAACGTATTTAAAAGTAAGGTGGAAGTAACCAGCGATAAATTGGCCGGTTTGGGCTTGACGAATAACAGTATTTTGTTGGAAAACGTTTGGGTGAAAACCTCGTCTTATTTTAAACAGCTCGTCAGCGATAAGGATTTTATTTTAAGCCAGTACGATCTCGTCGCGGGGAAATATCCCGAAAGCAAGGAAGATCTCGTACTCGTTCTCGATAAAAACAATCAGATAACCGACGCAATGCTCACGGCGTTTTTAATGGACGTCAACGCAACGCAAAAGGACGAAAACGGGAACTTTTTAGTCAATTCTTACGAATACGACGACTTTTTGGGCGCCCTAAACGAAGACGGCAGCAGAAAAACGAGCAAATACGGAACTTTTACGCTTGCGTTAAACGAAGGTCTTTTCGGAAATGAAATTCTTACCGATTTTTCGACTCAATCGTATTCCGCCAAATTGAAAACTTGCGAAGACGCCCTTAAAGAAAAATACGGCGGTTTTACTCAAAGCTATATCGACAGTGTAAAAGGCGCGCTCGGAGTATCTAATCTTCCCGCATGTTACGCGGGCGAAACCGGTAACGGAAAAACGCTCGAACTTAAAATCGTCGGAATACTTCGCTTAAACGAGCAGACTACGGCGGGCGCTATGGGCGTTTATCCCATCGGCTACACGTCCGAGCTTACCGAATATATAAACGAACAAAACAAAAATTCGGCGGTGGTAAAGGCTCAGCTTAAAGAAATCGAAAAGCTTTTCGACGGCAACGACGGTACCGTGTGTTACAACGTTTTGAGTGAAAATAAACAAATCGAAACCGAGTCTGCCGCGCTCGATCAGCTCAAAGCGCTCGGGTATGCGGAACTGCCGCTTAAGATTGAGTTTTATGCAAAGGATTTTAATTCCAAGCTTAAATTAAAGGAATACCTTGCCGCTTATAACGATAAAGCCGGGGTAACCGAAAGCATTTACGTGACCGATTTGGCAAGCACCGTAATCGACGTATTAAAGACCTTTATCGATGCAATAACCGGTATACTGCTTGCCTTAACCGCCATATCGCTTTTGGTTGCGGCGATAATGATCGCTATCATCACTTACGTTTCCGTAATAGAGCGCACGCGAGAAATAGGCGTTCTGCGCGCTATCGGCGCGAGGAAAATCGACGTAACGCTCGTATTCAATGCGGAAACGGTTATTATCGGCTTGGCTTCGGGCGTACTCGGCGTGCTGCTTGCGCTCTTATTGCAAATTCCGCTCAACGCGTTGCTTTTCGATTTTTCGGGTATTGCGTCGCTTGCCGTGTTATCGCCGGCTCATGCTTTAATACTCGTGGGGGTAAGTATTCTCGTTACTCTCGTTGCGGGAATGATACCTTCGGTAATGGCGGCTCAACGCGATCCGGTAAAGGCGTTAAGGTCCGAATAATAAATCGAACTCGGGGGTGCGCTCGGCGGCGCGTATGGTTTTGGCAAATAACGCTTCGTTATAGCGTGACTTGACTTGATGGTTAAATAAGGAAACTGATTATGGGTAGAAAAAATAAGAATAAATCGATTGAAAAAAACGAGACGAGAACGGTTACTTGCGAAGAGTTTGCCGAACAGCTCGGTTTGGATATACTTTATAACGGCAAGGGGACGGTGTGCGTTACGGATATAAGCGTGTCCCGCCCCGGACTTCAGCTTGCGGGGTACTTCGAGCATTTCGCCGGCGACAGAGTTCAGGTTATGGGCAACGCCGAGCATGAGTTTTTAAAAATGCTCGCTTCCGAAGAGAAGAACGCCGTGCTCGATAAGCTTTTTGCGAGCAAAATCCCTTGCCTTATCATGGCGCGCGGACTCGAGATAGATCCGTTATTGTATTTTTACGCCGAAAAATACGAATGCCCGCTCTTCGGCTCGACTTCGGTTACGACGGTGCTTATACATGACTTAATGATCTATATGAACGAACTGTTGGCGCCCGAAACGCTTATTCACGGCGGACTTTTGGATATCTTCGGCGTGGGCGTTCTTATAACCGGTAAAGCGGGAGTCGGTAAGAGCGAAACGGCGCTCGAACTTATTTCGAGGGGGCACCGCTTGGTTGCGGACGACTCGGTCGTTATTAAAAACAAGGGCGAAATTCTCGTCGGAACTTGCCCCGGCAAAATTAAATATTTTATGGAAGTGCGCGGCATTGGCATTATAAACGTCAAAAACATGTTCGGACCGGGTGCTATTCGCCCCGAAAAGACGGTGGAACTCGTGGCGCAACTCGTGCCGTGGAACGAGCTTGCCGATTACGACAGACTCGGCGACGTCAAGCAAACCGAGGAAATTCTCGGTATAAGCGTGCCGAAATTGGTTATTCCGGTAAGCCCCGGCCGCAACATCCCCATTATAATAGAAACGGCGGCGCGCAAGTTCAGGCTCGAGGAGTTCGGTTATTCCGCCGTCGACGAACTTTTGAACGCCACTTTCAATAAGCCCAATACGAAGGGCTAAACTCTTTTTTGGAACATTTAGAACGTGCGGTTTGCTCAAGCAGTTTGCAAGGTTGCTTTGCTTATTAAAATAAAAAGTGTTTTAAAGCGACCGACGCAGCGGTTGCGTTATTGCCGCATTGCATATCGGATTTTAACGGCGCGGCGCGTTTTTGCATAAAATAGTTACCGTCGGCGGTGACTGTATGAATTTTTTAACCGAACTGTTTAAGGACGATTATTCGCCCAAGGCGGTTATAGACCTTGCTCAAATTTACAAAAACGCTTTGGCTGTTAGAAAAAGACTCGGCAAGTCGCAATTTTGTGCGGTCGTAAAATCGGACGCGTACGGACACGGCGCTTGCAAAGTTGCTTTAAAAATTCAGCCGATAGTCGACGCTTTTGCCGTTGCAACGCTTTTCGAGGCTCGAAGCCTAAGGCTTTGCGGAATAGAAAAGCCGATAATTTGCCTTTTGCCGGTGGCGGACGTTCTTTCGGCTGTTTTTTACGGAATAGAGCTTACCGTTTGCACTCCGTCGGATTTTGAACGAATACTTTCGGTTGCTCAAAAAAACGGTGTTTCGCCAAAACTTCATTTCGCCGTGAATACGGGGATGAATAGGTTGGGTTACGATAGTATCGATCAATTTAAACGTGATATTATTAGGGCGCATAGGGGCGGTTTGTCGGTTGCGGGCGTTTCGTCGCATTTTTATAACGCGACCGATTACCGTTCGGATTGCGTTCAGTACGAAAAGTTTAAGCACTACTCTTTAGCGCTTAAAGAATATTATCCAACGGCTATAGCGCACGTTTGCTCGAGCGGCGGTTTGGAATTTGGCGAGTTTAACGCCGATATGGCAAGAATAGGATTGCTAATATACGGCTATAAGCCCGTTAACGGCACTTTGAGCGTGTTGCCCGCAATGCGCGTTTTTGCAAAAAGTATAGTAAAAAGAAACGTTTATCGCGGTGACTTCGTTTTATACGGAGACAAACCGAGCGGTTACGAGGGTAGGCTATCCGTGTTGCAATACGGTTACGCCGACGGATTTGCTAATATTACGGGCGGTGTAAAAAAGGCGTGCATGAATATATCCGCGGTAAGCGGAGAGAACGACGTTTTTGAAATCGTGCCCGATTTTAATTCTTGTAACGTCGGCGTGTACGAAGGGCTTATAAGGCTGGGCTCGGTGCGAGATAAGATATATTTAGGATGAAATCTTAAAGAAAAAGGTGAGTTTATGCGTATAATTGCCGGAAAATATAAGGGAAGAAAGCTTTCGGAGTTCGACGGAAACGCCGTAAGACCGACGTCCGACAGGGCGCGCGAGGGAATTTTTTCGGCGTTGGCGTTTGAAATTCAGGGCAAAAAAATGCTCGACGGGTTCAGCGGCAGCGGCGCCGTCGGCATAGAAGCATTGTCACGCGGGGCGAGCGAAGTGATTTTTACCGATTCCGCCAAGGCTTCTTGCGAGCTTACCAAAAAGAATTTAGCGCTCGTCGGCGAGCATGCGCGCGTTATAAACTGCGATTGCGTTCGCTTTTTATCCCAAACGGACGAGACTTTCGATATAGTTTTTCTCGATCCCCCTTATAAGTCGGACGACGGAATAAAGGCGGTTAAAACAATTGCAAGCCGCAAGCTACTTAGCGACGGCGGACTTGTAATAATTGAAAGCGGACATGCCGTTAACGAACCTATAGACCGACTTTTTATCGAAAAACGCAAGAAATACGGCATTGCGGAATTTACCTTTTACCGCTCCGTAAAAGAGGATACGTGTGTTTTTGCAGGCAGTTTCGATCCGGTAACTAAAGGGCATATAAGAACGGTTGAACGTGCAAGAGAAAAATATAAAAGAGTTATCGTCGCGCTCGGCATAAATGAAAATAAAAAGTACACCTTCGATAAATTTACTCGGCTGAAAATGCTCGAGGCGGCTTTTGGCGGCATGTGCGGCGTGACCGTTGCCGATTTCGACGGGCTTTTAGTCGATTTTTTAAAGCAAAACAGAGTAACCGCAAACGTGCGCGGAATACGTAACGAAGAAGATTTGCGATATGAAGAAGGGATGCTCGATTATAATCGCAAGCTTTTTCCCGAAATAAAAAACGTATATATAACCGCCGAGGAAAATTATAAGGACATAAGTTCTACCGCGGCGCGAGACGCCCTTCTTTCGGGCAAAGGCCTTTCGCAGTATTTAACCGAAGAAGTCGCTTCGATCGCTAAAGATTATCTTAAACGCGGATAATTAATTGCTTGCTTATACCCGCGCGTTTTGTATTAAAAGCATTACGCGCCACAAAAATTGCAAGCGTCACGAAAAACGCCATACGTAGTGCAAAAATCGAGGACGTTTGCCGATTTATACGCCGTTTAGTATCAAAAACTTATAAAACGGAGTTCATTACCGCACAGATTATAAACGACAGCGCCGCTTGAACGAGTTTGCCGGATATAAATATTTTTAAGTTTACGTTGGCTTTTTGCAAAAACGCCGCCGACTGCGCAAGCACGGACAAACCGCCGAACGATATTATAGCGCTGCACAGCGGTATGGATAGCGGTGAATTGCATTCCGACAGCAACAAACAGCCCTGCGTGCATTCAAAAAGCCCCGCGGTTACTCCCTCGGCAAGCTTTATATCTTTTGTAAAAAGGTTTATTAAATAGCATAGCGGAAGCGTGATTTTTAAATTGCTCAAAACGTTATAAAAAAGGTAAAAGGCAATTACGAGCGTTCCGACGGCAAGTACGGACAGCGACGACGAAAGGGCGGCGTCGAACAAACCGACGGCTTCACGCTTAATCCGAAAATCTCGGGCAATAGGTCGATTATCGCCATATTTTCTAAATAATATAGTGGTTAAAATCGCCGAAAATATTTGTGCGCAAAGAATTATTAAGCCTGCTTTTTTGCTTAAAAACAGCGCGGCGCCCACGGTTGTTACCGCAAAGCTCGGGCTTGCCGTAGAGGACAGTAACGCCGTTTTTAAACTTTGCTTTTCATCAAGAAGACCTTTCTCGCTCAGTTCGGCGGTGATTTTTGCGCCGGTCGGGTAACCGCAACATATTCCGAGGACTTGCGCGTATACCGCAACGCCGTTAAGATTATATAGTTTTTCGGTTAGCGGCGTAAGTTTTTTTAACGGTTTAGTCATGTCGTACAGCGTGCTCGATAATGCCGTTATGAACGAGAGCGGCAAAAGGGACGGAAGCAGTTTGAGCGCCCAAATTCTCAAGCCTTCGAAAAAGAGCGGCGTATACCGTTCCGGAAAAACGATTAAGCCGAGCGCCGTTATTATAAGGCAGCTGAAAACCGATACTTTTAAAAACTTTTTCATGTTTTATTCTATTACCGTAAGAGGATGATTATGGCAAAAAAAAATGACGGAAATCTCAGTATGTTCGATATCGAGGACAGGTCGTCGCTCGCACCGCTTGCGGAGCGTATGCGCCCCTCGTCCTTGCGTGAATTTTTAGGGCAAGGGCATATTGCCGAGGACGGAAGTCTTTTGCGCAGGGCGATTATGCTCGATAGGTTGGGCAGCTGTATTTTTTGGGGACCTCCGGGGTGCGGAAAAACCACGCTTGCGAACATAATTGCCAATTCCACGAGCGGCAGTTTTGTTAAACTAAACGCGGTAAACAGCGGCGTTGCCGACGTAAAACGAGTGGGCGACGAGGCGGCTGAAAGGCTTAGACTGTACGGAAAGCGCACCTATTTGCTCCTCGACGAGTGTCATCGTTTTAATAAAACGCAGTCCGATTCGCTGCTGCCGCTTATCGAAAACGGTACGGTGATTTTTATAGGATCGACGACCGAAAATCCTTTCGCCTCGATGACTCCCGCTATCGTTTCGCGTTGCCGCGTTTTCGAGTTCAAGCGCCTAACCGACGACGTCGTTAAAAAGGCGCTCGTGAATGCGCTCGGCGATGAAAAACGCGGGCTGGGTAGTTACGGAGCGGAAGTTTCGGACGAGGCGCTTTCGCACATTGCGGCTATGAGCGGCGGCGATTTGAGAGTGGCGTATAACGCGCTCGAACTTGCCGTTTTAACCACTCCGCCCGAAAACGGAAAAATTCGCGTAACGCTTAGGGATGCCGAGCAGTCCATTCAGAAAAAAGCTCTATCGTTTGACGAAAACGCTTATTATGACATGCTTTCGGCGTTCTGCAAGAGTCTTCGCGGGAGCGATCCCGACGCCGCGCTATATTGGTCGCAGCGGCTTATTCGCGGCGGTTGCGATCCGCTGCTTATTGCAAGGCGGCTCATAGCGCATGCCAGCGAGGACGTCGGCATGGCAGATTCGCAAGCCTTAGTCGTTGCCGTTTCCGCGCTCACCGCCCTTAAAAATATGGGCGTGCCCGAAGGGCTTATACCGCTGTCGCATGCGATCGTTTACGTTTGCGAAGCGCCCAAGTCCAATTCGGTTATTACGGCGATGACAGCCGCGGGCGAAGATGCCGAAAAGGTGCGAGACGACGTCGTTCCGTCCTACCTTAAAAATCACCCCTCGTCGGTGCTCGGCGATAAACATAAGGGCGAAGGATATAAATATCCGCACGATTACGGCGGCTACGTCGAGCAGCAATATCTGCCCGATTCGCTTGCCGATAAGGTGTATTACGTACCGTCTAACAACGGTTTTGAAAAAAATATTCCCGATATGCGAAAGGAAAAGGGCAAAAAAACGAATAAATAATTGTTTTTGCGCCGTTATTTTGCTTAAAAATCGTTGATTTTCTGCTTTTTAGGTATAAAAAAAGAGCAAATTATGCTTAAACTATTGAAAATGCTTGCATAATATGCTAAAATTTTAGCGAAAAGGCGTTTGAGAACGCTTAATCGTATAAAGGTGATTATGAAAAAAGGAAAGTTTTATGAGGTTGCCGCGACCGAACGGCACCCCGATTACGAAAAATTAATTGCACGCGAGCGCGACCTCGTCGTTTCCGAGTTCGAAATTCGTTCGCCTTTCGCACGCGACTATACCAGAATTTTGCATTCCTCGGCGTACCGCAGACTTAAGCATAAAACGCAGGTTTTTTATAATATAGAAAATGACCACGTCTGCACGAGAATGGAGCACGTTCTTCACGTGGAGTCGGTGTGCTATACGATTGCGAAATACCTCGGTCTTAACGACGAACTGACCAAGGCTATTGCTATGGGGCACGACTTAGGGCACGCGCCGTTCGGGCATTACGGCGAAAAGGTTATCGACGAGCTTTATGAAAAGCACCTCGGCGAATCGTTCTGGCACGAAAAAAACGGCTTGTATTTCGTTGACGACATAGAACTTTTGCCCGACCGCAACAACCGTCTTAAAAACCTTTGGCTGACTTACGCCGTTCGCGACGGCATTATTTCGCACTGCGGCGAAAAGGATATTAACTGCATAAAGCCGCGCACGGAGTTTATCAATCTCGATAAATTCAGGATTCCGGGCGAATACAATCCCGTCACTTACGAGGGGTGTGTCGTAAAGATTTCGGATAAAATTGCGTACGTCGGCAGGGATATAGAGGATGCCATTAACCTCGGCTTTTTAACGCTGGAAAACCTTAAGGAACTGAAAAAGATTGTTAAGTTAGAGGACGGCTCGGCTGTCAATACCAGCGGAATCATCAGTAATATGATCCGCGATATTTGCGCCGAAAGCACTCCCGAAAAGGGTATTTGTCTTTCGGATGAAACGTCTGATATTCTCAATAAAATCAAGGCGTTTAACTATAAATACATTTACGGCAACGAGCGGTTCGACGCGTTTAAAAAATACGCCTCGCTCATAATCGTCGCGCTGTTCGAAACTCTTTATTCGTGCTATAACGGCGGCGACGTAGAGGAAGGGTTTGCTAAAAAAGCGCTCGTCTATCCGCAACTCGTCAAAGAGTTTAAGGATTACGTCAAAAAATACTCGAGCAAATCACAGTTCTTAACCGAGGGCGAAAAGAGTTACGAAACTTTCCACAATAAAAAGATCTATAAAGATTTATCCGACGAAAAGACTTTCGTCCGCGCCATTCTCGATTATATTTCGGGTATGACCGACAGATACGCCGTCGATTGCTTTAATCATTTAATTACCTATTAACGCCAAGGCAATAGGGGAGACGAACGGTATTATATCGCACGTGCGGTATGGTCGATTGCGGTGATATAGGCGGTCGCTGTGTTTAAAGGAATATTGTTCACTCGGTGTGGTCGGTCGCTGTATTAAAAGTTGCACCGCCTTTAGAACTCATTAAAAATAATTGATATTTTTTACCGCCTTCAAGTAAAGATATGATTTGTTCTTTCCCGCCACGACCGGATGCGTATTTAATAACGGTTGAAAATTGACGGCACATTTCTCCGTTGCGTTGGCATAAAAATTTTCCAACTTATAAGAGCAAGGTTGGCATAGAAAAGACAACCAATTCAAAAATTTTAAAAAGCGATAACGGCGTTAAAATTTGTTGGATAAATGATATACGTTGCTAAAACAAAAAAGCCTAAAGGTGCGATAATCGACCTATAGGCTTTTGTTTTGGTGTTTTTGAAGGTTAAAAATTTAGTTTTTCGACGGAGATGCGATCGTATATTTCCTCGTATTTATCTTTATAAAAGAGGTTCGTGCCGGGAGTCGTGATAGACGCAGTGCCTGCGGCTACCGCGCAACGAAGGATTTCTTCGTCGGCAAGACCGCGCTCGTTCATCGTGAGTGCGGCGGCAAGCATGCTGTCGCCCGCGCCGACGGTCGAGTTTACCGCTACGTTTGCGCTTTTGCAGTACAGGTGAACGTTGCCGTCTGTTAGTACCGCGCCGCTACTGCCGAGTGATAAAAGCACTTTTTTCGCGCCCATATCGATGAGCTTTTTTGCGCCCTCTACCATATCGGCTTTGGTTAAGCACTTTTTTTCGGTAATGGCTTCGAGCTCGTAAAGATTTGGCTTGACTATATCCACGCCTGCGCGGAGCGCCTTTTTCAGCTTTTCGCCCTCGCAATCCACAGCCGTTTTTACGCCTTGCGGAACGCATTTTAATAGCCTTGCATAGTAGTCGTCGTTAACGCCTTGCGGCAGAGAACCGCTTAAAACGACGGTAGTTGCCTTTTGAGAAAGCCTTGCGACCAAGGCAAGCAGTTCTTCTTGTTTATTTTCGGGAACGAGCTCGCCCTTGTCGTTAATTTCGGTCATCATGGCGCGCTTATCTATAATTTTATAATTGATACGCACATGCCCCGGCGTGGTAACGAATCTGCTCGCCACGCCCTCTTTAGAAAGTGTTTGAGTAAACTGTCCTCCGTCTTCGGCGAACATAAATCCTGTAGCGACGGCGTCGCCGCCCAATCGACTAACGCCGATTGCCACGTTGAGCGCCTTGCCGCTGTAGGTGATAATCTTGTTTTCTATTCGGTTAACTTTGCCCACGTTAAGCGAGCCGAGCTCCACCGTGCAGTCGATACTCGGATTGGGACAAACTGTAAGAATCATCAATAAAATCCTTTATATAAAAGCTTGGACGTGCCCGCCGCCGATTTTACGGCGGCGCCTTATGGTGTGGACTCGTCTCGGTTGAATGCCTAAAAAGGCGAGGTTAAAATTATTCGGCTTTTGCTTCTTTAGCTTCTTTGATGATCTTGTCCTGCGCCTGAGGCGGAACTTCTTCGTATCTTTCGAAACGAGTGGTGAAGCTTCCTCTGCCTTGAGTCATACTGCGCAAATCGGTAGCGTATTTGGCAAGTTCCGCTTGCGGCGCTTCCGCTTCGACTATCGTCTTGGAGCCTGCTTGATCGGTTCCGAGAATACGGCCGCGGCGCTTGTTCATATCTCCCATGACGTCGCCGAGATAATCGCTCGGAATAGTGATATCAACGTGCATTATCGGTTCGAGAATGCAGGGCGAAGCGTTTGCCACGCCTTCTGCGAAAGCGAGTTTTGCCGCCGTAACGAAAGCTATTTCCTTACTGTCTACGGGGTGATACTTGCCGTCGAACAGCGTGCACTTAAGGTTGACCATGGGGTAGCCGGCGAGCACGCCCGACTTGATGGCTTCGCGCAGACCTTTGTCTACCGCGGGGATGAACTGACGGGGAACTGCGCCGCCGACAACCGCGTCGACGAATTCGTAAACGCCGTCTTCCGCGCCCGGTTCGAATCTTACGTTACAAACACCGAACTGACCTGCGCCGCCGGATTGCTTTTTGTGTTTACCTTCGGCTTCCGCGGACTTGCGAACGGTCTCCCTATAAGCGATCTTGGGTTCTTTAAGAACGGCTTCGCAGTTGAATTTATTTTTGAGTTTTTTACAAAGAATGGAAAGCTGAGTTTCGCCGATACCCGACAAAAGCATTTCGTTTGTTTCGGCGTTCTTGCTTACGGTAAAGGAAATATCTTCGTCTTTAAGCTTGGAAAGACCTGCAAAGATCTTGTCCTCGTCGCCCTTCTTGGCGGCGTAAACTGCCATCGAGTATACGGGCGCGGGGATTTGCATTGCGGGGAAGACGTATTTTTCCGATTCGCAAAGGGTGTCGCCGGTGGTTACGTCGGAGAGTTTTGCCAAAGCGCCGATATCGCCCGCTTCCACGGAGTCGGTCGCTTCTTGCTTTTTGCCCTTGAGGAAGTAGAGTGAACTGATTTTTTCGCTGCTGCCTTTGGTTACGTTGTTAAGCGTCATTCCCGGACGGAGAGTGCCTTGAACGACTTTGAATATGTTAAGACGTCCGACGAACGGATCGACCGTGGTCTTGAAAATTCTTAAAACGACGGGCTTAGAACCGTCGCAGGGGAGAACTACGTCCTTGCCGTCCTCGGTCTTTGCGGGCGCGCCCTTGCCGTAAGCAGGGGAGGGAAGCATGGAAATAATTCTTTCCATAAGGTTCAAAACTGCCTTATTGGCAAGACCGCTGCCGCCGTAGACGGGTACGGTCGAACCTTCGGTAAGACCTTTCTTAAGTCCCATAGCGAGTTCTTCGCCGGTAAGTTCTTCGCCGCCGAAGAATTTATCGAGAAGACCTTCGTCGTTTTCAGCCGCGGACTCGCTGACAGATTGTCTGACTTCGGCGTATTCGTCGGCGTGGAGCGCTATAAGATCGGGCGCTTCGTTGCCGTTTATGTCGTAACCGACGTTATCGAGCACGCTTACCCAGCCGGCAAACTTCTCTTTTTCGAGGTGAGGTACGAACATCGGGCAGATCTTCGTGCCGTATTTGGCTTTTATGGCGTTTACCGTCGCGGTATAAGACGAGTTGTCTTTGTCGAGCGCGGTAATGAATATCATTGCGGGGATCTTGTGCTCGGCGCAGTAGTCGAGCGCTTTTTCCGTTCCGACGGTCAAGCTGCCCGAACCGCCGGTAACGATTATGGCGCAATCGGCCGCCGAAAGCGCTTCTATCATTTCGCCTTCGAAGTCGAAAAATCCGGGAACGTCGAGAAGATTGAATTTATATCCTTTATATTCGCAGTTTGCTACCGCAAGCGAAATAGAAGTCTTTTTTGCGATCTCTTCGGGATCGAAGTCCATCGTGCTGTTGCCGTCGTCGACCTTTCCTTGTCGGTCGATGGCTTTCGCGTTGTAAAGTATGGCTTCGGCAAGCGTCGTCTTGCCCTCGCCGCTGTGACCTATCAAAGCTATGTTTCTGATGTAGTCAGCTCTTTCACTCATTGTTTGTTTTCCGTCCTTTCAATATAATGTTGTTTCTTGTCCGCAAAAAAGCCGCCTAACGCATCTTTTGAGGGTTCCGCAGGGTAGACTTATGCGATTTACACTTTTTTTATTATAATATAAACCACTGAAATAATCAAGGGGTTTTGGAAAAAAACAACCTCGGTTTTTAAATTTTTTTTGCAACGTAATTTTTTTGCGCAGTTAAACCGTTCGTTTATTGATATTAAGCGCATTTTTGCTTGAAAAATGCATTTTTTTATCTGTGCGCGATTTGTAGTTTTTTGTTTTTAACGTTGCGGAACTTAACTTGGCTGAGGTAAAACGATTTTCGTTTTGAGTCAAGCTTTTTAAAGATAGAAGTTACGCCGAAAAAAAGACGAGTTATAAATTTTTTAGACTCGCGTTTTATAATGCGTTTTAAATACGCAATTAATAAGTATTAAGTACGCGTTAAACTAACGGCGTTAAATACCGCATAAAATAAAACGGTAATTTTTTCGTTATTTAATTGTAATAATTCGTGGGACATGGTATAATGTCGTATATAAAAATGATATAATGCGACTAAGGCGTTATTTTCGGTATGTTTAATTTGGGAATAACGGTCGATGGGAGTGAAACGATGTATTACCTTTTGTACTATGGAACGTTTATAATATTGATACCCGGGATAATTTTGTCGCTGTTTGCGCAAGGGTGGACGAAAGCCGCTTTTTCGAAGTATTCGAAAAGGGGAAGTTCGTCGGGCATTACGGCGGAGCGCGCGGCGAGAAAGTTGCTCGATAGCCACGACTGCTATTCGGTAGGCATACGGCAGATATCCGGCAATCTTACCGATAATTACGATCCGAGAAGCGATACGTTGTCTCTTTCGGACAGCGTATACGGCAGTTCGAGTATTGCGGCGATCGGCGTTGCCGCTCACGAATGCGGACACGCTTGCCAGCAGCACGACGGCAGTCTTTTGTTAAGGCTCAGAAGTATATTGGTGCCGGTGACCAATATCGGTTCTCGGCTTGCCGTGCCCGTTGCCGTCGTCGGCGTAATTCTCGAATGGATTTTGGCAAGCGGTATAGGAACGTATCTTATAAATATTGCAATCGTCGCTTATTCGCTTTCGACGATTTTTGCGCTTGTAACGCTCCCCGTCGAAATCAACGCGTCGCGCAGGGCTTTAAGAATGCTCAAGGGCGAAGGGATATTGGAGTCGAGCGAGATAAAAGGCGCGAAAGCCGTTCTTACCGCCGCGGCTATGACTTACGTCGCCGCTCTCGTTACGTCGTTCTTGTATCTGCTCAGATTTTTGGTAATTTTGTCGTCTTACCGCAGAAGAGACGATTAAGGTTTTGTGCGTGAAATAGCCGATAACCGACTTATAGGGCAATATTAAAGCGGACCTCGTGTAACCGAGATCCGCTTTTTGAATACTTCGCTTCGTTTAAGGCGTATTGTTTTGTTGAGGCATATTATTTGGTGCGGGTTTTTAAATATCCGATGAACAGGCTCAATTCTTTCGCCGTTTTTTCGGGCGGGGAAAGGCTTTCTAAAATATCGTCAAGGTGTTTTTCGGCGGCGGAAAACGCGTCGATCATCGCTTGTTCGGCATATGCGCGCGCGCCCGTTTCTTCAAACAGTTTTTTAATCGTTTTTTCGCTATCCTCGTCGGGTGTTCCCTTGCCGTAAATCGAATAAAAAATCGTCTTTTGTTCTTCGGTTGCCTTTTGGTCGAAGTGCGAAACGAGAAGGCTCTTTTTCCCTTCGGCAACGTCGGAGTTCCCCGCTTTGCCGATTTTTTCTTGCTCTTCGAATATACCGAGCAAGTCGTCCTTTATCTGAAAAGCCAAACCGGTTTGCAATGCAAAGTCGCGTAATAGGTCGGTCGCGTGCTCTAAGTTTGCGCCCGCAAGAAGGGCGCCGGTGACGGACGGACCGAGCATCGTATAGCTTGCCGTTTTTTCCAAATATGCCGCTATAACTTCGTTATCGGCAATTTCGGACTTTTCGGCAAGGTCTATGTCGGCAAGTTCGCCGGATATCGTGCGCAAGAAAATGCGGGTGATAAAGGGTGCGACGGCGGTTAAGCGCTCGTCGGAGTGTAGCAATGCGACGGCGGTGAAAAAACCTGCGTCGCCAAGGCAGATTGCACGTGCTTCGCCTGCGTGGTTGTCGCCGAGGGCGACGTATGCGGACGGTTTTCCTCTGCGCACTCTGCCGCGGTCGATAACGTCGTCGTGCATAAGAACGGAGCTTTCGAAAAGCTCGAAGCAGACGGCGGCTTTGATGGATAACGTTTCGTCTGTGCCGCCGAAAAGTCTGAAAAAAAGGTCTACGGCATAGCCGCGCAGGCATTTTCCGCCGAGCGTAAAGGTTATAAAGCGGTCGAAATATTCTCGGTAAAGATATTCGCCGTTTACCGATTTAAAGAAGTCCTTAAACTCTGTAGAGGTTATATAGTTTTTGATTTTTTCCGCATAGCCCTTGGCGTATGCTTGGTAAAAATTTTCCATAGCGTTAGATGTTTTTTGTGATACGGTATACGAATTTCACGTCGCGCGCGCCGTTTTCGGCGTTGGGAGAAAGGTCTATTTTAATAAGGCGTTTGCCGCATTTTTCGGCGTATTTAACGGTGTTGTACGTTCCGCCGTCCGCGGCGCCGTTATAACAGCATAAAACGCAGTCGCTGTTGTCAACCATATATCTGTTGCGTTTTTGCATGCAATATCCGGTAAAGTACGGACTGACGATCGTTTTTATGTCCGCTTTTTCGAGCAGTTCTTCGTAATCGCACCGCTCCTCGCTCGACCAATATTTATCTTGGTCGGGGCAGGGTATGGCGAGTTCGAGCGTTATGTACGGATACTTTTTTTTAAGCGCCAAAACGGTAAAGGCAAAATCGGTATCAACACCGACGGCGGCACCCGAAATGAAGTGCCGAAAGCCGTTTTTAATGCAATATTCAACGACGTTTTTCAGTTCTTCGAGGTAGTCGCCTCGTCTGCCCGTATTGTCGCGTTGTTTTCCCCAAGGCAGTCCGTCGGGACGGTGTCCGGTTGCGCAAAGCGTTTCCATTTTTATCCCCTTAATGTTAGATAACGGGCTTATAGCCCGACTTTTTTTGAGTTTAAATAATAACGGTGTAATATTCGTTGGTATTCTTTTTAGTCGCCAAATCGAAAATTTCGTTAGCGAGAACGTCTTTTTTAAAGCAAGCGGCGGCAGTGCCCGATAGTCCGTCGGCATCGCGCTTGCGCATAACGAACGGCGTTTTTTTATTGCTTAACGCCGAAAGTAGGTCGAGCCTGCCTTTTTTTATAGCCAAAACCTTTAAATAAAGGTCGCTTTTTAGGCATTTTGCCGTAAAGCGCGCGTCTATTTTTAAAAGTGCCGAAAGGGTTATTCGGTTAAGCCTCGGTTCGGTATATCTTTTCGTCGCGAGCTTTTCGATTAGTTCTTTTCTGGAAAAGGTCGATTTAAGCATGGCTTTAATTCTGTTTTCAAGCCCTTCGGAACAGTCGGGCAATTCCGCGAGCTCGTCGCCGTTTGCGGCGAGCAGCGCGTATAAAACCAATTCGTCTACGTCGGGCAGCGTTTTTGGCAGGTCGGCAAAAACGTAGTCGGGCACGTACTTTGCCGCTTTTTTGCGTTTACCGCTCGCAATCAGTTCTCTTATGCCGCTTGCCGAAAAAATATCGCCTTTGGGACAAACCGTTTCTTTGTATTCGGCGCCCGTGCGCGTTATGGGCAAAAGTTCGGTTTTATAACCGCCGTCGATTACCGCTTTTGCGTATTCGAGGGCGAGTATATTGTTGGGCGAAGAGGTAAAACCGAGGTCGATTCCGGGGGGATCGAGCCGCTTTAGCGCGTTGCTCCGCGCTCTTGCAAACGACGCGCCGCCGTCGAGTTCTTCTTTGAGTAGTGATTTAAATTCGGCTGTTTCGCGCAGAAGATAGCTTGCCGTGGCGATAAGCCCTTGCTTGTCGCCGCTTTCCACGCCGAAGCAGAGAACGCGTTCGGCGCTTAAGCTTTCGCAAATTTTCACCGCGCCGCGCGCGAAGATTTCGGCGTTTGCCGTAGCGAAAACTGTCGGCAGTTCTATTACCATATCCGCGCCGGCAAGCACGGCGTGGCGCGCTCTGTCGTACTTGTGCATAATCGCGACGTCGCCTCGCTCGGTAAAATTACCGCTCATAACGCAAATCACGGCGTCCGCGTCCGCGCGTTTTTTGATTTCGTCGAGCGAATATTTATGTCCGTTATGGAATGGGTTGTATTCACAAATTGTTACGGCGATTTTCAAATAAACACCTCAATCAATTTACATTTTTTGTCAAGTGATATATAATGGTTAAAGATGCTAACGGCGTCTGCCGTCGTCAATTTTATATTCTACGACGATATTATGATACACTAACGGCGAAAATAATTCAAGTTTTTGCCGCTTATAAGGAGAAAGTTATGTCACAACTTATCGACGGATTGCTAAAAAAGGCGTCCCTTCTCAACAAAAAAATCGTTTTAACCGAAGGCGAGGACCAAAGAGTGGTCGAAGCCGCCGCCGCTATCGTTCAGCGCAAGATTGCGCGCGTGGTATTGCTCGGCAATCCCGACGAGATCGCGAAGAATAATCCCGACGTAGATCTTTCGGGTGTCGAAATAATCGATCCGATAACCAGTCCCAAGCTCGGCGAGTACGCTAATTTGTTATACGAGCTCCGCAAGGCTAAGGGTATGACCGAGGAGCAAGCCCTCGAAACGGCGAAGGAAAGCACCTATTTCGGCACGCTCATGCTCAAAGCGGGTGACGTCGACGGTCTCGTTTCCGGTGCTTGCCACTCCACGGCAAACACTTTAAGACCGGGGCTCCAGATTATAAAAATGCCCAAGGGCGTTCCTCTGGTTTCCAGCTTTTTCCTTATGGTTGCTCCCGAGGGTGGCAATCAATATTGCGAAGACGGCGCGTTTATCTTTTCGGACTGCGGCTTAGAGCCTAACCCCGATTCCGATAAGCTTGCCTACATTGCCGTCGCCGCCGCAAAGAGCGCGCAAACGCTTGCCGGTCTCGATCCGAGAGTTGCCCTTCTTTCGTTCTCGTCAAAGGGTAGCGCCAAGCACGACGACGTTGCCAAGGTTGCCGAGGCTACCGCAAAGGCGAAAGCTCTTGCTCCCGACGTCAATATCGACGGCGAGCTTCAGTTCGATGCCGCTATCGTTCCGTCGGTTGCCGCTAAAAAGGCACCCGGTTCGCCCGTCGCAGGCCATGCGAACGTTTTGATCTTCCCCGATCTCGACGCGGGCAATATCGGCTATAAGATCGCCGAAAGACTCGGCGGTTTTACCGCGGTAGGCCCCATTTGCCAAGGTTTTGCGAAACCGATGAACGACCTCTCGCGCGGGTGCAAGAGCGAAGATATCGTTCTCGCCGTAGCAATGACGGCTCTTCAAACTCAAATCGAATGGTAAAGGCTTAAGGGCGCGGGCGGTTAGCCTGCCGCTCAAAGCTTTTCGGCAATAAAACGGAAGGTGTAAAATGAAAATATTAGTAATCAATGCAGGAAGTTCCTCACTTAAATATCAGCTTATCGATATGCAAACCGAAATGCCCGTAGCTAAGGGCGTTTGTGAGCGTATAGGGCAAGCCAACTCGCGCATTACGCACGAGGCAGGTGACAAAAAGTACGCGGAGGATAAGCCGATGCCCACACATAAAGAGGCGATCGAACTTATGCTTGCGGCGCTTGTCGATAAGAATTACGGCGCTATTGCCGATATGTCGGAAATCGACGCCGTCGGTCACAGAATATTGCACAGCGGCGGCGTTTACGATCGCTCGGTGCTCATAAACGAAGAGGTTATGAAAGTTTGCGAGGACAATATCGACCTTGCCCCCCTTCATCAGCCTGCTAACATCACGGGCGTTCGCGCTTGTCAGGCAATAATGCCCGGCGTGCCCATGGTTGCCACGTTTGACAACGCGTTCCACGCAACCATGCCCGAAAAGGCGTATATCTTCGGCTTGCCTTACGAATATTATACCGACTATAAAGTTCGCCGCTACGGCGCACACGGCACCAGCCACAGATACGTTGCGGGCGAAGCCGCAAAATATCTCGGCGTAAATCCCGAGGACGGTTTCAAGGTTATTACCTGCCACCTCGGCAACGGCTCGTCCATTGCCGCAGTTAAAAACGGCAAGTGTTACGACACTTCGATGAGCTTTACTCCGCTTGGCGGCGTTCCTATGGGTACTCGCACAGGCGACCTCGATCCCGCCGTTTTAGAATATCTCGGCAATAAGCTCGGTTTGGGGCTTAAAGAGCTTCTCAATATCTGCAACCATAAATCGGGCGTATTGGGCGTTAGCGGCGTAGGCAGCGACTTCCGCGATCTTTCCAAGGCGGCAAGCGAGGGTAATCACCGCGCTCAACTCGCTCTCGATATCTTTACTTATTCTTGCAAAAAATACGTCGGAGCATACGCCGCGGCTATGAACGGCGCCGACTGCATCGTGTTTACCGCCGGAATAGGCGAGCACGACGCGTACGTGAGAAAATGCGTTGCCGAAGATCTCGAATATATGGGCGTTGTTATCGATGAAGAAAAGAACGCGTCGGTCGGCAAGGGTATAACCGATATTACCGGCAAGGGCGGCAAGGTGAGAGTGCTCGTTATTCCCACCAACGAAGAACTCGTTATCGCAAGGGATACCGCCGAACTTGCAAAGTCTGCAAACTAAGCGGAAGGCGTAAAGTACAAGAAGTTTTAAACGATTTCGGGCGGATTATCTTGCGAAAAAAGTTTTTTTAAGCTAAGCTTGCCGTAAAATCGTTTGACATAGTTCGTGCAATACTGTATAATAGACGACGCACGACGCAAGATCGGGGTATTCGGGTATGATAATCGATATTCTGAAACTTAAGCAAGAACCGGGCGCAACCAAGCATTTCGGCTTCGAGTACGCCGCGGACGATTCGCTTCTCGGCTTGCCGTCCGCACGCTTTTGCGCAAACGTTTCGATCGGGTGCGATGCAACGGCGATAGGCCGCGACCTTTACGTCGATATGACGATAGACTATGCGGTAACGGCGCCTTGCTCCAGATGCTTGGAACACGCCGAAACGAGCGTAAGCTACTTTTTCTCGACAAAGTTCACGCTTTTCCCCGAAGAAGACGCGTATCTTTACAAAAGCGGTAGGGCGGATTTGACTCCCGCCGTAGAAGAAGCGATTTTGCTGAGTCAACCGAACGTGATATATTGCAAGCCCGACTGCAAGGGGCTTTGCCCGGTATGCGGCGCAAATCTCAACGAGGGCGGTTGCAAACACGTCGAATAATCAAGGATAATAATCACAAGGAAGGTGCATAAAGATGGCAGTTCCCAAACGGAAAATATCTAAGCAGAGAGGAAATAAGAGATTTTCGAGCAATTACAAGGCGGCTTGCCCCACGTTGGTCGAATGCCCCCAGTGCCATGAGTATAAACAGGCTCACAGGGTTTGCCCCAAGTGCGGTTTTTACGACGGAAAAGAAGTCGTTGCTCAGAAAGAAGAAGCAAAGGGCTAATAATCGGTATCTGAACTTATTCAGGCGGATTGCAATGCAATTCGCCTAATTGTTTTACGGAGAATTATGGATAATAAGAAAGAAACGCAGGGGATCGAAACGAAAACTTCCGAATCAAAAAAGACGGAGTCTGCAAGCACCGCTGCCGCAAAAGCCGCTCGGCTGACCGAAAAACAAAAGGCGGAAGAGCGTAAAAAGAAGAAAAAGCGCATGGAACAAGCGGCGTTTCGCAGTAAATATTTTTCGTATTACGACGACGTAAAGACCAATATTAAAGAGGATTGGTGAGTTTTGTCGCAGTTTTCGTCGGGGCGTAAATTATTTCGGCGTTAACATTCGCCTTGCATAATAATTTCGCCGCGTTAAAGTTGTTCTTAAAACGGTTTTGAGGCAAATATTACGTTGTTTAACAGCGTATACAATAATGAATATATAGGAGAACGTTATGAGAAAGAATTTCGGTGCAAAAACTTGGCTTTATCCGATGCCCGTTTTAATCGTCGGAACGTACGACGTTAACGGTATTCCAAACGCTATGAATGCGGCTTGGGGCGGAATATACGATACGAATAGAATCGGAATATGCTTAAGTTCGGATCACAAAACGACCGAGAATATTCGCCTTAAAGGCGCTTTTACCGTTTCGGTTGCAGACGTAAAAAACGTTGTCGGAGCCGATTACGTCGGGCTCGTTTCGGGCAAGGACGTTCAAGACAAGGTCGAGCGCGCAGCCTTCACGTGCGAAAAATCCGAGTTTGTCGACGCGCCTATTTTTACCAATTTTTCCATGTCGCTCGAGTGCAAGCTCGAAAAAATCAACGAGGACGGTTTCGTTATCGGTGAAATAGTTAACGTAAGTGCGGACGAAAGCGTGCTCGGTTCGGACGGAAAGATCGACGTTCGTCTTGTTCGCGCCGTCACTTACGACAGCGTTCATCATCAATATATCGAGCTTGGCGAAAAAGCGGGCAACGCCTTTTCGGACGGCAATAAATTAAAGAACTGATAGTGCGCCGCGGCGTTATTGCGGCTTTGTTACGCCACGTCTACGGTGCTCTTTTTTGCGCCCGTATGATAGAGCAAAACGTTGTTATGGTACGTTATTACGGCATACGTTTCTTAAAAAATTGACCAATCAAACAAAAAAGGCGGTAGTCTTGCGTAAAACCACGCGGCTGCCGCCTTTGTAATTATTTGGCAAAAACGCCCGATTCCTCGGTATTTGAAGCCGAGTTTTTCATTATTGTTTTTTTATTTTTGTATAAAACCAATTGATTAAATTTTAATATTGTGTTATCCTAACCATAATAAACAATTGGTTATTTTATAAGGGCAAAAAAATGAATGAACATTATTATGCTCATACAAACGAGCAGAGAAAACAATCACTTAGAGATCATTTGTTTGGAACTGCCGAAATTGCGCAAAGCAAGGCATTGCCACAACTTGCTTACTCTGCATTTTTTTGCGGTATTCTGCATGATGTTGGCAAATATCAGCAAGAATTTCAAGAAAGGTTAAATGGGAAAAATATAATAGTTGAGCATTCCGGATGTGGTGCAATAGAAGCAAATCGTTTTTTTAACGGAAACTTTGTTGGAAAGCTATTTGCATACATAATTGCAGGACATCATAGTGGTTTGCCTAACTATGGGACAGAGCAGAGCGATAAAGATGAACCTGTGTTATGTTCTCGATTAAAGCGAGTTTTTTCTGATTATTCGGTATATAAAAATGAAATAAATGTAGAATCTTATATTCCTAATGTAACTTCGGAAATTAAGCATTTTTTTGAAAATGTTAGGGAAAGTCAGTTGGCTGATAAATTTGAGTTTCTCGTTCGGTATTTGTACAGCTGTTTAGTTGACGCGGATTTTCTCGATACGGAAAATTTTTGCGTAGGACAAAGACGAAAGCTGCCTTGTCCTGATTGGATGGCTTGTTGTCTACAAATAGATGCGCAGTTACATTCTTTTTCCGCAGTTACAACATTGCAAAGAAGTCGTGAAGTTCTGCAAAAGACAGCGTTTGAGAATATAAAAAAGACAGGACCTATATATCTATTGAATATGCCTACGGGCAGTGGAAAAACATTATGTAGTGTGCGACTTGCGTTGGAACGGTTACGCTTATCCGAAAAAAAAAGGATTATTTATGTAATTCCCTATACGAGTATAATCGAACAAACTGCCGAAACGTTAGAAAAAGTATTTCCAAATCTTGCGATATTGCAACATCATTCAGATTTTGATTTTGAAGAGGACAGCCAAAGTTTTAATAAGCAAAAAGACAATTTGCATGAAGAAAAAATAACCGGGGATGTTTTTAGGTTTGCGGCAGAAAATTGGGATGCACCGATGGTAGTTACGACTAATGTTCAGTTTTTTGAAAGTATTTATGGAAACAAGAGCAGCAAATTAAGAAAATTTCATAACATGTCAAATTGCGTATTTGTTTTCGATGAAATTCATACATTGCCGGCTGAGTTTTTTGTGCCATGTATGAAAGCGATAGACGAGCTTACTTGTGATTATGGAAGTGAGGCTATTTTTTTGACTGCGACTATGCCTGATTTTGCAGATTTAGCATATAAGTATTTGAATAAAAAAATTGGAATGTGCGATCTGGTTCCGTATTGTAAAGAATTTTCTGCATTCGAAAAGTGCAACTATATTTATATAGATGAAAAGAATATTCTTGAACATTATAAAAAAAATGAAGACGGAAAATCGGCGCTCTTCATTTTTAATAAGAAGAAAAGTGTAAAAGAATATTATGATTTATATATAGGTAAAAAGAAGTACTGCTTGTCTACTTATATTACGCCTTTGGATCGATCGCGATTAATTTCAAGCATTCGTGAAGACTTAAAAAACGGTGAAGCAATAGTTGTTTTTGCCACCTCGTTAATTGAGGCGGGCGTTGATCTTGATTTTGATTGTGTTTATAGAGAAATAGCTGGTATCGATAATATATTGCAAGCCGGAGGAAGATGTAATCGCGAGGGAATAAAACAAAAACAAGATAGTAATGTTTATATTTTTTCTTTTGGGGATTTGCGTGGAGAAATACAGGTAAAAGCGGATATTACAAAAGGACTATTGCGCGAGTTTGGGGCAGCTAATATTTCTTGCAATGAATGTATAAAAAAATATTATGACGAAATTTACCGTTATTATGAACGGATTTTCATTGAAAAAGGTAAATATATAGGGTTTCATAATTTTTATAAAATATCTTTTGCTGACAAAGCAGAAAAATTTAAATTAATCGATAGCGATTCTTTAACAGTGATTATTCCGCACGTTGATATTGCAAAAGAAATCGAACAATTGCGTATGGGCGGATTTATTAGTAAACGAAAGTTGCAGAAATATGGGGCGTCAGTGAATAAATATGAACTAGAAGAGCTTTTGCAAATAGGCGCCGTAAAAGAAGAAAGTGGTTTTTTTGTTTTACAAAGCCTCAAGTATTATTCGCCCGAGTCCGGGATAAAAACCGAATCGGATAAAGATTATTTTTATTAATCGATGATCTATGATATTTATATATCATCATTAACCTATTAAAATAAAGGAGAGACGAAATTTGTTTAGGATTATAGTAGAATCTGATTATGCGTTATTCACGCGACCCGAAATGAAGGTCGAGCGGGTAACCTATTCCGTACCGACGCCTTCGGCGCTTGAGGGAATGTTGAAATCGGTATATTGGAAACCTGCCATTCGATACGTTATTGACCGTATTATAGTATTTAATCCCATTTTATATACAAGTATTTGTAGGAATGAAGTAACAGAGAAAGTTTCAGAAAGTAAAATTAAAAAACAAATGAGGGGAGGTGAAGAAGATCCAGTAATCTGTACAAAAAATTGCATAAATAAGCGGTCTGCTTTATTGCTTAAAAATGTTAAGTATGGTATTGAATTTCATTTTGAGTTGACAGGAATTCAAAGCGAACGGGAAGAAAACGGTAATGCTAAACACGCAGATATATTGCGAAGGCGATTAGAAAAAGGTCAATATTTTCGTCCGCCTTGCATGGGGTGTCGTGAGTTTGCTGTTAAGAGAATTACCATTGTCGATTCGTTTGATTTGAGTGAGGTTGATGAATCTTTAAGAAATGAACAAGATCTTGGGAATATGCTTTACTGCTTAAAATTTCGAGATGATGTGAAATCAAAATTTGAATGGGAAACAAAATTTTTTTCAGACTATGCAGACGCAATATTTTATCATCCTTTTATGTTGAATGGCATCATAGATGTTAAAAAATATCGGGAGATTGCAAACATATGATTTTGAATGCGTTGTGTGATTATTACGATATTATGACTGCGCGCGGAGTTGTATTAAAAAATGGATTTTCGCGGCAAAAAGTCAATTATAGGGTATGTCTTTCGCAGGATGGAGCCATAGAAGAAATTCTCGATCTTGGAATTATGCGAGACGGAAAGAAAATGTATCCGGAAGAAGTGTTTCCTTTGCGTACGCAAAAACCCGGTATAAAATCAAACATTATTGAGCACCGTCCGTTGTATCTTTTTGGGCTTAACTGCAAAGAAGAAATGTTTTTGGAAGAAGATCGGACGAATAAGGCGAAAAAATCGCATAAAGAATTTGTTTGTGCAACACTTGATTTTTTGGATGGACTTTCATCTCCGCTCATTGATGCTTTTAGAAAGTTTGTTGAAAGGTGGCAACCGTCCTTAGAATGTGAAAATTTGCATTTAAAAAAAATTTCGCACAATTATGAAAACTCTTCATTTGATTTTTGCTTGAGCGGGAAGCCGAATGACCTGTTGCAATACGAGTCGGCCATTATAAAAAAATGGGAAAACTATTATTCGATTCTAGAAAGCCCTCAAGAAAAGTATTTCGGAATATGCCCCGTTTACGGAGAATGCCTGCCTATTGCTCGGTTACACGATAAGATAAGAGGTATAAAAGGGGGACAATCAGCCGGGTGCGTTTTGGTGTGCTTTAATAATGAGTCGGAAAATTCTTATGGAAAAGAGCAAGCATATAACAGTAGTGTTTCTAATGAAGCCATGAAAAAGTACAGCGAGGCTTTAAATTACTTACTCAAAGAAGAAAAGCATCATGCGTTTATTGATGGAATGACGATTGTCTATTTTGCTATGACGAACAATGAAGACAGATATATAGACTGCATTAAAGATTTATTCGATGTCGGTAAAAAGGATTGCGTGTCGACAGGAGAAATAGACGAAAACTTAGATGCAACCGTAAAATCCATTGCTGTCGGAAGTAAGTCGGACTTCACATTTTACGACCGAATTGATGAGAATGTAAGGTATTATATTTTCGGCCTTGTTCCGAACAAATCGCGTTTGTCTTTAAAATTTTGTTATACGAATACCTTTGGTGCATTGCGTAAAAACATAGAAAAATATCAAAACGATTTTGCCGTTGAGCATTCCCAAAAAGCCCCGCCGTTTTGGAAAATTAACACGCAACTTAAATCACCTAAAGCCACGGCGAGTTCGCCCCCGGATGTAACGGAAGCACTTTTGCGTGCTGCATTATGCGGGACCCCATTTCCAATGAAAATATTAGAAACTGTTGTTCGCCGGATAAAAACGGATAATGATATCGATAATAATCATTATATAAAGATGAATGATGTAAGAATAGGTTTATTAAAAGCATGTTTGAATAGAAAAAGCAAGATTGAGGAGGAAAAAATAACAATGGCACTAAATGAGCAAAATGAAAATCACGCTTATCTTTGCGGAAGGTTGTTTGCTGTTTTGGAAAAAATACAGCAAGATGCGTCTGGTGGCGGGTTAAATCGAACGATAAAAGATGCGTATTTTTCTGCTGCAGCCGCAACGCCTGCCGCTATTTTTGCGAGATTAATTAAACTTTCTAATCATCATATGGTAAAACTGAATGATGCGGCTAAAGTTTATTACAGTAAGCTTATAGAGACTATAATGAATCGATTGGAGATTTTACCAAAGTCATTGACTTTGGTTGAGCAAGCTAATTTTATTGTTGGATACTATCAACAAAATAGTGCATTCTATATTAAGAAAAATAAAACGGAGGAAAATTAAAAATGCAAGCAATTAAAAATAGGTATGAGTTTGTGTTACTTTTTGATGTGGAAAATGGTAATCCAAACGGAGATCCAGACGCGGGAAATATGCCTCGTGTCGATCCGGAAACAGGGCTCGGCATAGTCACTGATGTATGTCTTAAAAGGAAAATCAGGAATTATGTCGATATTGTAAAAGAGGGAGAGGCAGGGTATAATATTCTCATAAAGACGGATAAAGCGTTGAATGCCAAATTTGCGGCGGCGCATTCGCAATTGGATGGAGATGTAAAAAGTAAAAAATCTGCGGCCGATATTGAGACCGCTCGAAGATTCATGTGTGAAAATTATTATGATGTACGCACTTTTGGGGCTGTAATGAGTACGGGGGATTCGCCGTGTGGTATAGTAAGGGGGCCTGTACAACTTAATTTTGCAAGAAGTATTGATCCGATTTTTGCGCAAGAATTAACTATTACAAGACAAGCAATTACAGAAACAAAAAAGCACGCTGAAACGGCGGATAAAAACGGAACAATGACTGAAATGGGAAAAAAGAACATTGTGCCCTACGGCCTTTATCGTGTAGAGGGTTACGTTTCTGCTCTTATGGCACAAAAATCGACTGGATTCTCCGATGACGACTTAGAATTGTTTTGGGAGGCTCTTATTAATATGTTCGAACATGATCATTCTGCGGCTCGAGGTAAAATATGTGTTCGAAAACTATACATATTTAAACATGAAGGCGCTTTAGGTAATGCTCCTTCAGGTTGTTTGTTTGATAAAATACATATTAATAAAAAAAGTGAAGTAGAATATCCTCGCGCTTTTGGCGATTATGAAATCGCGATTGATGAAACGATGCCTGAGGGCGTACAGTTTATTTCGAAGATTTGATTATTTATATTCGCGAGTTGCAACATTACCTATATTGTCCGCATCGGTGGGCGCTTCTTTACGAAGATATGTTTTGGGAAGAAAATGCATTTACCGTGCGGGGGGATATAATTCATCGTAATGCACATTCCGGAGATATATGTTCTACGCGAGGAAAAATATCTATGAGCGGAGTTGCCGTTTATAGTAAAAAAATGGGAATTTACGGAAAGACGGATATTTTAGAATTAAAACCGGATAAACAAGGCGTTATAGTTGAAGGATATTCGGGAAAATATTCGATTTCGATAATCGAATATAAACCGACTGAGCCAAAAATCTCACAATATTTGGCGGAACGCATCCAGCTTTATGCTCAAAAAATTTGTGTGGATGAGTTGTTTTTTACTAATTCTACTGCGTATTTTTATTATGCTGATACAAAAAAGCGAGTAAAGGTGGATTTTTCGGAAGAAATATTATTATTACCTAAATTGGTTAGCGAAATTGCGACTTTTCGAAAAAACGGTATACGTCCTTCTATTTCTTATGCTCCGAGATGTGATGGCTGTTCAATGAAGTCGGTTTGTATGCCTAAGTGTAAACACGAAAGTGTTAAAGAATCCGTATTGAGAGATTTTTTATGAGGAAATTATTGAATACGCTATATGTTACTAACGAAAACGCATACCTTTCTTTGCAAGGGGAATCCGTTGTTTGTAAAAGCGATGAAAACGAACCGTTGAAAATACCGCTTGTTAATATCCAAAGTATTTGTTGCTTTAATTATAATGGATGTTCCCCTGCGTTGATGGGAAAATGCGTTGAAAACGGAGTCTCATTATGTTTTTTTACTCCGCAAGGTAGATTTTTGGCTCGTGTTTCGGGGAAAGCCCAAGGCAACGTTTATACCCGCACGCAACAATTAAGTGTTTTTGATGCTAATAGGTTGTCGTTGATTCAAAATACGGTTGCGGCAAAATTAGCAAATACTTCTTTTTTAATATCAAGATCATTGCGTGATAATCCAGAAATCGATAGAAAAGAGGATTTGCAGAATTTTATATCTGAAATAAAAAGTGCTGTAAAAGATGTCTATGAGGAAAACAATATAGATGTTATTCGTGGCATTGAAGGCTTATATGCGAAAAAATATTTTGACTTATTTAACAGCCTCATTTTAAATCATGGCGGTTTTTTTAAATTGAACGGAAGGAGCAAATATCCCCCTTTGGATGCGGTAAATGCAGTGCTGTCGTTTTTATATGCTATGGCAACTAACGATATGGCTTCTGGGTTGGAAAGTGTGGGGTTGGATAGTTATATAGGCTTTTATCATGTTTTGCGACCAGGCAGAGCTTCTCTTGCGTGCGACTTAGTGGAAGAAGTTCGTTGTATAATCGATAGGTTGGTTATTACGATGATTAATTTAAATATTCTTCAAGAGGGTGACTTCGAAAAACAAGTTTCGGGAGCTGTTTATTTAAATGACGCCGGTCGCAAAAAGGTTTTAGAACGTTGGCAAATTAAAAAGAGGGAAACGCTAAAACATCCGTATCTAAAAGAAAAAGTACAATATGGGATTTTGCCGTTTGTTCAAGCAAATTTGTTGGCTAAATATGTACGTGGTGAAATAAATGAATACCCTCCGTATTTACAAAAATAGAGGTTTAACATGATGGTTTTAATATCATATGATGTCGAAACGATAACCCCGGTGGGCAAAACACGATTAAGACATGTTGCTAAGGCATTGGAAAGTTATGCTCAACGTGTGCAAAATTCTGTATTTGAAGCAAATCTTGATTATTCTACGTTTTTAAAATTAAAAGACCAGTTATTAAAACTTATTGATAGTTCGACGGATAGCTTGCGTTTTTATTATTTAGGCAACGATTGGAAAAAAAGAGTTGAACATTTTGGTGCTAAAAAAGGATACGACAGTGAGGGCTTTCTTATATTTTGACGGATTGCGAACCGTAGGATATGCAAAAATAGTGCTAGGTTCGCAGTTGTTTTTTCTTGTTTTTTAGGGATCTTTATTAAAATCTTTTTAATGTTTGACCACTCCTTGTTAAAAGATATGTGATTTTATAAAAAAATAGAGTCACATCCCGCGAGGGGTGTGTGAGTTGAAATGCCCAAGCGAGTTCGCAGTCGCCGAAGTCATTAGTCACATCCCGCGAGGGGTGTGTGAGTTGAAATCGGGTATTGTTTGGTCGGTGAAAAGTTGGTTATTGTCACATCCCGCGAGGGGTGTGTGAGTTGAAATTTGATGCGGTTTTAAACGCGAGTCGGCAAGGGAAGTCACATCCCGCGAGGGGTGTGTGAGTTGAAATAAACGGTACACGGTCAAAGAGTATGAGGAACGACTGTCACATCCCGCGAGGGGTGTGTGAGTTGAAATCCTTGACGGGGATAGCATTGATTATGCGATATTGGTCACATCCCGCGAGGGGTGTGTGAGTTGAAATTTCTTTCTACTGCTGGACGGCAGACACCCGCAACGTCACATCCCGCGAGGGGTGTGTGAGTTGAAATTTCTTTCTACTGCTGGACGGCAGACACCCGCAACGTCACATCCCGCGAGGGGTGTGTGAGTTGAAATGTATCAATAGTAAAGTTTGAGATGGGTTTATTTTGTCACATCCCGCGAGGGGTGTGTGAGTTGAAATGTCGATGATTACGACTTGTTTT
>CAZHGN010000005.1:49979-52570 GCA_964532155.1 uncultured Acidiphilium sp.
GTCACATCCCGCGAGGGGTGTGTGAGTTAAAATGTAAAAGCGGCAGAAAATGGCTTACCGTGCTTCACCATCAAGGCGGAGGGACAATCCGCCCTCACTACGCGACGCCTTCACTTTTCTTAACTCTTTCCGTCACGGCGCAAAACGCCGAGCACCTCCCTCGAAGACGGAGGCGAAAATGGTTAGGAAGGCTAACGGTAATTGTACGAGGTTTATTTAAAAATTATGAGCAAAGACGGAAAAAATAACGAGACTAAAACTTACTTTAGAATAACCGGGGATTTCGAACCCGACGACATAACAAACGCGTTAAATCTTGAGCCTTGCACGACTTGGAGAAAGGGCGAGCGAAGAAAACGCCTCGGGTGCGAGGCGTGCGGAAATTATACTTTTTCGGCGTGGGAATTCGGCGAGATAGAAAAGGTTAACAATAATTTCGCCAATGAGCAAATGAGAGAAACGATAGCTCCGCTACTCGAAAAAATCGAAGTTCTAAAACGACTAAAGCAAGAATACGGATTGAATTATACGCTGGAAATCGTGCCGAAGTTTTACGCTGCGACCGAAAAACCGATACTTTCACCGCCCCGAGAGGTTATAGATTTTTGTTCTTCGATTGGCGCGGATATCGATATAGACTACTATTTTTATTTCGACGATTAAACCGTTGAAAGCGATACTCCGTTTTTTATCGAGTGCAAAAAGGCAAAACCGGCAACCGAACTCGGCGTGCGGCTTGACGAATATTTTTTAAATTCTAGCGTGAACTTTGAAGATTAAAACGTTTTTTGAGGTTTAAGCGTTTATTTTCGCGCCTATTGCTTGGCAAAAAGTTTGCAAACGCACCGTTTTAAAGCGAAAAAACGGGCCGGTGCATTTGCGCCGATGCTTTTGCGAGATAGGTTGCTTTTAGTTGACGAAATCGAATAGGAAGGCGAAATAGCCGTCTTCGTTATGGGAAAAGGTGTAGGAACGCACCTTTTTTTGTGCGATTTTAGGGATTGCTTGATCTATGGCGCCCGCCGATAAGTCGTCTTTCATGCGGAAATAAAAGGGAATTTGCCCTTGACTTAAACGATTGGCTTGTATAAAGTTCGATATTGCCGCGCACGCCTCGTCCGCACTTGCGAAAAACAAGCCTTTTTTATGATAATAGTTGTCGGCGGTGGACGAGCAGGGCAGGTCGGGATATTCGGCTTTGGCGTAATTGTGGTCGGTCATTATTTCGTCGTCGGTAACGTTAAAGTGCGTATACTGCGGCTCGTCTAACGCCTTGGAGCAATCCTCGTCGAAAGTCAAATCGACGTGGTAGAACGCGCCGTTAATCCGAACTATCAGCCAAGAATGCGATTCGTACTCTTCGGTCGGCGCTGAAACTATATTGGCGACGAGTATTCCGCGCTGTTGCAAAACGTATTGCATGAGGAGCGACAAGCCGCCGCAGACGCCCTTATGCCTTTTAAGCAAGCCGACTACCGTGAACAGTTCGCGGTGCTCGCGCCCGGTGTAGGCACTGTTTTCAAAGTCGTAATCATAGTCGTTTATGATATAATCGTGCACGGCAAGTTCTAATTCGAATTCGCCTTGAATATCGTCGAATTTGTGCAAGATTTCGGCAAGCCGAGCGTTTATTTCGCCGATCTCTTCGTCTGTATATTCGGCTACGCCGCCGCCGATGGCAAGTAGGTACTCGCTTTCGACGGTCAGCTCGCTTCGTGCGATATAGAATAGTTCCGGCCAATCCCAAATAATTCCGTCGTACACCTTGGCAACGTCTATATAGTCGTCGAAATCGTACGTAAAAACGGGCAGCGTTTCGTCTATCGTTTGGTTTCCCGAGGTAAAGAACGAGTCGTAAGCATAAATAGAAATATAATAAAACCTTAGCTCGCGCTTTAATATGCGCTCGATCATAAACAAGTATAACCGCTTTTCGGCGGCGTTCATTCGAGTATAGTTATATCGGCACTCGAGCTTGTAACTGTCGTTCATGGCATACCTCTTTTATATTTTCAGTTTAAAGTTTTTTCGGAATGGATTTTTAATTTTTTTGGGGTGATTTAAAAAAGACGACGGAACTTTTTCCGACGTCCGTTTTTTTGGGTGGGGCGTGTATGCCGTTTTGCGCTTTGCGTGTAGCGCGTAACACATGGCATTTTGGAGAGTGGCGCGTAGCGCATGGCGTTTGGGCGTGTAGCGCGCAGCGCGGTAAAAATTTCGGGATTGTTTGCGATAATGCGTTATAGCGGCAATTATTCTTTTACGCGTTCGACCATTAAAAAGTCGAAATCGACAGCTTCAACGAAGTCCGACGGCAGAAAACGCACGTAGTTGAATTTGGCAAAATTGAACAGGTGTGTTTTTAAAATAACGGGCGTGGGCAAATCCATCGAGTGGCAAATTTCGCGAACGTAGTCGAAAAAATCGATCCATTCCATTTCGCCGTCTTTAACAAAATCGTATTTTAAAACGGTCTTATGTGCTTTTACCGTGTGTGCGTATAGCTTCGTCATAATTCTCCGTCCGCTTAAGCCTTATTTTATATTAAAGGATTATACCACTTCACGCAAAAAATTGCAAGCCTTTACAGC
>CAZHGN010000006.1:0-23491 GCA_964532155.1 uncultured Acidiphilium sp.
TGGTCGGAGTGACAAGAATCGAACTTGCGACCTCTTGAACCCCATTCAAGCGCGCTACCAAACTGCGCTACACCCCGATCGCGTTAGCAAGGTAGATTATAGCACAATATTTTGCCGAATGCAATTCAAATATCGGTCTTTTTTTATTTTTTATCAAAAAAGATTTGTCAAACCCTTTTTGATATGCTAAAATAATAAGAGTCTCGAGCGGAGGTATAGCTCAGTCGGTTAGAGCGCATGCTTCACATGCATGAGGTCGTTGGTTCGAGCCCAACTATCTTCACCATAAAACAAGGCAGGGCAACCTGCCTTTTCTTTTTCGGCGGTGTTTTTGCAAGACTTTAGTTAAGCAAAAGTTTCGCCGAGCACTCTTAAAAACAGCGGGGGCGTTTAATATATATTGTGGCGGCGTGCCTTTCGGCACCGTTACAATGGCAATTTTTGCTTAAAACACGCGATCGACATCCCCGCCGTTTAAATTACGATCGACTTAAAAGCGCGCGACGAGACGCGTGCTTTTATTTTGACTAAAACGGCAAAACCAAAAAGCGAAAGCCAAAAACGCAAGCGGAGCGGTTTTGCTTTGACTTTAATTGCCGAAAGGTATATAATCGACGTATGATTGCAATTATCGCCGAAAAGCCCAGTCTTGCGCGCAATATCGTTGCCGGACTCGGAACAATGGTCAAAAAAAACGGATATTTTGAAAACGACGACTATATAGTCACTTGGGCGTTCGGACATTTGTTTTCGCTTGCCGACGTCGAGGACTATGCCGCGTCGGCAGAGGGCGAGCGCGAAACCGCGCCGACGAAAAAACGCTGGTCGATCGATGGGTTGCCGTGTTTTCCCGATAAGTTCGTTTTTAAACTAAAAAAAGGCGACGACGGCGTTAAAAAACAATTTGAAACGATAAAGCAAATCGTCAATCGCGAGGACGTAACCAAGATCGTCAACGCAGGCGACTCCGACCGCGAAGGTGAAATTATAGTAAGGCTTTGCGTTTATAACGCATTGAATGGCGAAAAACCCTTTTTTCGGTTGTGGCTACCCGACCAAACGCCGCAAACGGTAAAAAAGGCGTTTGCCGAAATGAAGCCCGAAAGCGAATACGACCGGCTTGCCGACGAAGGCTTTGCGCGCACGTATATAGACTGGCTTTACGGCGTTAACCTAACGCGCTTGGTCTCGCTTAAGACGGGGTCGCTCCTCAGAGTCGGACGAGTTATCGTTCCGATAGTCAAGACCATATACGACCGCGACCTCGAAATAGAAAACTTTACGCCGCAAACCTATTTTGCCCTCGTATCCCGAGCAAAGACGAACGGCGAAACGGTCGAGCTCGTATCGTCTTATAAATTCGACGAAAAAGACGAAGCAAAAGCCAAACTGTGCTGTCAGCGGATGAACGCGCTAAAAGCGATAGTAACCAAAAAAACGTGCAAACGCGAAATCGAAAGCGCGGGCAAGCTTTATTCCCTAACCAAACTGCAAAGTTACCTCGGAAAAAAATACAAAATGACGATGGAGCGCAGCCTTGCCGCCGCTCAAAAGCTTTACGAAAACGGCTACGTCAGTTATCCCAGAACCAACTCCGAATACCTCTCGACCAACGAAAAGGATAAGCTCAAGCAAATAATCGGTTTAGTCGCAAACCTCGGCTACGACGTATGCTTTAAGGACAAAAAAAATATATTCGACGATTCCAAAATCGAATCGCACTCGGCAATTACGCCGACCTATAAAATCCCCGACAAAAACGCCCTATCCGAAGACGAAAAGACGGTCTATAGCACGATTATCAGGCGTTTCGCCGCAGTGTTTTGCAAGGAAGACTGCATTGCCGAACGCACAGAACTTACCGTTTCGCTCGGCGGTAAAGAGGACTATACTTTAAAAGGTACGGTCATCGTTCGGCGCGGCTGGATGAAGTATGACGGGAGCGATAAAAAGGATAAAATTTTGCCCGCGCTAAACAAGGGCGACGAGGTAAACGTTGATTTTAATCCCGAAAAAAAGCAAACGTCGCCGCCACGAAAGTATACGATAGAAACGCTTAACAATTACCTTAAAAACCCCTTCCGCGACGAAAAAAATCAAACGGACAGCGACGACGAGGATTACAAGGCTATATTCAAAGGCTTGGAACTCGGCACCGAGGCTACCCGAACGGGCATAATCGAAAACGCAAAAAAGAACGGATACATTTCGCTTAAAAAGGACGTTTACTCTATCGAAAGCGAGGGGCGCTATCTTATAGAACGCCTTGCAGATATGCGCATTTCGATGGACAAATACAAAACGAGCGTACTCGGTCAGGCGCTGAAAAAGATTTACCGCGGCGAAATCACCGTGGACGACGGCGTTAAAATGGCGGAAAACGAGCTTGACGAGATATTCCGCACCGACAAGGAAAGCGATACCGGGTACTTCGGCGACGTCGTCGGCAAGTGCCCCGCTTGCGGCAAAAACGTAATTAAGGGCAAGTACGGCTACGGATGCTCGGGCTATAAAAGCGGTTGCAAATTCAAATTCGGCGCGAGCGTTTTGGGCGCGCGCATTACTTTCTCCTCGGCAAAGCGCATTTTGCAAGGCGAAACGACCGACGAACTCGACTTTATATCTAAGTCGGGCAAGCCGTTCAAAGCCAAACTTAAACTTGACTCGGATAAAGTCGTTTTCGACTTCGATAAAAAGGAATAAAAACGCGTAAAACAGTTTACCTTTTGCCGACTCTGCGGCTTAAGGCAGACTGTTTTTTTACACTTTTAGCTAATTTTATTGGGCAAAACAAGTATCAAAAGACTATTAACAGACAAAAAAGGGGGCTGTTTGTTGAAAATAATGTGAAAATCGTCGGGTATTATGCGTGCATTCGTTTTTTTTGTCGAAAATCGTTTTGAAAAAACGCCGTCAAATGGTATAATGCAGTTTGCCGACTATGCATTTTCGAGGTAGACTCTAATGAAAAAATTCAAACAAGATCGCGTTTGGTGGTACCGCGGCATAAAGCGCGTTATGCGCCTTGTGTATAAAAAACCGAAATTCGTTTTTTTGGGCGGCTCGCCTGAAAAAGGCTCTATTATTTTAAGCAATCACGAGGGCACGTATTCTCCGCTAACGCTTGAAATTTACGCCCAGTTTCCCATAAGATTTTGGGGTGCTTCGGAAATGAATTCCGGGCTGAAAAGCACTTATAAATATCTTAGTTATACATATTATCATCAAAAAAAGCATTGGAACCTTTTCGGCGCACGCATGTTTTGCCTTATCGCGGCGCCGCTCTCCAACTTGTTTTATAAAGGGCTTAAACTCATATCCACCTATCGCGACGCCAATTTCTTAAAGACCATACGCGAAAGCTGCGCCGCGTTAAACGATGGAAACAACATCGTTATTTTCCCCGAAAAATCCGAGCAAGGCTATTTTGCAGAACTCTCGGGCTTTTACGCCGGCTTCGTCGTCCTTGCCAAATATTGCCTTAAAAAGGGCGTCGACCTGCCCGTCTACGTTTCCTATTACAGAAAGCAAGACGGCATCTTCGCCTTCGACGCACCCGTAAAGTTTTCCGAACTTCAGGCAAAATTCTCCACTCGCGAAGAAATCGCCGAATACCTTTTGAACAGATGCAACGCTCTCGGCAAATACACCGCCGAAGAACTCGAAGCAATGCAAAAGGAAAACCAAGCGAAGTAACCGTATTAAAAAACCGTATTGCAACTTAAAAGTAGTTAAAAAAGAACTCGGACGTAAAAATCCAAGTTCTTTTTTTATGCAATAAAATAAGCTTTCTACGTGACGGCGGCAAAAACGCAATTTACCGCTTGCATTTTGTTGCGCACTATAGTAATTTGCCGTTTTAGAAAACGGCGGATAGAAAAATCTTGATAAAAATGCTTACGTGCGCCGCCTAAACGTCCTTTCTTAAGTCGATTTGCGTTGCGGAATCGCAAGTCATCGAACCGAGATACTTTTCCTTGAAAAAGTCGGAAACCTCTTTGGAAAGCATAGCGTCCGCAAGCGCGTCTATCTTCGCTTTATATTCCGAATCGTTTTTATAATCGCCCTTTCTTGCCGCAATTATATTGGCTTTTTCTTCGACCAAAAGAGCGTCGTCCTCGACCGCCGCGCGGTATTCGGAAGAAACGTTGCCGGTATAAGCGGTATTGCAAGGTAAAAGCGCAAAATCGTAGTCGGCTTTGCTTGCAACCAAAAGATTTTCGGCAATAAGCGTTACTTTAACCGTTTTCGCTTTATTTTCCCACGAATTGCCTGCAAAATTCAATTTTTCGCCGCTGTCGTTAATCGGATAATTTTCGCCTTCGACCTGCTTGTTTATAACGCCTTTCGCCTCTAAAAGTTGCAACGCCCTTACGGCGTTGGATTCGTCGTCGCAAATCGCAAAGGTTTTGCCTTTGGTAACCGCCGTGCCTTTGGCGGCTTTTCCGTAATAAATACCGAGCGGCTCATAATGAACCTTGCACACCGCGAAAAGTTCGATTTTGCCGTTATACGTTTGCAAATACGGAACGTGCTGAAAATAATTCGCGTCGTAATCGCCTTGCGCGACCGCGTCGTTTTGAGTCGTCCAATCGATCTTAGAAACCTTCAACGTGTACCCTTTTTCTTTAAGAATGCTCGCGACGACGCTTTCTAATACTTCGGCGTGCGGGACTTCCGAAGCGCATACTCTTATAACGTTTTTGTTGTTTTTGCAAGCGGATACCGTGCCGACGGATAACAAAGTTACCAAACAAAGCGCAATAGATACTATAATTTTTGTAAATTTTTTCATTTTAACGTTCTCCTTTTATCTAATTTTTTTGCTATAAAAAGCCCTGCTTCCTGAATAAGCTGAACTATTATTACAACCAGTATTGTCAACACCCAGAACACCCAAGAACTCATATAATCGCCGGTGTGTCTGGTAAAATAAGTGTATATGCCCGAAATTAATCCGCCCGCGCCGATGTTATAGGCAAACGAAGTATAACCCAAAACGCTTACGGCAACCACGGCAACTCCTGTAACGAGCGAAACTCGCGCTTCGGGAATAAGCACTTTCGCAATCAGCTGAAAATCGGTTGCGCCGAGAGATCTGACCGCTTCTATTTCACCCGCGGGGACTTCCGCCAAGGACTGCTCTACCATACGCGCGACGAACCCGAACGCGCACACGGTAAGCGGAATAAGTATCGTATACCACTCTCCGGTACCGGTTCCGAACCACGCCCTCGACCACGGCATGCATAATACTATTACGATAAGGCATGGCACCGAGCGCAAAACGTTTACTATAAGCCCGACAACGGCGTTTAGCCCTTTACACGGTTTAAGACCGTTTTTAGAAGTTACGTTCAAAAGCACGCCAACGGGCAAGCCGAACAAATACGCAAGCGCCGTCGCAATTCCGGTCATAAGCAACGTTTCCAACGTCATTTGCAATATATCAATAAAGTTCATCGCTATCAACCTCCTCGTGCGCAATTCCCTCTTTATCGAGGAACGCGTTGAGCTTTTCAATATCCTCTTCGTAATATGGCAATCTAAAGATTATTTGTCCGTAGGTTTCGTCGTTAATCACCTTGGTTTCGGCGTAATATACCGAAAGAAGTATATTGCACCGCTGAATAATATTGGTTATAATCGGTTGTTCTATCTCGCCGTTGAACATAAGCTTGACAAACTTTTCGCCCTTTACTCCCGTATGTATTCTTCCCGAATAAATAAGTTTTTTGGCAATGGCGGCTTTCGGCGACAGGAACACTTCCGCCAAAGAGCCGTCGGCGACTATTTCCGAATTGTCTATGATCGCCACTCTGTTACAAACTGCTTCTATTACCGACATTTGATGAGAAATAATTATAATCGTCAGCCCCAGTTTTTTATTGAGTTCTTTAAGCAGTTCCAGTATCGAGCGAGTAGTTTCGGGATCTAAAGCCGAAGTCGCTTCGTCGCATAACAATACCTTGGGATCGGTCATTAGCGCCCTTGCGATTGCGACTCTTTGCTGCTGCCCGCCTGACAGTTCGGACGGATATGAATTAAGTTTGTCGCCAAGCCCGACTGTTTCTAACAGTTTTGCGGCTTTCACTCTTCCAAGCGCCCTGTCAAGCCCGGCGATCTCGCCGGCAAGCTCCACGTTTTTAAGAACGCTCCGCTGCTGCAAAAGGTTGAACTGCTGAAATATCATCGTAACTTTTCTGCGTATTTCGCGCAGTCTTTCTTTAGTTACGTCAAATAAGTTTTCGCCGTCAATCAACAGTTCGCCTCCGGTCGGGCGTTCTAAAAAATTAATACATCTGACGAGAGTGGACTTGCCCGCGCCCGATAGCCCGATTATGCCGTAGATATCGCCGTCTCTTACCGTCAAATTGATATTGTTAAGCGCGGTAAACGATCCGTTTTTAGATTCGTACGTCTTGGATAAATTCTTTATTTCTATCATAAAACTCCTTTTTTTGCATAAAAAAAGCTCGAGAATAAAAATTCCCGAGCGTCGTACGCAGTTATTACCGAATTAAAACGATACGGCAACAAACCCACGCCATTTAGCCCGGGAAGTAAACATTCGCATCATATCGTTACGTAAATTAATCATAATCAATCGAGGCAAACTTGCCGCTCCTTTTTTATTTTGCTTGCTCATAGTACAATAATTTCAACTGTTTGTCAATCGTTTTTGCCCCGCATAGCCGTTTTTACTTTTTTAAATTGTTTTAAAACGCATTAGGGCGATAAATAAAAACCGTTACGGAACGGCGGCGCCTAAAAAACTCGACAAACGTAAGCCGTAGGATAATTCTAGTTATTAAATAATTGAGCGCAACCGCTTATATGCTTAGTTTTTAGATAAGTTTTATCTGTAGCTTTTCTTTTAATAACGCTTAAGCGCTTATTAATCAACCTTCTTCAGAAATAAAAAAAGTACGCCGAAACGTACTTTTTGGCGCGCCATAGGGGGTTCGAACCTCTAGCCTTCGGTTCCGTAGACCGACGCTCTATCCAGTTGGGCTAATGGCGCATATATTACGACGGCGTTGGCTGCTAATTCCCGCAAACGCAATCTTTCGCATAAAGCCTTACCATTATATCCCTTTTAACTTGCTTTGTCAACGATTTTTTCACGAATAGCGCTTTTTAGAATAGCATTTTTTTAATGGCGTAATTTTACGACATGTTTTAATAGAATGTTTTATATCGTTTATACCGCGCGTTTTTATGCGGCAATACTTCCTATGCTTCACGGTGTTATTTAGAGCGTACTCCGTTACACACAAGCGCAGCGCGGCAATCCCGAAGTCGCTTAATAAAAACCGCGGTATAGGTCGATTATCGGCATATATCGCGGTTTATTGTTTTAAATAATTATTTAATTTTAAACGCTTTTTCGCTATGATCGAGAGGATAATCGACAACGCTTTCGATAGCGGCGTTCTCTCTCGGTTCGTGGAATTTGTGTCCGTCGGGCTTAAACTTTACGAACACTGCGGCGTTCATGACATAGAGTAATATTATAACAGCCGCGATAAGCGGAATCATTATGAAATAAAATCTTTTGCCTTTCATACACTTCTCCTTTAATTTCCTTGTATGGCGGTTTTTCACCGTCCACCTTAGTATACTAACGAAAAACGACGTTGTCAAGCATTTTTCGGTTGCCTTGCGGCACTATTTGTCGCTATCGTACGCTATCTTACAACGCGTGGCTCGTATCCCTTATGCTTCCATTCTCGCTCGGCAAGGCGGTTAACCGCGCATTGCTCGAATTTCGCCGCCTATGACGTCAACGAGCAAGGTGTCCCCCTCTTTAAGCTCGCCGCCGAGAATTGCCTTTGCCGCCTGCACTTCGACGGTACTTTCGATAAACCTTTTAAGCGGTCTTGCACCGTAAACGACGTCGTAGCCGCCATCGATAAGTTTATCTTTCGCCGCATCCGTAACCGACAGTTTAAGCTGTTGCGATGCAAGGCGCTTGCCCAGTTTTGCAAGAAATAAATCGACGATCTTGGAAACACTTGCCTTGTCGAGCGGCGTAAAAGTCACGATATCGTCGAGCCTGTTCAAAAACTCGGGACGGAAGGTCTTTTTTAAAAGAGCGTTGATTTGTGCCTTAGCCGTTTCGGTAACCGCACCGTTTTGCTCCATATCGTCGAGAATATAATTACTGCCGAGGTTAGACGTTAAAATAATTATAGTGTTCTTAAAATTAATCGTTCTGCCCTGTCCGTCGGTAACGCGCCCGTCGTCGAGAATAGCGAGTAACACGTTAAAGACGTCGGGATGCGCCTTTTCGATCTCGTCGAACAAAACGACCGAATAGGGTTTACGTCTGACGGCCTCGGTAAGCTGACCGCCCGCCTCGTAGCCGACGTATCCCGGAGGCGCACCGATAAGTCGAGAAACGGAATACTTTTCCATATACTCGGACATGTCTATCCTGACCATATTTCTTTCGTCGTCAAACAGATAATCGGCAAGCGTTTTAGCGAGCTCGGTCTTGCCGACTCCGGTCGGGCCGAGGAACAAAAACGAGCCTATAGGTCGATTTTCGTCGGATATACCAGCCTTAGAACGCAAAATTGCCTCGGCAACGCCCTTAACCGCATCGTCCTGCCCGACAACGCGTTCGTGCAGTTTGTCTGCAAGTTTTAACAGCTTTTTCTTTTCGCCTTCCATAAGCTTGCTCACCGGAACGCCCGTCCACTTGGAAACTATTTGAGTAATCTCGTCGGCGGTAACCTCGTGCCTCAAAAGTTGAGCGTCCTTTCGCTCGTTCGCCTTAGACTCTTCTTCGGCAAGACGAACTTTAAGCTCTATCAGCTCGCTGTACTGAAGTTTTGCCGCCTTTTCGTAATCACCGCAACGCTTAGCCGCCTCGATCTCGTTGTTGATTTTATCTATCTGCGCCTTGGTGTTTTTAACGCCGTCAATTTCCTTTTTCTCTCTTTCCCACTTGAGCTTAAGCTCGTTAAAAGCGTCACGTTTTTCGGCAAGTTCGCGGCGAATGCTCTCCAACCGACTCTGCGATAGGCTGTCTGTTTCCTTAGACAAGGCGAGCTCTTCCATCTGAAGCTGTATGATTCTGCGCGAAATAACGTCCATTTCGGTAGGCATACTGTCTATTTCGGTTCTGACCATAGCGCAAGCTTCGTCGATAAGGTCAATTGCTTTGTCGGGCAAAAACCTGTCCGTAATATACCTATCCGAAAGCGTTGCCGCCGCAACGATCGCGTTGTCGTGTATGCGCACGCCGTGGAATATTTCGTAACGCTCCTTCAAACCGCGAAGTATAGTCACCGTGTCTTCGACGGTAGGCTGTTCGACCATAACGGGTTGAAAACGCCTTTCGAGCGCGGCGTCCTTTTCGATATATTTGGTATATTCGTCGAGCGTCGTCGCACCTATGCAGTGCAGTTCGCCTCGCGCAAGCATCGGTTTGAGAATATTGCCCGCGTCTATACCGGAATCGCCCTTGCCGGCACCGACGATAGTGTGCAACTCGTCGATAAACAGCAGCGTTTTGCCCTCTTGCTTTTTGACCTCGTTCAAAACGGCTTTTAAGCGCTCCTCGAACTCGCCGCGATATTTCGCGCCCGCAATGAGCGCACCCATATCGAGTGAAAAAATATGCTTGCCCTTAAGCCCCTCGGGAACGTCGCCGTCGACGATTCGCTTGGCAAGCCCTTCGACTATAGCCGTCTTGCCGACGCCCGGCTCGCCTATAAGAACGGGGTTGTTCTTGGTTTTTCTCGAAAGTATTCTGATTACGTTTCGGATTTCCTCGTCCCTGCCAATGACGGGATCGAGCTTGCCGCTACGCGCACGCTCAACGAGGTCGTAGCCGAATTTTTTAAGCGCCTCGTACGTGCTTTCGGGCGAATCGGTAGTGTTCGGCTCGGTCTTGATCTTGTCGAGCTCGCGCTTGAACGCGCCCTCGGTTACGGAATACTTTTTAAAAGTCCGCTTGATAAAGTCGGTAGGATTTTTGAGAATGGCGATAAACAAATGCTCCACGCCGATAAATCCATCGCCGTTGTCGCTCGCAAGCTTTGTCGCAACCGCCATAGCCTTGTTTAGCTCGGGCGAAACATACGGCCGAGCCGCCGCCCCCGTAACGCGCGGAAACAACTTTATGCAGCCTTCCGTTTCGTTTTTCAGTTCGGCAACGTTTACGCCTGCCCGATCCAATATCCCCCAAACGAGCCCGTCCGCCTCGAGCAACGCGCTCAAAAGGTGCTCTTCCTTAATCTCCTGATGATTGTTGGCAAGAGCCGTTCTTTCCGCACGCTCGAGCGCGGCAAAAGCATTTTTTGTGTATTTTTCTTCGTCCATAATTGCTCCTCCCGTTTTAAATATTTATCGTCGAGTGTTTACCTGACGTATTTATAAACCATATCTCTTTTTGAAAATGTAAGTTTTTTTTATATACGCGTATACTTTTTTGTGAAAGCATGTTTTTATAAAATCCTAAACTTTTTACTAAAACGCGCTGGCACTCATCACTTCAAATTGTTAGCACTCTCTCCATGAGACTGCTAATATTATATATCCGTTCGAGCAAGATGTCAAGTGTTTTACGCAACATTTTCGATGCAAAATCGAGATGTATAGTGGTTATTGCACGCCAATTTTTTCCGCGTTATTAGACCTTGAGATTATTTCGTCGTTCCACCGCGCTTCACTAATTGACAGCAAGGTAACTACTGCAACGTTACTCAGAGAGCATGCCGAGTGAGGCAAAAGCGGCGGGTGGTCCAACAAGTTGGACTGCCCGCCGCCGCATTATTTATTTTTTTAGACTCTTTTAAGTTACTTTTCGATTTTTTTAAAATATTCGAAGGCGGCGCGTGCGACGTCGTCGATATTTTTGCCCGAGGTGTTTATGAGAAGGTCGTAGCTTTCGCGCGCGCCCCATTTTCCGTCGCTGAAATAGGAATAATATTCGGCACGCCTACGGTCGATTTCGGCAATTTTGCGCTTGAGTTCCTTTTCGCTCGTAGCCTCGCCGCCCGCACTGCGTTTAACGCAACGCTCGATCTTGCTTGCAGTATCGGCGTATACGAATATGCGGAAAGGATTTTTATCGCGAAGAATGAAATCGGCGCACCGCCCGACGATAACGCAGTCGGACTTTTCGGAAAGTTCCAAAAGCAGTTTATGCTGTTCGGCGTAAACCGAAATACTTTGATTAAACGCGGCGTCCGGCATGTGATAAAAGCTTGCGCCGACGTGTATCGGAAAGCCTGCCGTCGGCTTGCGCTCGGCAACCTGCCGCACGTATTCCTCCGAAAGAGCGGTACGCTTGGCGATTTCGGTTATTATTTCGTTATCGTAATAAGCGTAACCGAGCAATTCCGCAAGCTTGTGCCCGAGCTCGCGCCCGCCGCTTCCGAATTCTCTACCTATTGTGACGATTCGATTCATTAACTGCCTCCTTTAAGACTTAACGGCGAAAAACTTTTCGCCAAACGCTCCCTAAAAGTAGTGAGCGAGTCTGTTAAAACTTAAAACGCAAGTACACCGGATTGTGGTCGGAATACCTAAATCCCGTATCTATAACGCCGGTCTCCACCGTCTTTACGTTGGCGGAAATTAAAAAACCGTCCACGGTGATTACGTACTGATTTTCGTTATAAGGTGCGTCCGCATTGCGGCAAGTGGGCGTTTTAACCCTTGTGCCCTCTTCGCCCGATTCCTCGGGAACGACAAGGGACATATGAGTACCCTCGAGCAGTTCGGTTTCAAACGGCTTTGCCCAAGAATAATCGCCGCCGCCCTTGCCGAAAACCGCGGTGGAATCGCCGAGCAGATCTTTATTGAAATCGCCCGCACACACGACGTAATTACCCTTATTATATTCCTCGGCGCATATCGAAAGCAATTGCTTAAGCTGTTTAGTCGCAATCGATCCGTCCGAAGAATAAGCGGTCAAATGCAGGTTTATCAAAACGAGGTCCTTGCCGTTGCTAACAGGCACGCGATTAACCGAAAGGCATCTGTCGAGATCGACGATCTTTTTCAAACCGTCCTCTACCGGAAGTTCTACCCTTTTTGCCGAATCGATTATATGTCTGCTGAAAGTTGCCATTCCGCTCTTGTTTGCGCCGTGCGGCGAATTGAACGGATAAACGAGGTATGGCGAATTATAATTTTGAGCGTAAGTCGACCAATACTCGGAAAACGCCGTTTTGAGCAAGCCATGCTCGTTAACTTTATAACTTCTCGTCGAGTCGAAATCGACTTCTTGATAACATATGAAATCAAAGCCGTTGCCGCTCAAATACTTATCGGCGGCAGACTTCGTCCTTTGAATAACGCCGTCGATATTTTCCTCTACCGCCTCGCGAGAGAACGCACGCGAGTATTTGCCGCCGTCCATAAAGAAAGAATAGTCGTTACTATAAGCGCCGAACCCCACGTTCCAAGAAAGCAAGGAGGACACGGACGTGCTGGGGAGTTTTTCCTGTTTCGTCCCCTCTTGGGGGATAATCGATTTATCGCCTATACGGCTATACGAAAGCGTGTAATAACTTAAGTAGCCGGCAACGAGCACTAAAAGCGCAAGAACGACGCAAACAAGCGTCTTTAAAACAATTTTCAACGTTCTATTCATAAAACCTCTCAGTACCGATTTGCCGCCAAACGGCGGGCTATAAGCCCGTTATCGGCATTTTGCGCGTAACAATACCGCGCGTGCCTATAATCTAAACCGCAAAGTTTGCAAAAAGCGCAAACCCTTGCAAGCAAGCACATAACTTCTTGTATTATTCTAACACAAATACGCCGAATTGTAAATGCATTTTTTGAATTTTTCACAAGTTGTATTTCGCCGTGTTTTACAAGTACGTTTCGCAAGCTGCGCGCTCGGCGCCGCACGGTCAAAAAAAGACCGATGCCGAAGCGCCGATCTTTTATTGATTATTAACCTTTTAATTAAGCGTTTTCGCCGTCTTTAGCCGCCTCTTCTTTTTCGAGTACGGTATAAGCGACCTTGCCGACGAGCGTTTTGGGAAGCTCGGAGCGGAACTCTATATCGTAAGGCATCGCATATTTCGCGACGTGCTTTTTGCAATAGTCGAGAATGTTTTGCTTCATTTCGTCGCTCGGCTCGAAGCCCTCTTTCAACACGACGAAAGCTTTGACCTTTTGCATTTTATAAGAATCCTTAACGCCGATTACGCAGCTCATTTGAACGGCTTCGTGTCCGTCGATGATGTTTTCGATTTGTGAGGGATAAACGTTGTAACCGCTCGTGATTATCATACGTTTAATACGTTGCTTAAAGAAAATAAAGCCCTCTTCGTCCATATAACCAAGGTCGCCGGTATGTAACCAAAGATAGCCGTCGGCGTGCGTTTTCAACGTGTTTGCAGTTTCTTCCGGTCTGTCGAGATAGCCGAGCATGACGGACGGTCCGCGCAAACATATTTCGCCGTCCTCGCCCGCGTCGCAAGCGTCGGTCGTGCCGGGCTTGCAAATCATATAATACGTATCGGGGTACGGAATACCGATCGAGCCTTCCTTTTCTTTATCGTACGGTGTAAGGCAGCTTGCCGTTACGCACTCGGTAGTGCCGTAACCCTCGCGCACGCGAACCGAACAACCGTGATCTTTAAGGTACTTATCGAATTTCTTTTTGAGTTCTACCGAAAGCGAATCGCCGCCCGAGAACACGCCCTTAAGGCAACTTAAATCGACTCCGTCGAGATATTGAGTGCGAGTAAGCGCTTCGTATAGCGTGGGAACGCCCGCAATAAAGTTGGGACGGTTCTTCTTGATGAGTTCGGAATAAGATTTTACATTAAATCTGGGAACGAGAATAGACGTACCGCCGGCAACCATCATGGTATGTATACACACGCCGAGTCCGAAGCCGTGGAATACGGGCATGGCGGCGAGCATTTTGGAGCCGCGTACGGGATAATGCGCCATTTCCATCGTCTGGCAAGCAAGGGCGTTGAAGTTGAGGTTGGTGAGCATTATTCCCTTGGTAACGCCCGTCGTTCCGCCCGAGAATAAAATAACTGCGGGATCGGAAGGCGCCTTGTGCGCGGCAACGGGAGAAACATTCTTGCCGTTTGCAATAAAGTCGTCCCAAAGCAAAATCTTGCCCGCGGTCTTAACGCTCTTTTGCTCTTTAGTCTTGATAAACAACCTATAGGCCGTTTTTTTGATAACTCCGAGTTCGTCTTCGGCACCGGTGATAATGAGTTTTTCGAGATCGACTTGTTTTAAAACCTCGTCGAACTTTTTGGTAAATTGATCGAGAGTAATGCAGTATTTACTGCCTGCCGTCTTTAAGAAAAATACTATTTCGCCCTCTGCGGAAAGGGGGTGTATCATGCTCGCGATAGCGCCGATGTAGTTAAGCGCGTAAAGCGAATAAACCGCTTGCGGTACGTTGGGCAGGCATACGGTAACCTTGTCGCCGGGGCGAACGCCGAGCGCCGTGTAAGCGGCGGCGGTTTCCAATATTTTTGCCTTTAACTGCTTATAGCTCGTTTTGCCGTCCATATAAGACAAAGCGACGTTGGAAGGAACCTCGTCGGCGGTCTTCAATACCTTGTCGCTAATGGATTCCTCGGGATATTCGAGATGAAAAGTTCTATCGCCGTAGCTCGAAAGCCAAGGTGCGGAATTGTAATCGATCATAATAAACCTCTTTTCTTTAGAAAATCTTACTTTATTTTTTACTGCAAATAAGCATTTGCGGCGTTAACCGTTTTATATTTCGTAATCTATAGGAGCATCCGACGGCAAATCCAAAAGCGCGGGATGCTCGAGAAGATATTTGAACATTTTAAAGCTTTTCGCAAAGTAAAATCCGTCGGCAATGCGTTCGTCCACGGTAAGACCTATCGGCATCATTCTTTTAAGAACGATATTGCCCTCTTCGTCTAAAACGGGGCGTTTCTTAATTTCGCCCACGATAATAAACAGCGAGTTCGTACCCCAATTCGCAAGATGATGATAACTTGCCGTCGACTTGATGCTGCCGAGGTTAGTAACGAATACCGAGCAGTGATAAGGATCGCAATCGAGAAAATCCTGCGGAATCCAGCCGTGATAGTCCAACCAATTAAGAATTTTTACGATAATTTTGATCATAAAGCGCGGGAACTTAACGATTGAGCCGATGATATCGGTCGCCTCGTCGTTTTCCGACTTGCGCCTTATTTTAGTAACGAATTTTTCGACTTTTGAGTGCATTTGTTCCACCGCCGAACGCTCGTCCTCGGGATCGAACTTCATTACGGCAAGCGCCTCGTCGCTCTTATCCTCGAACTTCCTTTTTGCGGTAAAGGCAAAGGAAATGTTATTCCTCTCGTAAAGCCTGTGCCCCTGATAAAAATAATTCATTTTGGGACGGAGCGCAATCGTTTTTCCGATCGCGGCGAGCACGTAATGGAATACCGTGTACTTAAAATCGGGCATCGTTGCGTTTTTTTCGGCAATATACTTGTCGAGCTCGGTAACGTCGACGTAATCGTTCATGCACGCCTCGTTATCCGTGCGGTTAGGCAAAAGATAGGGCATGAACGCATGCATGGAATCGATTTTTCTTAATCTTTTTCCGTCCTTTCTGTCTCCGCGGCGACGCTTTTCTTTTTTTGCTTTTTTATCGGCGTTGGCAGGAACGACGGAATTTTGTTCCGTTACTTCAGCCGACGTCGTTTTTTCTTCTTTTTCCATAAAAATCCTTTCAACAATCGGTATCAAAACCGACGTTTATTAATCATAAGTAAAAATTATGCCTAAGATTTTAACAAACAAATCTTAGCACAACAAAACGGCAATGTCAACGCTTTTTTTAAGTTAACCCTTCATTAACCAAAAAAAGAGCCGATTTTTTTCATGAACGTCACTTTTTATTAATCATTTGTCACATAACTAACGTTTATCCAAAAATTTTGCTATTCGGCTTGCGCCCTCTATTGCGGCGGCGTGTGTACAAAGACAAGACAAGCGTATCGCGTTTTTTTCGCCAAAACCCTCGCCCGGGGTAACGCAAACGAGTTCTTCTTTTAACAGTTTTTCAAAAAAAGTTCTGCCGTCTTCGCGAACGTCTATGAACAAATAAGGAGCAAGCACGCCGCCGGAAAAACTAAACCCCCGCGAGACGAAGGGCGCCGCCATAACTTCGGCGTTGGCGCGGTAAATCGCTCGGCGGCGGGCAACTTCGCGCCTACCCTCCGCGGTAAAAACGGACAGAGCCGACTTTTGCGCCGTTATATTCACGCCGTTATATCTTAACGACAGCGCTTTTACGTACGCGGCGTATAACGGATTTTCCTTTTTCATTATTATATAACCGCACCGCACGCCGGTAAACGACGCGCTTTTCGAAAAAGTATTAACCTCGACCACCGTCTTATTCGTATCTAAATTGAAAAACGGCGGCTCGTATCCGTCGTCCATAAACGCGTAAGCGGCGTCTAAAATAACCGCGCCTTGCCTATCTGCTATAACGCGTGCAAGATTGCCGAGTTCTGCTTTGCCGATTTTTTCGCCGGTAGGATTACAAGGCGAACATATAAAGCAAACGTCGCACCCGCTTTCAAGCACCCTATCGCCGCAATCGCACAGCGCGATTTTTTCGGCAACCGTTTCTATACCGAAAGCCGAGCACAGTTCGCCGTACAGCGGATAATTAGGTAAATGCACGAAGGCTTTGCCCTCTATTAGCGAAGCAAGGTCGGCAAGCGCGGTTTTTGCACCGCACGTAATAAACACCTCGTCAATAGATATTTCGCAACCGAGCGCGGCGTAACGCGCGCATATCGCCTTGCGCAGCGGCTCGTAGCCGTAGTCGGGCGGATAACCGCTAAACGTCCGCTCTTTTGCAAGGTCGAGCGCGGCTCGGTTCATCGATTTTGCGCAAGAACGCGAAAGGGGGATTTTTACGTCGCCCACGCCGAGGTCGATTATTTCCCTTGACGGATTTTCGCGCCGCACTTCTTCTACCCTTTTCGAGACTTCGGAAAAGATATAATCGCCAAAACCGCCGACGTAGCCTTCTTTAATTCTCATTGCTTCCCCCTCTTTTTTCGTATATCGGGAAAGCGGTCAAGCGCATTTCGCGTTGCAAGATCTCGACGTCAATCTCGCCGCCGTCAAAATAAACGGCGGTTCTATCCCGCATAATACCCTCGATTCGTGCGGCAAAAGCAACTGCGGCGGCACCGCTTCCGCAAGCGGCGGTTCTGCCGCAACCTCGCTCGTACACTCGCACTCGCAAACCGTTTTCGCTCTCGGTTACAAACTCTAAGTTTACGCCGTCCGGGAACAATCCGCTTTTTTCAAGCGACAAGCGCACCTTTTCGTCCTCGTCCGTTTCAACGCCGAAAATCACGACATGGCGGTTGCCCGTATCTATCAACCGCGCGGAATATTCGACCTTGTTTTCACAGTCGTTTACGACAAGCCGACCGCGCGCCTTATCGTAGCCGCAAACGCCGTATTCGCTCGGCAACGGCAAAGCAAGCGTAACGCGGGTTTTTTCACCGCATTTTTCAACGGTAACGCTCCGCTTGCCCGAATCGGTAAAAACAGAAAAAGACTCCCTTTTTTGCAAGCCGCTATCGAAAAGATACCGCGCCACGCACAAACTCGCGTTTCCGCAAAAGGCGGCGCGACTGCCGTCTAAGTTATATAACGTATAGCCGTAGCCGTCCGCGCTCTTATATAAATACGCAACGCCGTCCGTACGCAATTTAGCGCAGTAAAAAACGGCGCCTTTAAAAGACGGCTTTTCGAAGGTCAGAACGAAAGAGTTTTTCGCGACCGACATAATTGTTTTTCCCATAAAAAAACGCCCGTAACTATTATACGAGCGTTTTACGTTTAAAATTACCGTCCGTCACATATCTCTTCTGTCAAGCAAAGCACGCGATAACGAACTTATATCGGCATATTCTATATCGGTACCGACCGCAATGCCGTGGGCAAGACGGGTTACCTTAACGCCGAGCGGCTTTAAAAGCGCCGCGATATACATGGCGGTTGCCTCGCCTTCCACGTCGGGATTGGTCGCCATTATAACTTCTTTTACGCCGCCTGCCGACACGCGCTCCAAAAGTTCTTTTATCCTTAAATCGTTAGGGCCTATTCCCTCGAGCGGATTGAGCGTGCCGTGCAAAACGTGGTACACGCCGTCGAACTCGTGCGCCTTTTCCAAGGCAATTACGTCCTTGGGCTCTTTTACCACGCAGATTATATCGCTTTTGCGCTCGCGACAAACGTCGCAAACGTCGCCCTCGGAATAATTTCCGCAAACCTTGCAATACCTGACCTGCTTTTTTACGTTGATTATGCTTTGGGCAAACGCCGCCGCCTCTTCATCGCTCATATTGATAATCTTATAAGCGAAACGCTGAGCGGTCTTCGTCCCCACGCCCGGAAGCTTTGTAAATTCGTTTATAAGCCTTCCGATAGGCTCGATAAAAACTTTCATCAATAACTCCGAAATAGCCGATAATCGACCTATACGCCGATTTATCGTCCGTTAGCGTTTATAACATTCCGCCTACGCCGCCGAACTTGCCCATTTTTTCGGCATAAAGTTCGTCTGCTTTTTCATAAGCCGAATTAAGTGCCGCCACCACGAGATCCTCGAGCATTTCCATATCGTCGGGATCAACTGCGTTCGGGCTGATTTTAATTGCCGAAACGACCTTTTTGCCGTTGACGGTAACCTTAACCAAGCCGCCGCCGCTTTCGCCTACGAGTTCGGCTTCGTCGAGCTCTTGCTGTGCCTGAGCCATTTCCTCTTGCATCTTTTGCGCCTGTTTCATAAGCTGTTGCATCTGAGCGTTGCCGCCGCCGAAGCCGCCGCCAAAACCTTTAAATCCTGCCATTTTATTATTCTCCTGTTAACTTAATCCTTTATAGTAAGCTTTTCGCCGTTAAAAAGTTCCTTAACCGCATCGACCTCGTCCGAGGAAGAAGTCGCGATGGGTTCGTCCGAGCCGCCCGTCGTTATTTTTAAATCCGCAAAGCCCTCGCCTAAAACGTAATTTTTAAGCTTATCCGCATTTTCGGGCTTGCTTAAAAAAGTATACTCGTTTTCGCCCGAAGCAAAAATGCAGAAGGTCGAGCCCGACGAAGAAACGGCTACGTCCTCGCACGCCGCCCAAAGCATTATTTCTTTATCCTTGCGCATTGCCCGAAGTATCGCACCCCATGCCCTTTCGGCGTCAGGTGAAGCCGCCGGCGCAACCGAAGGCTTAGACGGTGCGGAAATCACCGTCTTCGGCGCTGTATTCACCGCAGTTTCGGACTGTTTTTTCGCCTTTGGCATATCGAAATCGCTCGGCAAAATAAATCCGCCGTCCTCGTCGGGCGGAATAAACTCGTCAGCCGCAGCCTCGAACCCGGACAAAACTTCTTGTTTGGGTTGTTTTTTCGGTTTTTCAGCCGCCTCGGGCGAAGGCTTGCTTTCCTCGCGTACGGCGGCAACCGTTTCGACGGTTTCCTTTTTCACCGTAGCCGCTTGGGGTTTTATATCCGATTTTTCAGCAACTTTCGCAGTCTGCTCGGCAGGCTTTGTCGAGTTCGAAGAAACGCGTGGAGGAAATTCCTCCGTCAGCGGCAAAACCGCAGGTCTTTGAGCAATTTCGTTAAGCGTTTTTTCCAAAGCGGATATTCGCGCAAGAAGTGCGTCGATATTATAATCCGCCGACGGCATTCCCGCTTTTACAGCCGCCGTTTCGAAGACTATTCTCGGATGAGTGCTGTATTTAAGCTCGGTTTCCACCGCCGAAAACAGTTCGAGATAGCGCAAAAGGGCGTGAACGTCTGATTTTTCCGCAAGCGCTTTAAGTTCGTTGAATTTATCTTGCGGCAATCCCAAGATTGCCCTCGGTTCTTTACAAGTTTTGATTACGAGCAAATCGCGAATAGCCGAGCAAAGGTCGCGGTTGAGTACCGAAACGCTTTTGCCGTGCATGCAAAGCTCGTCTACCGCAGACAATATGCCGCCGGTGTTTCCGTCGATTATTTCGGAAACGAGCACTTCTATTTTTTTGCGATCGGACGTGCCGAGCACCTCGATAACGTCGTCGTAACTAAGCGTTTGGTCGCTGAACGACACGCAAACGTCGGCAATGGATAACGCGTCGCGCACGCTACCCTCGCCCGCCGCGGCTATGGCGTTTATCGCCTCGGCCGTGTATTTTTTACCGATTTTATCGTATATTCCCGATATAAGCGAAGCAATGGTAGCCGTAGGAATAAGTTTAAAGTCGAACCGCAAACAGCGCGACAAAATAGTTGCAGGAAGTTTATGCACTTCGGTCGTTGCAAGAATGAACACGGCGTGCGCGGGCGGCTCTTCGAGCGTTTTTAAAAGCGCGTTGAACGCCTCGGTCGTGAGCATGTGAACTTCGTCGATGATATATACTTTATATCTTCCGGCAACCGGGGGATACTGTATTTTATCGCGTATATCCCTAACGTTTTCTACCTTGTTATTGGAAGCGGCGTCCATTTCGAGAACGTCGAGATTTGTCGAATTTTCGAGTTTTTTGCACACTTCGCACTCGCCGCACGGGCTACCGTTTACCGGCGATAAGCAATTTATGGCGCGCGCAAAAACCTTTGCCGCAGTTGTTTTGCCGGTTCCTCTCGCACCGCAAAAAAGATAGGCGTGACCTACTTTGTCTGTTTTTATTTGATTGACGAGAGTCCGAACGATATGCTCTTGTCCGATTATTTCGTCGAATGTTTTGGGGCGAAACGCCCTGTATAACGCCAAATAGGACATTTTTATTCTCCTCCGCCGAAAGCCGTAAAACGGACTTGCCGTTTAGGACATGCGGGATATTTTCTTACGTATACGCTGAAGAGCGTTATCTATACTCTTTTCGCTTTTATTAAGAGTTTCGCTGATCTGCGCGTAATTTAAACCGTCGAGATACAGACCAAGCACTTCTTTTTCGAATTTAGACAGTTTTTTGCCGAGCATGTCCATAAACTCGTTAGAGTTTTCGTCGTCTATGACCTTTTCTTCGGGATCGCCGCCGAGAAGGCTGTTAAGCTCGGACGAAGTGCCGTATATAGACACGTAATCCCTAAGCGGCTTATTCTTATTGCTAAGCGAACTTTTAACCGCCGTAAGCACCGTGTGCTTTATACACAAATAAGCGTAACTTTTAAAACTGCTTTTACCGTTATAGCCGTCAACCGCCTTAAATAAACCGATAAGCCCTTCTTGCAAAACGTCGTCCTTGTCGCCGCCGCTCAAATAAAAATAGCGCGAGGCGGCAATAATAACGTATTTATATCTTGCGTAAAGCTCGTTAAAGGCGTCGCCGTCGCCGCTTTTATACAGCTCGACGAGTTTTTCGTCCGACAGCGCGTTTCCCTTTGCCGTCAATGGTTCGGATTGCATATATTCTTCGCTCAAAACTCAACCTCTGCGTTGGCGCAACGCCTCGAATACGGCAACGCCGCAAGCGACGGACGCGTTAAGCGAATTGATTTCGCCTTTCATTTCTACCGAAACGACTGCGTCGCACTTGGTCTGCGTAAGCTTGTTCACGCCGCTGTCCTCGCCGCCGATTACTATTGCGATTTTTCCGCGAAGATCGGTTTTATAAAGGTCCTGACCGCCGAGTTCGAGCGCGTAAACCCACACGCCCGCATCCTTAAGCTTGTCTACGATAGCGTTCATATTGACAACTCTTGCAACCGGGATATGGTTAGCCGCTCCCTCGGAAATACGCATTACCGAGTCTGTAACGGCGGCACTGCGATGCTTACCTATAAATATTCCGTCTATTCCCGCGCATTCCGCAACCCTTATTATACTCCCGAGGTTGTGCGGATCTTCAATACCGTCAAGCACCAAAAAGAAACAGTCCTTGTCGGCGGCGCGCGCTATCATTTCGTCCTCGTCGGCATATTCGAAATCGGACACGAACGCCATAAAGCCTTGGTGTCTGCCGCCGATACTCTTTTTGTCGAGCACCGATTTATCCGCGTACGCGACTTTAACGCCGCGCTCGTGCGCAAATGCGACTATACCCCTCGACTGCTCGTCGCGCATGCCGTTTTGAACAAGTATTTTATCTATCGTCTTTTGCGTTTTAAGCAGTTCGGTAACCGCATTTTTTCCTTCGATAATCATTTAATTTGCTCCTTTATTCCTCTTGGCAGCCCTCGGCTTTTTCAAGCAAATAGTTAAGCCGCTCTATTCTTCCGGTTATATACAAATAACCGACGACCGCTTCGAATCCGGTGGACTTTACGTAGTCGCCCGCGGTCGAGTTTTTTGCTTTACTGCCCTTTTTCGAATTGCGGGCGCGCTTGTAAACGGCAAGCTCTTCTTCGGTAAACTCTTCCATTAAAAGATTAGCCGCGCGCGCCTGAGCCGAAGCGCACACGATTTTCGCCTCCCTCTTATTCAGTTCACCGCTTTTCGCAGTGGACGAATACGCGAGCTTTTCACGCACGTAAAGAGTATGCACGCCGTCCCCGACGTATGCCAAAACGACGGGATTTATCAGCCGAGCTTCTTCGGGTTTAAGTTTTTGCTCGATATCGAACAATATCGTATCCTCTTTATTTTATATGTTTAGGCAAAGGCAAAAGCCATAGCCGAATTTATCCGTAGTAAATTATACCATACTTTAACTACAATTTCAATTATTTTAACGGCGCCGCGGCAATATGCGCAATATGCCGCATCCTCGAAAAGCAAGTGCGAAAGCCTTTATGCCGCGAGATAATTAACCACGCCTAAATAAATGGCGTAAGCAAGCCTTTCTCGGTAGCCGTCGTTGCACAAAAGCGCCTCGTCTTCGGCGTTCGATAAAAAACCGCATTCTACTATTACCGAGGGAGCATGCGACGTATTCAGAATGAAAAAGTCCCCCGCGAAACTAACGCATGCGCGCGGTTTTTCGGGCATTTCGTTTACGTTTTTGCAAACGCTTGCGGCGAGTTCTTTGCCGCCCTCGTCACCATAAGCGTAATAAACCATAGAACCGCGGCGAGACGAAGAATTACAGCTGTTTTGATGAATGGACAAAACGACCGCAGGAGCCGCCTCTCTGATGATTTCGGCGCGCTTTTTCATATCGCGTTTTTTAAAACCTGCCGACGGAAGACCGTATAAGCCGCCTGCCGACGAACGAGTCATAACGACGTTAAAGCCGCCCTTTTTAAAAATTTCCTCCGTTAAAAGAGCAATGGCAAGGTTAACGTCGCTTTCTGCAACGCCCGTTTTCACACCGACCGCACCGCCGTCTATACCGCCGTGCCCCGCATCTATCGCTATCGTATAGTTAAGCGCGGGCGTTGCGCCCGCCTCGAGTTTTTCGCCCTCTTTAGGCGGAATAAAAACTACTGCAAGAGTTACACAGTAAGCCACGGCAAGCGCGGCGATAAGAATATTTTTAAATTTCAACTTAAAAGCGCTCCGCTACATAATATATTGCGGGAACGCCTTTTTATGACGCCGCGAGCCTATCCTTTTGCCAAGCAC
>CAZHGN010000006.1:23591-44095 GCA_964532155.1 uncultured Acidiphilium sp.
CAAGCAAGCCGCACGCGGCGGTTACAGTTTTTGCCGCACGTAAGTTTTCCGATTAAACCGGCGGTTTAGCAAACGAACAATAATCTATAACTTAAAACTATATACGCCCGAATTTTCTCATTACCTCGAAGCGTATTTTTTCCGTTTGCTCGCTAAGCGCTATAAGCGTTTTGAAGTCGTTTTTCAGCCGCTCGTACTCGTCGGCAAAAGCACGGTCGTAAGCCGCGCCCCGCTTATATGCAAATTCAACGTAGCCCCTGTGCGCCCAATGGTTACGAATAGCCCTGATACTATCCAAAAGCTCGTAATCGTTGACCGAAAAAAACGGATTGACGTTGCAAATGTCGAGTTCTTCGAGCTCCCTAAGCGTTTTTCCCAGCGTATACTGCGAAATATCCGAATAGTTTTCCCTAAAATCGCCTTTTTTCATCGCCGCGTAAATAACCTTAACGTCGTGCTCTATGCATTGGCACTCCATCATCGTTTCGCCGACGAGCAAATGGAATTCTTCAAGCTCGGTCATATTACCTCCGATTTTACCGCCGCAACCTCACAAAAGCAAGACCTTTTGTAAACTGCGGTTATGCACTTTTTTTGCCGAGTTATCCACAAAGTTATCCACAATTCTATTTTAAAAGTTACAAAAATGTTGATAACCTGCACTTTTTACGAAAAGAGCCGCCGCATTATGCGACGGCTCGTATTTGATTTTGTTATCAGAATCTGACCGAGTAAGCGAAGCCGTTAGTATCGGAAAGAACAACGTCTTCGAGGTCGTTACTGTTTTCGGGATGTTTGGTGAAGCCGTAGTAAAGCATTGCTTTTTCTATCAAACCGAATGCTTTTTCCATATCGCTGTTATCGCAAATAACGATATGTACGGGCGTGTCGCCAAACCTCGGATCGCGCGAGCCTTTTTCGAGCTCCTTAATGCCCTTTATTGCAGGCAAGTACAGATCGACCGATTTTGCATCGTAATAAATTCTTGCGAAAGTAAATCTGTCGCCCGGTTTAAACTTGCCGTTATCCGTTTCCATAACGTAAGACTTGACGGTAATTCTGAGAAGTTCGAAATAGTCCGCGGTAGTTGCGGCGACTCTTTCGTTTCTGACGAAATATGCAAATCCGTTCGTACGCTCTTCCACCGTCGAAGCGATAAGCTCGGGCAGTCTATCCTCTTCCATAAGCTGCAAGCCCTTGGAAAGCATCGTGTATTCGGTAAGCTTTAATGCGTCCGCATAAGTCTGAGGATCGGAAATAATGATCTTTGTGGGAAGTGAGGCGAACTTCTTATCCTTATGCGAATATTGTGCGGGAACGTCGACGAGTTCAACCGCTTTTGCGGGATCGAGCGCGAGATAGAGAATAATGTAATTTTCTCTGCCGAACATATTTGCTATAAGGTCTTTTTCTACCATACCGAGCGTGGGCTTAAAGCTACGCTTTTCGTATGAAGACATGCGAGTACGCAAACCGTCGTAGAAAGAAGTGAGAACTTCTGCCGAAACGGGCGCCGACCACTTAGCGTAAAGCTTATATCCTCTTCTGCGGTTAAGCTTGGTTTCGAGGAATCTGACGGTGCAAGCCGAATCGACGAACCAGCCGCCGAATACGAGGCCGGTCTTGACGGGCGACTCGGGAAGCACAATTGCTTCGCCCTTAGAAACCCTGATAGAACGAACGCGCGAACCGCCGTTGACGATAAACCTAATGGTATATTTCCAATGCTTGACGATGAGTTTGATTATGACTATTAACAGAATGAGCGCAACGAGCAAAATTACGTACGTCCAAGGATTGGTAAGCCAATTTTCCAATCCCGTACCGGCAATGCACAAATTGTTTAAGCCTGTTGTATAAAACACCAACGTTCCCTCCTCCAGCTTCGTTTGCTTGTTACCCGCAGCGAGAGCCTTTTCTATCGCACCGTCGCCGTATCCGTAGCAGAGCGCACCCTCGCCGCCTTTGACGGCTTCATACGCGTTTTTCACGTTGTCGAGCTTGTCTTGCTCGTATCCGGTAGCCTTGCAATAGTTTTCGTAATATTTGTTAAGATCTATTTCAATGCGATAGCAAACTTCGTCCTTAACGGGATTGCCGTACGCATCGGTTACTTTGTTACCCTCGGTATCCAGCCTGTATATCGAGGTGGGAACTTCGAACGCCCTATAACCGTTACGAACGCTTATATTGAGCAAATATGCAACGGATAAATTCTTATTCTCTTCTTTGACGAGATTGTTAGCCGTTCTTTTCGCCGCGCCGTTGGCGTTGGCAAAAACTTCAAGTACGCCGCCGTCTTCTACCGACGGAAAAACTTTAGCTTCTTTAAGAGTACCGTCTTCTTCGGTTACGTAATAAGCGGTAACCGTCACCGCGTTATATTTGTCTTTCAAAGAGGACTGATATTGGGTTACGGTAACGACGGGGGGATCGAGCATAAAGTCCCTAAGAGCCTTAACCTCTTTAGAATAACAAGCTTGTACCTCCGCACTACCGCCTTCATAAAAACTAATCGCCGAAGGCGCGGCATTTTTTACAGCCTCCGCCAATTCGCTTAATGCGCTTTCTTTAGCCGCTATTTCAATTCGTTTTGCGGCAGCATCCGAATAGCCGAGACCATCGAGTTCGTCGTTGAGTTTTTTCAAATCGTCTTTGCAAGCAACGAAATCGTTGTAAAGCGCATACGTTAATTCGAGAACGTTTCTGGGTACAGCCTCTAACTCGGCTATCGCAACATTGCAAATTTCTTTGAGATCTGTACGTTTTTGAGCAACCTCGGCAACGTCGTATGCAACGTTGGCAAGCGACTCGCCTTCCTTAGGTTTGTATTCCGTTACGCCGTCCGTTTCCGTCCTCGTAACGTACATTTTTAAAACTTCTTCTAATTTGCTGTATTGAACGGTAGAATAGGAACCGGCAACTTGATTACCGACCGACTCTACGCCTTTTATCGTAAGTTCGTCAAACTTCTCCCCGATTTCCTTTGCCATTTGAGCACGATCAGTTTCAAACTCGGCAACATCCTCGTCTTTTATCGCTTGAATAGCAGCCTTATAAGTTGTTAACGAATTTTCGAGAATATCTTTTTTTGTATTAAACGCGTCCGCGCTTTGCAAAGCGGCGGCATCCAAAACGAAAGTTTTTAAAAAATCGTTTGCAAGCTTTTCAGCCGCGCTTAAACTCGAAGTTTCGATCTCGCCTTTAAATTCATCTTCCAATAGTTTCTTTTGCTCGTTTCTTTTTTCGGCAAGCTCTCCCACACCGCGAAGAACGCCCAAACCGTCTGCGGCAAACTCATCGTCGAGCTCGGCAACGGAAAGAGCATTGTCCAAGTAAGTTTTATAACGGGTGTCGGCGTTTTCGCCAACCATAATACCCGAACGAGCTACGGCTTCTTCATACTGCTCGTAGACGTCTGACATCTCGGCTTTATAGTCGTGCGTTTCGGCGGCAACAACCGTTGCGGCGGAAGCAAACACGCAAGACGCCGCAAGAATTAAGCTTATTATTAAGCCGACTTTTTTTCTTCTAATCATACCCGACAATCTCCCTAAGTTAAAGACGAACCGGAATTCCGAAATAACATGCGCGAGGCGCGCCCGCGCAACATACGCGTAACATATTAGTTTTCGGTTATTAATATATTAACATAACGCGAGAAAATTTACAATACTTTCGCGGTATTTTTTTGATTTTTCAGCAAAAAAACACATTTTTGACCTGCAAAAAAGACAAAAACGCCTTTTCCGAAGAAAAAACGCTCTTGCCTTAAAACAAAAAAATCCTAAGCACGCGCACTATTTATCTGCTTTTGTATGCAACACGCAAGCAAACCAGCCTTAAAACAAAAAGAATAACAAATAAAAAACCCGCCTATAGGTCGATTATCACACACTTCGACCTTAACAGGCGGGTTTTTAAAAATCATAAATAACTATCCTTCGACTCTTTCGGCTATCATCGACTTGACTTTCATCAATCTCGTCGTTGCCGCGCGCTCGTTTTCGTCGAGTTTGGAGGCAATGTAGCGTATAGTTTCCTCGAGCTGAGGTATCATGACGTACTCTAACGCGTTGACTCTGCGCTTGTTCTTTTCTATCTCGTCGGCGAGCATAGCCGTTTGTTTTTCGACTTCGGCAAGCTTGACGAGCTTGGCGATAACCGACGAAATACGGCGAACGGAATAGTCCGCCTCGCTGGTAACCGCCGAAAAAGCGTACGGATAAGGCTCGTCCGATTTACTTTCCTTAACCTTGATTTCGGGCACGACGACGTTCATAACGGTAGTCAATCCGCAATCCACGCTAAGCGAAGAGGTCGGAATCATAAAGGCGTTTTCTATGGCGGCGGAACTCATCTGCCCTTTGGCGAACGAAAACTCCTTAAGCACCGAACCGAGTTCTTTTTCGGCTTCGTCCCTAAGGCGTTTGTTTTCCCTTAAAAGCACGGTAAACCTACGAATCATTTCGTCCGATTTATCCTTTAAGAGTTTATGTCCGCGCGTAGCCGTTTTAAGCCGCGCTTTTAGTTTTTTCAACTCCATACGAGTGGGGTTGACGTTCAATCTTGACATTTTACCTTTCCTTATTCAACGCCCAAAGGGGGCAATTACCGCCTTACGCGTTTTCGGTATAATATTTATCGAGTAAAGCCTCTTTAATACGCTTAAGTTCGCTCCTCGGGAGTAACGATAAAAGCTTCCAGCCGAGGTCGAGCGTTTGCTCTATCGGACGGTTTGCTTCGAAGCCCTGCGAAACGTATTCTTTTTCGAACTGCTCGGCAAAGCGTGCGTAGAGTTTATCCGTCGGAGTAAGCGCGGAGTCGCCCAAAATAGCGGCAAGCTCCTTACTTTCTTTACCGCGCGCATACGCCGCAAAAAGCTGGTTCATGGTATCGGCATGGTCTTCGCGAGTTTTGTCCTTGCCTATGCCCTTATCTTTAAGACGAGAAAGCGAGGGCAAAACGTCTATAGGCGGATTTACGCCCTTTTTATACAGCTCGCGCGAGAGAATGATCTGTCCCTCGGTAATATACCCGGTAAGGTCGGGAATGGGGTGCGTTTTATCGTCCTCGGGCATGGTGAGAATGGGTATTTGAGTAATCGAACCGGGTTTACCTTTAATCCTTCCGGCACGCTCGTAAAGAGAAGCGAGGTCGGTATAAAGATAACCGGGGTAACCGCGCCTGCCGGGAACTTCCTTGCGCGCCGCCGAAACCTCTCGAAGAGCTTCGGCATAGTTGGTAATATCCGTCATTATTACAAGCACGTGCATTCCGAGCTCGAAAGCGAGATATTCTGCACAAGTAAGCGCCATTCTCGGCGTGGAAATACGCTCGATTGCGGGATCGCTCGCAAGGTTGGTAAAAAGCACCGTTCTTTCTATAGCGCCCGTTTTTCTGAAATCGTCGATAAAATATTCGGCTTCTTCGAAAGTAATACCTATCGCCGCAAAAACAACGGCAAAGTTACTTTCGCCCGATCTTACCTTTGCTTGTCTTGCAATTTGCGCGGCAAGTTCCGCGTGCGGCAGACCGCTCATCGAAAACACCGGTAGCTTTTGCCCCCTAACAAGGGTATTAAGACCGTCTATTGCCGAAATTCCCGTTTGTATAAACTCGTTGGGATAATCGCGCGCGGCGGGATTTATAGGCTCGCCGTTAATATCGAGCTTTTTATCCGCAATAACCGGAGCGCCGCCGTCGCGAGGATTGCCCATGCCGTCGAATACGCGTCCGAGCATATCGGCGGAAACGGCAAGTTCTATTCCGTGCCCCAAAAAGCGTGCCTTGGAATCGGAAATTTTAAGACCTTGCGCACCCTCGAATAGCTGAACGACGGCTTTGTCGTCCTTTACTTCGAGCACTTTTCCGCGGCGCACGTCGCCGTTTGCCTGAGTAATTTCGACGAGTTCGTTATAACCTACGCCGTCAACGCCGTCGACGAGCATCAACGGTCCGACGACCTCTCTTATGGTTTTATATTCTTTATACATCGCTATCCCCCGTCTCCGCTATTTTTTTCAGTTCGGCGGTCATTTCGCGCAAAAGCACGTCGAGCGAATCGATATCGCTTTCGGCAACGTATTTCGCCCTGCCAAGCTTTTCTTTGGCGCTTATTCCGAGAATATCGTCGAGCTCGGCGTAATTGTCTATCGCAATATTACCGAGACGGTAAAACTCGTATATCAGCTTAAGCATTTTATACTGCTTGGTAAGCGAAGTGTAGGTGTCCGTTTCGTGGAAAGCGTTTTGGTGCAAATAATCCTCGCGGATCATCTTCGCCGTTTCCATAGTCATACGGTCCTTGTAGGAAAGCGCGTCCATACCGACGAGCCTTACTATTTCGTCAAGTTCGGCTTCTTCTTGCAACACGCGCATAATAAACGATCTCAGTTCGACGTAGTCGGGTCCGACGTTCTGCTTAAACCATTCGCCCAACCTGTCTGCGTAAAGAGAGTAGCTTACCAGCCAATCGATCGCGGGGAAGTGCCTTTTATAAGCAAGCGATGCCGACAAGCCCCAGAAAACCTTGACTATGCGCAACGTCGCCTGTGATACCGGCTCGGAAAGATCGCCGCCCGGAGGAGATACCGCGCCTATTGCCGTTATCGAACCGATTTTGTTTTCTTTGCCCAAAACCTTAACTATACCCGCACGCTCGTAAAACTCCGCAAGTCGCGAAGCGAGGTACGCGGGATAGCCTTCGTCGCCGGGCATTTCTTCGAGACGACCGCTCATTTCGCGCAGCGCTTCCGCCCAACGCGAAGTGGAGTCCGCCATTATCGCGACGTCGTAGCCCATATCCCTGAAATATTCGGCTATGGTAATGCCCGTATAAATGGACGCTTCTCTTGCGGCAACCGGCATATCCGAAGTATTCGCGATAAGCACGGTACGCTTCATAAGCGGTTCGCCCGTGGTAGGATCTTTAAGTTCGGGGAACTCGTTCAAAACGTCGGTCATTTCGTTACCGCGTTCGCCGCAACCTACGTAAACTATAATCTTAGCGTCCGCCCACTTGGCAAGCTGGTGCTGAACTACCGTTTTTCCGCTTCCGAACGGACCGGGAACGGCGGCACAACCACCGCGCGCTATCGGGAACAGCGTATCGATAACGCGTTGCCCGGTAACCATAGGCATGGACGGCGGCAGTTTCTCCGCATACGGTCTGGCTTTTCTGACGGGCCATTTGCGAAGCATTGCCACGTTCTTTTTCTGCTTGCCGTCGTCTATGACGGCAACGGTTTGAGTAATATTGAAATTACCCTCGTATATTTCCGCCACTCTTCCGCTAACGCCGAAGGGTACGGTTATTTTATGACGCACTACGCCCGTTTCGTCCACGTACCCGAGCTCGTCGCCGGGCGCAACCTCGTCGCCGACCTTTGCCGTCGGAACAAACTGCCATAATTTTTCGTGGTCGAGATTGTTGACAGAAATGCCTCTCGTAATACGATCACCGTAGCGTTTTACTATTTCGGTCAACGGACGTTGAATTCCGTCGAATATTCCTTCTATAAGACCGGGGGCAAGTTCTACGGACAACGGTTCTCCGGTAGAGTAAACCGAATCGCCCACTTTAAGCCCCGCGGTTTCCTCGTATACCTGAACGGACGCCTTGTCGCCGCGCAATTCTATTATTTCGCCGATGAGCTTTTGCTCGCCCACCCGCACGACGTCGTAAACCTTGCAATCGCCCATGTTTTCGGCAACGATGAGCGGTCCTGCCACTTTTATGATTCTGCCTTGCATTTATTAGCTCCTGTATTATTACCGTAAGGCGAGGGTATTCCGCTCGCCGTCGACGAATAACCGTCAGTTAAACAAAATATCCACGCCCAAAGCTTTTTCGGTGCGTTCCTTAAGCTTTTTCCGAGCGTAGCCGCTACCGTCTTCGGACGGCAGAGGTATAATTACCGGGTAAGGCTGCGAATTAAACCGTTTCAATAGGTCGTCCATGCTTTCGGCAAGACCTTCGGTAATGAATATTACGCCGTATTCCTTGGCAAGCCGCCTTAAAAGGTCTTTCGCTTGTTCCCTATCGGATGCGTAATAAGCGTCGACTCCACCCGCCTTAAACGCGAGAACGCTGTCGCCCTCGCCCAATATAGCCATTTTTTTATCCATACGAATACTCCGTTACGCGCTCTAAGTTAAAGGTTTTTTAACCGCTTGGATATAAGAGCGCCGTCGAGCCCGTTAGTTTTGCCCGACAAAATAATTCTGACGCAAGTTATTTCGTATAACCGTCTCAGATAATAAGCGATGAACGGAACCGTTCCGCTTTGCTCGGTGTATCTTCCGTCGTAAGCGCGCTTTGCCGCTCCGCAGTTTATTTCCTTTTCGAGATCGACGAGCGGCTTAAAATCATTCGCCGCGCGAACCGAACTAACGACTACGTCCTTAAGCTTAGAATTCGCAAAAGACTCGGCTACCGCCTTTTCGTCTTTTAAGAGTAGCGCCTCTATCTGCTTTTCGGTAAGCGTTCCGCCGTCTATCTTTTGCGATTTAGCAACCGAAGCGCTGCCCGATCTTAAACAAACCGAAACGTTTATGGCGTCGATTTTATCGACGAGCATTTTCCTCATATAGCCGTGTTTGCACTTGCCAAGCAAGCACGCGTACTCGGCTTTTTTAAATATTGAACCCGAAGCAACTCCGTTTTTGCCCGCTTCCAAAGCCGCTTTCGCCTCGCGCATGGCGGATATAAGCTCGCGCGGAATATCCGACTTAACGTCCTCGCCGAGCGAACTTGCCGCGTTTACCAGTTCTTCCACGGTAAAAAACCCCTCGGCGCCGACGAACTTAGCCGTATCGTTACCGGTATAAAGGCACTTCACCACCGCTTCGGCATTATAAAAATCGTACGGCAAAAGGCAAAACGCAAGACAACTTTCGTCGGGAGCGTACTCCCTTACAAAGTCGAGCAAAAGCCGTTCTTCCGCCTTGATTATCTCCTCGGAATCGGTCGAATCTATACCGCCGCCGAAAGACGTTTCGCGAAGAACCGCGTACGCCTCTTTTTCGGTCGGAGCCTCTGCTATTCGCCGTATGCGTTCGCTGCCGAGCAGCTTATTTTCCGCCGCCTTGCAGGTAGCGGTTATATAAGTTACGTTTTTCTTGGTTTTATTCATTGCGGAATATCGCGCGGGCGACGTCGCCCGAATGCCTCTCGTAATAGTCGGCAACTAACGCCTCGAACGAAAAATCGGTATCTCGCTTTTCACCCGAAACGATGGCGCCGCCCTTGAATTTTCCTTGTTTTAATACCCTGACCTTGCCGCCGAGCGCACTTTCGAGCTTTTCAGCCGCAAAGGGCGCGTTTTCGGATAGAATAACCGCGTCTCCGTCTTCCGCGGCGCTTTCCGCAAGTCTTTTTACAAGCGCGAAATAAGCGTCTTCCGGAGCGGAGCAAAGCGCGGCAAGCACCTTGTCGAATACAGCGGAAATAACAGCCTGCTTTGCTAAAAGCACGGCTTTTTTTCCGTCGAGCCCGGCAAGCGTAGCACGCCGAGCAAGAATGCTCTCGCCCGACTCTTCGGCATCCGCACGAACGCTCGCCAATTGCGCGTCGGCAATTGTATGCGCGTCCTCAACGGCTTTTTCGGCGGCGGCAACCGCCGCGCTCACCGTTTGTTCTGCACTTTTTTCGGCATCGGATATTATTTTTTCGATTATAGCCCGATTGTCGTTCATTTTTAGCCTACGGCACCCAACATCATGATGGTTATAACGAGTGCGAGAATTGCGTACGTTTCAACCATTGCGGGGAAAAGCATCATCTTTGCGCCTACGCTGTCGTTCTTAGCGACGGCAAGTATTGCGCTAACCGACGTAAGACCTTGGAAAATAGCCGAAGCAAAGCCGACTATAGTCATAGGCAGGGTTGCGCCCAAAACGGCAAGCCCCGTTCCGACGGTAGTGGCAACGGCAATTTTCGATATACCGATAATGGTTATAACGAAGCCGTAAATACCCTGGGTCGCGGGGAGTACCGCAAGAATGAACACCTTGGAGAACTTTTTGCCGTCCTCGCCGATTACGGCAGAAGCCGCAGAGCCCGCCTTATAAAGCCCGATCGCACTGCCGAGACCGCAAAAAATCATGCAAGCCGCAAGTCCTATAACCGCAATAATCTGTCCTGTTACCATTTTTGTTCCTCCGTTTTTTTGCTTTAATGAGAAATGTTTTTTTATTTAAACGACCGACCTACGAGGTCGTAAGCCCGTCGGTTTTTCTTTGGTTATTCGAGATACAAATGCTCGAATTTCATGCCGAATGGGGTAAACAGTTCGCCGTCACCCTCGTAAAAGCGCGAGAAAAATTCAACGTACTGAAGTCTTGCGTCGTGAACGAACGCACCGAGCAAGCCCATTGCTATATTAAACAAATGCCCCACGAGCATTATAAGCACGCACGCCGCAACGCCCCCTACTCCGCCCGGAGAGGTGAGCATCGGCAACGCAAGTTGGTTTGATACTATAGACGCTATCTGTGCGCCCGAAAGCATAAGACCGTATAAACGAGCGTAGCTTAAAATATCCGAAAGATAGTTAATCAACCCGTACAGCGAGCCGAAGCATTTTTTAGCCTTGCCGAACAAGCCCTTTTCGTGCCGCCCGGAAGTTAGCGCCCCTATTGCCAAAGCAACGACGGTAACTATAGCCGCGGGAGTAGTAACGCCCGGAAGGGTACCCGTTATGCCGAGAACGGCGAATATTCCGCCGCCGAGGAATATATCCCACACTATGCCGTCGAATATTCCGTCGAGAATTCTGCCGTGCTCGAAATGAATAAGCGCGGTTATAAACAAGCCCGCCATAATATGAACGACGCCCATTCCGAGCGCTATGAGCAGCAGCGACGGAACGTTTATCCCCGATATACTCGACGTATCGCTTATAGGATCGGGCAAGAAGGGTTTGGATATTACTCCGAGGTTCCTAAGAAGAGGTATGCCGAGATAACTGTCGAACGCAACGCCGAACAGTACGGTAAAAATACCGCTGTATACCATGACCATTGCAAGCCGCCTCATCGAATCGTCGCGCTTACGCGATCTTGCGAATAAATACCCTCCGACGATCATCAACAGTCCGTAAACCGCGTCGCCGGTAATAAAGCCCATAAACGCCGAGAAGAAAACTCCCAAAATAGCGTTCGGATCGAAAGACGAATACTTAGGCACCGAATAAAGATTGGTTACGAATTCAAACTGCTTCGTCACCTTTTTATTCTTCATAAGCGTGGGGGCGTACTCGCCTTCGGGCACGAGCGTAAACTCGCAATAAGCGTATTCGGTAACGCCCTCTATCGCCTTGCGTACCTCGTCTTCACGCTCCTCGGGCACGAACGCCTCGAGCACGAAAGACGAATCGGTGCAAAGGAAGCCGTCCTCGCATTCCTGCTTTTGCAAAAGGAAATAATAATAATCGGAAAGCGACTTAAACTGCTTGACCGACTCACCCGAGCCGCCTATCGTTTTGCGCAACTCTTCCGAGCGTGCCATCGCGCTTTTGCCGCGCTTTTCAAAAAACTCTATGCGCTCGCTCGCCGTCGAATCGTCCTTGAACGGACAATCCGTAAAGCCGTTTTCAGAAAGAGTTTTTTCGGCAAGAGCGGCTATTTCCGTATGATATATAGCGCAAACCGCACGCCTGCCGTTCGCGCCGCCGAAATCGGTCAAGGTAAAAAGCGCTTGTTCGTTTGCAAATGCCGCAAGCGCGGTGAAATTTCTTTCGTCTACCGTTCCTAAACGGCAAGCGGTTTTTTCGCTGCCTTTAAAAGAAGATAGGCGTTCGTTAACGCCGAAGTAGGGAGCGTATTCCGCGGCGACGGCACGATCTGCAGCCGCGTCGGCAACGAGAGTCGCCGCCTCGTTTTGCATATCCAAAACGCCGTTTGCGGCGGCAAGTATTTCACTTTCCCGCTCGGGTAGTTTCATAAACTCGTCGTAGGATAGCGAAAACCCGTCGGCTTCCGGCTTTAAAAGCTTGTACTCGACGGAAAGCCGCCTTACAAGCTCGCTCGCACGCTCGAGCACGTCCCTTTTTTCCTTAAGCGCGGCAACGTCGCCCGTTACCCTGCGCCCCTCGAAAAATTCGGGAGTTTTAACTATTTCGACGGCGCCCGTCTTGTGCAGAGCGGAAAGGATAGACTCCTTATCCTCGGCAAGCGCGACGAGCCGCATCGAAAGCATCTTAGCAATCGCCATTGATTATTCTCCCGTAAATTTCTTCGGCTATTTTTTGAGCGGCGTTTTCGGTCTTGGCGGTAAGCTCTTCCCCTATCGCCTTGCTTTTTGCAAGAGTAGTCGCGTACTCGTCGTCCGCATGTCGGCGGTACGAGCCGAGAATTTCTTCCCGAAGAAGCCTTGCGCGAGAGTTTGCCTCTTCCAAAACGGCGGCACGGCGCTTTTCGCCGTCGGCAGTTATGGCCGCCGCCCTCTCTTCGCCCTCTGCTTTTATTTGCGCGGCTTTTTGCTCCGCCGCGAGAATTTCGTTCATAATTTCGTTTATCATGAGCAGCTTCTCCGTCAATAATAAGAATTGTATGGTGCGCAGTCGCGCAAACCGCAACTCGAAACCATTATATACCCGTAGCGAAAATAAGTCAATCCTTTTTGGAAAATTCGCACTTATCAAAACGCATTTTGTGCATAAATTGAAAAAATCGTCCGTTATTTTTCGGTTGCAAAAAAGCGTTTTTAAGCAATTGCCGCCTTTTGCGTTCATTTTCGATTAACGGCAAAAAATGAATGGACTATTTTTTTGTCGTGTGATATAATCGGCGTATGTTAGACGAGTCTTTACTCAAAAACGGGCAGACGGTTGCCGTCGCTTTGTCGGGCGGAAAAGATTCGGTGTGCTTGCTCGATCTTTTACTCGAAAAAAGCACCCGCCTTTCGCTTACCGTAAAAGCGATCAACGTCGAGCACGGCATACGCGGACAAGCGTCGGTTTCGGACAGCGAATTTTGCAAACGGCTGTGCGCGAAACTCGGCGTTCCGCTGAAAAGTTATTCGGTAAACGCACCGGCTTTTGCCGCCGAACGCGGAATAAGCGAGGAAGCCGCGGCGAGGCTACTGCGCTACCGGTGCTTCGACGACGCGCTAAACGAAGGATTTTGCGACGTAATCGCCACCGCGCACCACCTATCCGACAGCGTTGAAACGGTACTTTTTAATCTGTTTCGCGGCACGTCGGCAAAGGGCGCCTGCGGCATAAAAAAAAGCACGAACGACGGCAAGATTATACGGCCGCTTTTGAACGCCAAAAGGGAGCAAATCGACGAGCACGCTAAAAAGCGCAACCTTGAATTCGTGCAGGACGAAAGCAATTTTTGCTCGGATTATTCGCGCAACTATATACGCAACCAAGTCGTGCCGATAATAGAAGAACGTTTTCCGTCCGCAGTAGATAAAATCGCGGATTTTTCGGCTGTTTTAAGGGAAGAAGACGATTATTTGGATAAAATCGCCCTAAAACTCGTGCATAATAATAAGGTGCTTTTTTGCGAGGACGACGTTCCGTTCAAGCGCGCGTGCCTTATCGTTATGAAAGAATGCGGATTTAAGGTCGATTACGAAAGCGTGCATTTGCGCGCGCTGTGCAAGCTGAAAAGTTGCGAATGCGGAAAATCGGTAGACCTCAAAAACGGACTTACCGCCAAAAAAACGCACGACGGCATTGTTTTTGAGAAAAAATCGAATACCGCTATACCCGAAGAAACGCCCTTTTCACTCGGCAAACACGACTTCGGCAAGTACGAACTGACCTTTGAAAAAGCCGACGAAAAAGAAGCGGGCTTTTTATACTTCGATCTCGACAAACTGCCCGAAAACGCCGTTATAAGAACGCGCCGCGAGGGCGATAAGATTACGGCGTTCGGCGGCAAGAATAAAAAACTGAAAAAATATTTAACCGACAAAAAAATCGAGGCGCGCTTATCCGCCCTCTTTCCGCTTATAGCATTTGGCGACGAGATTTTCGCCGTCTGCCCGATCGATATAAGCGAAAAAATAAAAACGGACGATAATACCGCCCGAATGATTAAAATTGTATGTACCGAAAAAGGAGAGGACTGAAATGCACAACGACTTGGAACAAATTCTGATTACGGAAGAACAAATTAAACAACGCGTAAGCGAACTCGGCAAAACGCTTTCCGCCGACTACGCGGGCAAAACGCCGCTTATGCTATGCATTCTCAAGGGCAGCTCGGTATTCTATACCGACCTTATACGCGCTATGAATATTCCCCTCGAATGCGACTTCATCGCCGTTTCGAGTTACGGCAATAAAACTAAATCGTCCGGCGAAGTGCGCATGATTAAAGACCTCGACAAGTCCATCGAGGGCAGACACGTCGTCATCGTCGAGGACATCGTGGATAGCGGCTACACGCTAACCTATCTTAAAAAAATTCTCGCATCCAGAGGCCCCGCCTCGATCAAAATTTGCTCCCTTCTCGATAAAGAAGACCGCCGCGAAGTGCCCATCACACCCGATTACACAGGCTTTTCAATACCGGATTACTTCGTCGTCGGCTACGGGCTCGATTACAACGAACTCTATCGCAATCTCCCCGAAATAGGCGTGCTCAAAGCTTCCGTCTACACACACTGACTTTCCGCCGACTTTCGTGCGTTATGGCGGCGGGCGTTTTCGTCGCGTTTTAGACTGCGCCGTACCCCAAAAAATATTTGCCGAAAGCAAGAAAAAAGGCGAAACGCCTATCGAAAACGATAAAAAGCGAAACGCCTATCAAAACTAAAAAACAGCAAAAAAATGACTATATCGGCATTTGAATGACTTTGTCTTTAGGAACTGTAAGTTTCCCTTTTAAAAAGTCTTCGAAGACGTATTTCGGCTTATCCTTAAAATGCTCCGCAAACCACGCGTACATAGCAACGTTTGCAATCTTTTTATCTTGATGAACCGCCATATGGAAAAAACAATCGCCGTCGGGGTCGATTTCCGTTCCGTTCATCCAAATACAACCTTGTTCCTTCGCCCATTCGAGGAACGCCTTTTTGTCACTCAGCGAAAACCATACGTCGCCATTTTGAAACAATTCTTCTAACTTAGACATCTTTATGTCCTCCTGAAAAAAAATTCCATAAAGAGACATAAAAAAACGCCCATCGTCAGATGAGCGTCACTTTTTTGTTATCACCCATCGTTCAACCTTTAGCACCTTACCTTTCGGCAGGTTGCTGTGCGGTCACAGGGGTTGTCCCTCACGCACTCTTTATGGTAAATTCATTATACTAACTTTAGTCTTCCGCGTCAAGCAAAAAAATGCATTTTACAAACATTTTGCAAATATTTTTACAACTATTCGTTCGCATTTTCGCGCCCGATTTTTCGCATCCGACTAAAATTTTCGCTTTCGGTTAAAATTTTCGCTTTCGGTTAAACTTTTTTCACGCACTCGGCGGCAAAAGCGGATATCTCGTCGAAAGCGGCTTGCCTTGACGTATCGTTTAAAAACTCATGGCGAACGCCGTCGTATAACACGCAACGCACGTTTGCACCCTGTTTTTTATACCATTTTTCGAGTTTTAAAACGCCCTTACCCATATTCCCGACAGGATCGGATTTACCCGCTATAAGCAATATCGGGAACTTATCAAGCGAAATACCGCCTTTTTTATAAAGTTTTTTTGCGCCGCCGAAGAAATAATAATAAAACGCGTTACTGCAAATGAAATTGCAATACTTATCCGCTTTATACCTTTCGCATTCCTCGGGAACAGAAGAAATAAACGAGCCGCCGTCGAACTTTTTGTCGTAAACGTCGAACGACGCTTTTTTAAGAAGAACCGCAGGTTTATCGCCGCCCTTAAACTTTTTGCCGAGCGCCGCGACGATTCTGCCGAACGCGGGCGTCGCTCCGGCAAGATAATTACTGCCGCCGACCACCGCGCCCGCAAGCCCGGAGTAGCGGCGAATAAACGCCTGAGTCAAAAACGATCCGTAGCTATGTCCGAAGAAAACGACCGGCAAACCGTATTCGGCTTTGACAGCATCACACAAAGCGGCAAGGTCGGACAAGGTGTTTTCCCATATATCCCCCTCGGAATACCCGAGATTTTCGCCGTCGGTAACGCCGTGCGCGCGGTGATCGTCCGCCACCACTATAAAACCGCGCTCGTTCATTGCCTTGGCAAAAATATCGTACCTGCCCGCGTGCTCCGCCATGCCGTGCGACACCTGAATAACGCCGATAGGCTCGGCAACGTCCGCCCATTTCAAGTAAGAAACGACCTTGCCGTCCGCACCTTTAAACTCACTTCTTATCATAAATACACCTCTCTATTGCTTTTCTCCATTGAGCGTACAATTGATCGTAAGCCGCTTTGTCGTCCGACGGAATAAATTTTTTATCGGTTATCCTCATCGACTCCACATCGCTTGCCGTTTTTATACCCAAGCCGATAAGACAAAGATACACGGCGCCGAGCGCGGTGCTCTCCCTTTCGGTAGGTCTGTTCACCTCGCACCCCAAAACGTCGGCTTGAAACTGCATCAGAAAATCATTTTCGGAAGCGCCGCCGTCAACGCGCACGTCGGAAAAAGAAATTCCGCCCTCTCTCGTCATAACCTCGCTTAAATCGCGTGCGGAATACGCCATCGCCTCGAGCACGGCTCTCGTAATATGCCCCTTGGTAGTTCCGCGCGTAATGCCCGTTATCATACCGGTTGCCTCGCTTACCCAGTAAGGCGCGCCCAGCCCCGTGAACGCAGGTACGACGTAAACGCCGCCGTTGTCCTTGACGGACAGCGCGAGTTTTTCGCTTTGCGACGACTTTTTGAAAAAATCCAGTCCGTCGCGCAGCCATTGCACGGCACTTCCCGCGTTGAACACGCTGCCCTCGAACATATACACCGGACCGTTCTCGCCGTAACCGAGCGTGGTAAGCAAGCCGTTCTCGCTAAGCCTGAACTCGTTACCGAGGTTAGCGAGCATAAACATGCCCGTTCCGTACGTGATTTTAGCCGAGCCGCGTGCAAAACAGCCTTGCCCTATCGCCGCCGCTTGTTGATCGCCCGCAACGCCGCAAACGGGGATTTCCGCGCCTTGATAGGTAAACGTTCCGACTACCGCGTCGGGCGAAACGACTTCGGGCAAAAACTCGCGTTTTACGCCGAAAATTTCAAGCAGTTCGTCGTCCCAACGCATGTCTTTAACGTTAAAAAGCATAGTGCGCGAAGCGTTCGTGTAATCTGTTATAAAACTTCTTCCCTCGGTCAGTCGGAAAATCAAATAACTTTCCACCGTACCGAGGCACAAATCTCCCTTTTCGGCGGCGGCAGCCACTTCGGGCACGTTATCCAAAAGCCAACGCATTTTCGTCGCCGAAAAATACGGATCGGATCTAAGCCCCGTTTTCGCCCTTATCGTCTCGCCGTATTTCTTTTCGATTTCGGCGCAATAATCGGCGGTGCGCCTGCACTGCCATATGAGCGCGTTATACAACGGCTTGCCCGTCGCCCTCGACCAAGCGATTACCGTTTCGCGCTGGTTGGTAACGCCTATGCCGACTACGTTTTCCGAACCGGCAACGTCCAAAACGTCGATTAACGCGGCGAGCGACGACGAATAAATTTCGGTCGCGGATTCTTCGACGAACGACGGCGCCGGATAATATTGCTTGACGGCGATAGACCTAACCTTGACGATCTTTTTAGCCGCCACGTCGTAGAGAACAGCTCTCGTCGAGGTCGTGCCCTCGTCCAATGCTATTGCGTATTTTTTCATATTCCCTCTCACCTGCCGCAAACGTATTTTAAGGTACGGCGAAGGATATTCTCTTTTTGATATATTGTATAATTTTTTGCCGACGATTTCAAGACTTTTTTGAAAAATTCAACAATTTTTTACAAACGGTCGCGGTTTTTGCCGACTTTTGCGGTCTAACGCCTTTAACTGCAAAACGGCTTGTAAATTATTTACGCGCTTTTTTCGGCTTTTAACTATTAGTTAAGTACATGTTAAGCCAAAAAAAATACAAAAAAATATTTAATCGCGCGCAAACAGTAGATATTTGCACGCCGATTTGATATAATATTCGCGGTATGGGCTTTATCGGCTCGGATGGCTGCATGTCCGTCGAAACCGTGCCTGCCCTGCCATGCATATTTCTGTTTTACGGGAGAAAGGCTATGCCTAAAATAGCATTAATGACAAGCGGGGGAGACGCCCCCGGAATGAACGCCTGCATCCGTGCTTGCGTTCGTTACGCGATATACAAGGACGTTGATATTTACGGCGTTGAAAGAGGATATAAAGGACTTATCGACAACGATCTGACCTTACTCACGAGCAGATCGGTTTCCGGTATTATTCAGCACGGCGGCACGTTTTTACACACCGCGCGTTGTCCTGAATTTTCCGATCCCGAATATCAAAAACAAGCCGCCGAAACGCTCCGCGCGTACGGAATCGACAGTCTTATCGTAATAGGCGGCGACGGTTCTTTCCGCGGCGCACGCGCCCTTTCGGATAACTGCGGCATTAACGTCGTCGGCATCCCCGGCACTATCGACAACGACCTTGCGTATACCGACTATACGCTCGGCTTCGACACGGCGGTAAACACCGTGCTTTGGGCGGTAAACGCCTTGCGCGACACCATGGGCTCGCACGATAGAGTAAGCCTGCTCGAAGTAATGGGCAGAAACTGCGGCGACATAGCCCTTTACGCGGCAGTCGCAGGCGGTGCCGAATACGTCCTCGTTCCCGAAGTCCCCTATGATATAGACGAAATCGCCGCGTCCATTCGTTTCAGCCAAAAGCGCGGCAAAACGTCCAATATGATTATATTGGCAGAGGGCGCAGGCAACAAGGAAGAAATCTGCAAGCGCATTAAAGAAAAAACCGGCATATCCGTAAAAACGACCACGCTCGGTCACATTCAGCGCGGCGGCTCACCCACTATGAACGACCGCGTTTTGGCGGCTAAATTTGCCGTTCGCGCAATAGACCTCATACTCGAAAAGAAGACCAACCGCGTAGTCGGCACCAAGAATAACGAGATTATCGACTGCGATATAACCGAAGCGCTCGCTATGCCTCGCTCGTTCGATAAAGAACTGTACGATATAGCGCACGTTCTCAGCCTGTAATTTACGGCAACTAAAGACGAATAATAAATAACCACACTGTGGAGGATATAAAAATGAAAAACTTAGTCGGCGCATGTATGTTTGCGCAATCGGGAGGTCCGACCTCCGTCATCAACGCAAGTGCGGCGGGAGTATTCCTCGAAGCACTCGACCAAGCCAATATCACCGCCGTATACGGCGCGGCAAACGGCATTAAGGGCGTTTTGAACGAGCAGTTCTACGATATCGGCAAAGAAGACCGCAAAGAACTCGAACTGTTAAAATACACTCCGTCGTCCGCTCTCGGCTCGGTAAGATATAAACTTAAAGACGCCGCCGTCGACGATACCGATTATAAGAGAATCGTCGAGGTATTCAAAAAATACAACGTTCGCTACTTCTTCTATAACGGCGGAAACGACAGCATGGATACTTGCAACAAGATTTCCAAGTATATGCAGAAGTCCGGTTGGGATTGCAACGTTATAGGCGTACCTAAGACGATCGATAACGACCTTTACGGCACCGACCACTGCCCCGGCTACGCTTCGGCGGCAAGATATATCGCTACTACCATTATGGAAGTTAACCTTGACGCTAAGGTTTACGACACGCCGATGGTTTGCGTTATCGAGTGCATGGGCAGAAACGCAGGTTGGCTGACCGCCGCCGCCGCTCTCGCAGGACACAAAGGATTGGGCGCCGACCTTATTTATCTCCCCGAAGTCGCTTTCGACGTGGATAAATTCGTCGAGGACGTAAAAGCCGTTTGCGCTAAGAACAATAACAAATGTATCGCCGTCGTTTCCGAAGGTATACACGATAAGAACGGAGAGCTTATTTGCGAACTCGTTTCCAAGGGCGCACGCGACAGCTTTGGTCACGCACAGCTCGGCGGCGTAGCCGCAACGCTTGCGGGCATTATTAAAGAAAAAACAGGCTTTAAGACTCGCGGCATAGAGCTCAGCCTTATGCAGAGATGCGGCGCACACCTTGCAAGCAAGGTCGACGTCGAAGAAACTTTCGAGGCCGGCCGTCAAGCGGTTAAAGCCGCAGTTAGCGGCGAAACCGACAAAATGGTTTGCTATGAAAGACAGCAGGGCGAAACTTATGCTTGCGAATATAGACTTCTTCCCCTCGAACTTGCCGCCAATACCGAAAAAACCGTTCCTATGGAATGGATTACCGAGAACGGCACCTATATTTCGGACGAATACGTAAAATATGCGTTGCCCCTCATTCAAGGCGACTGCAAGGCTCCGTTAGAAGACGGTCTTCCCAGATTTGCTCGTCTTAAAAAGGTTCTCGTCAACGGCTAATTAAATCATTTGAATAATTCAAAAACTGTCGCAGCCAAACGGTCGCGACAGTTTTTTTGCGTTCGATAAT
>CAZHGN010000007.1:0-5296 GCA_964532155.1 uncultured Acidiphilium sp.
CTATCTGTCCTCTCTAAAATAGTTTGTTCCGAGAGATTGCGGCGGTTGAGCGTTCTTGCTGTCCAAAATACTCGTAAGTATAAGAACGATTATCGTAACGAGATACGGAGCCATGTTGAACAGCTCTTTTTGTGCGGCGTTAAGCCCTTCGATATACGAGTTGCAGTTATATAAAAGACCGAAAATGAACGAACCTATAATACCGAAATCCGGTTTCCACAGCGTAAATATGACGAGAGCGATGGAAAGCCAACCGAGTCCGTCGATCGTATATTCCCAAGCGCCGTAGAGGTAATTAAAAACGTAATACAGCCCGCCGAGTCCGGCAATACCGCTACCGATTACAGTAGCAAAATATTTATAGCGCGTTACGTTAATACCCGCAGCATCCGCGGTTGCAGGGCTTTCGCCTACGGCGCGCAAATGCAGACCTGTTTTCGTCTTGCGTAAGAAAAACGCCGTCGCAAGCGATACGATTATTGCGAAATAAGTAAGAAAACCGTAAGAGAATATCAACTGCCCGACAAAGCCCATGTCGGACGAAAAGGTAAACAGCTTGGTATAATACGAAGCCGCCGTGGAGAAAGAACTGTCCGGAATGCCGCGTATAAACAAGTTTGTAAGCCCTACCCCTAAAGTGGTTATGGTAAGCCCCGTAACGTTTTGATTACATCTTAGCGAAACGGTGAAAAAGCAGTATAGGCAACCTAACAGCCCTGCAAAAATAAAGGCGAACAATATGCCGAAAGCAATAGCGCCGAACCCGGTCATATAATAACCACCGCCAACCATATCGGCGTACAACGAAACGCCGTAACAACCGCCGAGCGCGCCGAAGCACATTATTCCGGGTATGCCGAGGTTTAAGTTGCCCGATTTCTCGGTAAGAGATTCGCCCGTCGAACCAAACAGAAGCACCGTGCTAAATTTCATCGAACCGATCAGAAAAGCAAGAAGCATATCCATATTATTTTACCTCCTTGCGTTTTTTATTGAACTTAACTTCATAGGTCAAGAAAAACTCGCAACCGATAATGAAAAAGAACACTATGCCGACTATTACGTCGCCAAAATCCTTGGTTATGCCGTATTTACCGAAATCAGAAGCGATCTGATTAGCGCCCTTCTTAAAGAATACGACGATGAACGCCGTCAGTATCATAAACAACGGATTAAATTTCGCCAGCCAGGATACGAGTATGGCGGTGAAACCGTAGCCCCCGACTATATCGTCGGACAAAGCAAACTTTACGGCGCCTACGAGAAACGCGCCCATAAGCCCACATATTGCACCCGATATAATCAACGTTCGAATAGTTACCTTTTCCACGCTAAGCCCGATATACTTAGCCGTATTGTGACTTTCGCCGACGACGGAGATTTCATAGCCGTGCTTGGAAAATCTAAGATATGCATACATAAGCCCGGTAAGAACGGCGACCAAGATTATTATTCCTAAATACGAATTGCCGATCGTGGGAAACTTGCCGTATACAAGGTTGAATTGCATATGCTGAGGATCCCAAGATTTAAGAAAATATTTTACGAGGCTTATCGCAACGTAGTTCATCATTAACGTAAAAAGCGTTTCGTTGGTATTCCATTTCGCCTTGAAAAAAGCCGGTATTACCGCCCAAAGCGCTCCGCCGAGCACGCCGCCGATTATCATAAGAACGACCAACATAACCGAGCCGAAGCCGCTTGCAGACAAGCCCTTGCCTAAATACGCCGATACGAGCGCCGATATAAGCGCGCCGAAAAGCACCTGACCTTCGGCGCCGGTATTCCAAAACTTCATTTTAAACGCGGGCGTTACGGCAATGGATATACCGAGCAAAACGGCAAGTTCGCGAAATAACTGCCACACCGTTTCGGATATGCCCTCCGCCGATTGCGAATTGACGTCGCCGAACGCGCCGTGCCAAATGGAAGCGAACACCGCGAACGGATCTTGCCCGGCCGTTGCAACGATAAACAGCGAACTTATAAATACCGCAACGATTACCGCGCCTATTCTTATAAGCCAACTTTGCCAAGCAGGAACGGCTCCGCGCTTGGATATATGAAAAAGCGGTTCTTTAAAAGATTTTTCTTTAGTCATTTTTCGTACCTCCGCTCTTTTCCGCCATGCTCTCGCGCCATTCTTCTTCGGTTAAGTTGCTGTCTTTGGCTATTCCGTAATTTTTGTCGCTCTTCGTTTCGGTAAGATTCATCGCCCCGGTCATCATAAGCCCAAGCTCGTCTTTAGACGTTTTGTCCGAATGAACGATACCCATGCATTTTCCGTGACATAACACCATGATTTTATCGCATAATTCGAGCATTACGTCGAGATCCTCGCCGATGAACAGTATGCCCGCACCCTTTGCCTTTTGCTCGTTTAAAACGTTGTATATCGTATACGACGAATTTATATCCAAGCCGCGCACCGGGTAAGCGGTAATCAAAACGTTCGGCTCGGACAGCATTTCACGCCCGACGAGCACTTTTTGAACGTTGCCCCCCGAAAGCCTTCGTACCGGCGTTTCGGAAGACGGCGTTACTATATCGAGTTCTTTAATTATCTTTTCGGCATCCGTGCGCGCGCTCTTTCTGTCTACGAACGGACCTTTCGATTCGGAATACGTCTTAAGCATCATGTTGTCGGTAATCGAAAAGGACGGCGCAAGCCCCATGCCTAAACGATCCTCGGGAATAAAACTCATCGAAACGCCTTTTTGGATTATTTCCTTAGGCGGAAGCCCAACTATACTCTCCCCTTTATGCATAATCGCGCCTTTAAGCGGGCGAAGACCGGCTATCGCTTCGCAAAGCTCTTTTTGACCGCACCCGGCAACTCCCGCAACGCCGAGTATTTCGCCGCCGCGAATGTAAAAGCTTACGCCGTCGATCGCCTTGCTGCCGTCGTCTGCGTAAATTTCCAAATCGCGAATTTCCAAAAGCGGCTTCGCGGCTTCAACTTTAACGTTCTTGATTTTTAAATCTACCTTTTGCCCGACCATCATTTCGGTTAACTGCTTTTCGTCGGTTTCCGCCGTTTTAACCGAGCCGACGTATTTACCCTTGCGCATAACGCATACCCTGTCGGATATTTCCATAACTTCGTTTAGCTTATGCGTAATGATAATAATCGATTTGCCGTCGGTACGCATATTCTTCAGCACGGCAAACAGTTTTGCCGTTTCTTGCGGCGTTAAAACCGCCGTCGGCTCGTCGAGTATGAGTACGTCCGCACCGCGATAGAGCACTTTTATTATTTCAACGGTCTGCTTTTCCGAAACGGACATATCGTGTATTTTTTTCGTGGGATCTATTTCAAAACCGTATCGACGAGCTATCTCGACGACGCGTGCATTTACCTTTTTTATGTTAAAACCCTTTTCTTTTACGCCGAGTATTATGTTTTCGGCGGCGGTAAAAGTATCCACAAGCTTAAAATGCTGGTGAATCATACCTATTTTATATTCGAAAGCATCTTTAGGCGAACGAATAACGGCGTCTTTACCGTCAATTATAATTCGCCCCTCATCGGGATAGTATATTCCCGCAATTATGTTCATAAGAGTGGTTTTCCCGCTCCCGTTCTCGCCAAGTAATGCAAGAATTTCGCCCTTTTCAAGCGTTAAATTTACGTTCTCGTTCGCAACGACGTTGCCAAAACGCTTGGTGACGTTTTTTAGTTCGAGTGCGACCTTGTCAGTCATGCCACACCTCCGTAGGTCTTAAAATATCGAGTGGGCGGAGAAAATCCCCGCCCATTCGCTTGGTTTGTTCTAACGAAATATTTGATTAAAACACCGTATCGAGAAGTTCGATTCCGTCGATCGTAAGATCGAAGTAAGGCGCGGAACGCTCGGTTGATTCGCTAAAATAAGTAATACCGGTTTCGCTATCAGTTTTAACGACGTTGCCGTCGGGAGCGTAAGTGCTGCCCTTGTCGTTCTTAACGTCCTTATAGTCGGCGTTATAAGCGGTAAGATGACCGGCTCCATCAACGGTAACATTGTCATTATTGTTTACCGTTACGGTAAACTTTGAGCAGTCAAATACTCTAACCGTTTTATTGACGAGTTTAAATCTCATTTCGATAACTTTCTTCATCTGCGCGGCACTGAAAAGATTTGCATTTGCATCGGTTACGACTACGGCGCCGTCTTCGATGGTTGCGCAATAATCGGTGGGAACCGTTTCGTTATTCGCAACGCTACCTATCATCATTTTCATATAGTGCGACCAATCGATTCTCGAAGCGATGAGGAATGTGTTGGGGCATTCTTTAAGGGTATCGCCGTTATAGAAAACGTTTAATACGCCTGCGGCTTCACAAGCGGACGGAGCACCCATCGAATCGGCATGCTGTGAAACGATAACGCACTTAGCTGCAATAAGCTTTTCGGCACCTGTTTTTTCCTTGGCAACGTCGTACCAAGAACCGGTGAAGGTAACTTTCATTTTAATTCTTTCGGCATCGCTTGCCTTACCGCCGTCTACACAGCCCTGTTTAACACCGAGATACCAAGAGGTATAACCGGATATAACCTCGGCGTAAGTAAACGCGCCGACATAACCGACGTAAATATCACCGGAAGCGGGAACTTTCTTGTCGCCCTTTTCGATCATTTCGGCGAGCTTAAGTCCTGCGGCGTAACCGGCAAGGAATCTGCCCTCGTATATGTTAGCGAAAGCGTTGTGAACGTTGTTATTCTCTACAATTCTGGTGCCCTCGTTAACGTTTGCAGAAGTGCCGGTTGCGTGGAAATACTGCACGTTCGGATGCTCATTTGCAGATTTAATAAGATAATCTTCGTGACCGAAAGAGTCGGCAAATATTACCTTACAACCCTTGTTAACAAGTTCTTCGGCGGCATCGTAGCAGTCGTTCGATTCGGGAACGTTGATTTTTTTGATGATTTGGCTGTCCGTCAAACCGTAATACTCGCAAGCTTCGTCGGCAGCGTTCATAAAGTTAAGGTCGTAGGTCGATTTTTCATCGTGAAGGAAGATAAAACCAACTTTGAAATCGGAAGGTACCGACTTTGTGGGAACCTTAGAATCGAATTCGGGGAGAGTTATAACGTCGGGCGTGACGCTCCCGCCGTTGTCGGGGTTTTTCTTGCATGCAGTAAAAGTAAGCGCACTTACCGCAAGCAAAACGGAAAGAAAAATGGTGAGAAGTTTTTTCATATGTCCTCCCTTGCCTTTCGGCAAAAAAAATTTTTTCACGTTGAACAGTTGAACCGTTAAGGTTTTTAGATTAATACTTTTTTTTAAAACGTTAAGCAAAATTTAGGTTTAT
>CAZHGN010000007.1:5396-43948 GCA_964532155.1 uncultured Acidiphilium sp.
AGTTTTCACTTATTTTATCACAATTTAATTTCGGCTGATTGCAAGCATATTCGATTACGCGCTGTTAAAGTTACCGAGTTTAGCACGCATTTCGTGTGTTTTTTGCCATTTTTGCGGCAATTTCTACGCCGAGTTTTATATTGCGCTTGGTGCCGTTATTCTTCGATAAATTCTATAGAAGTGTCGGTCATCGAGGCAATTCTTGCAAGCGAACGAACCTTATAGCCCATATCGGTTAAACGCTTATATCCGTCCATATAACTTTTTTCTACGGCACAACTTACGCCGACTACCTTTGCGCCCGCTTGATTACAAATATCGATTAAGGCAATCGCGGCGTTGCCGTTTGCCAAAAAGTCGTCCACGATCAAAACGACGTCACCCTCAGAAATGTATTCTTTGGAAACTATAAGATTGTTTTCGCGGCGGTTTGTAAACGAAAAAGCGCTCGCGCTGTATACGTCGGAAGAGACGTTTAACGACTTATGCTTTTTCGCGACGAGCACCTTGCAATTAAAAAACTGCGCAGTAAAACAAGCTAACCCTATCCCCGACGCCTCGACGGTAAGGATCTTATTTACTTCGCAGTCTTTAAAATTTTCGTATATTTCGCCGGCAAGACGGTTCAAGAGCGCCACGTCAATTTGATGATTTAAAAATCCGTCAACCTTAAGAACGTCCCCGGGTAGAACCTTACCTTCGGATAGAATTTTTTGCTCTAATAACCTCATTTGCGTTACCGTCTTCCTTATGTTTTTGAAAAAAGAAAAAAACAAGTTAAAAATTAACTTGCTTGCCAATACGGACACAACTACCGCAACGCGGTAGCTTATCCAATCCAATAGTCGCATCTTAGGCGATGCGGTAGAGACTTACGGGCCGTTAATCCGTAGATATATTGGCGATATTCAGTTTATGTCGATATTGTATAAGAACGCGCAACCTTTGTCAAACGTTTAAAACGCACTTTTTAAAAATAGTAAAATAAATTTTTTGCAGCAAAAAAATAGTGTTTTTTTTGTAGATTTAATATTTATCTATAAAATGTCGCGCACGAAAGTTTTTCTTTCATGCGCAACTGTGTTGTATTTTAAAGAATTGTAATAATGTTCAAAATGGCTGATATTTTCAGTGATTTTATAGTTTTTTATGTCTTACATGATTATATAATTATGCGACAATTCTCACTTTTTAATCTATACTCGCCGAAGTCCATTTCAAGGTCGAAAGCGTCTGCGCCGTCAAACGCGGCAAGTCTGCAAATTGATACTTCGTACGCAGTCATCAATTTACTTTCGGTTTCGCTGATTTTCTTGTTATACTCGCGGCTCTGTATTCGCCCGGAAATTGCAAGTTTATCGCCCACGACCAAATTTTTCACAAACCGTGCGTTTCTCCCCCACGCAATACAAGGAATATAGTCCGACTTATTATACGACCTGTTTACGGCAAGAAGAACGTCCGTAATCTCTCTGTTAAAAGGCGTCGTTCGGTATACAGGCGGTTTGCAAACGTATCCGGATAGCGCAATACTGTTAGGATTTTTAGCATATCCCGGTTCACATAGCTCGCGAACGAAGACTGTAAGCATTAACCGACTCTTTCCGTCGCAAATCTTGTTATAGCTTCTGAACTGCCCTATCGCACAAATAGTTGAACCTATCCCAAGCTTGTTTGTTTCGATTAATCTTTCGGATATCGTGACCGGCAATACGTCCGTTTGCCCGGATAACCGCTTTACGCTTACGTTCATTTCGTAAAAGCCCTCGCCGTACACTTCATGCGAAAAAATCGCTTTCGTCATTACCTCGCCTTGTAGGTAAACCTTGTTGTTTTGTTTTTCTAAGTAATTCATATATTTCCTCCTTAACAGCGCTTTAACGCTCTTTTCCCTAAGTTTGTTATCTAATCTATCTTTTTGATTTGTGCACCGTCGTGCCCCATTACGTAGCCGTTTTTATAAATAAGCTCGCCTATCGGCACAAATTCGTAACCTTTTGACTGTAGATCGGAAAATATTAACGGCAGGCTTTCGGCGGTATGCAGTCCGTTGTTGTGGCAAAGTATTATCGAACCGCTTTTAACCTTCGATATAACTCTTAACGCAATATCGCTTGCGGAAAGATTTTTCCAATCGAGGCTGTCTACGTCCCACTGTATGACGTATAATCCCTTTTTCTCGGCTTGTTCGATTACGTTATCGTTATATTCTCCAAACGGCGCCCTGAATAAAGTTACGGGCTTATTAATTGTTTCTTCAATTACGCGGCAAGAATAATCGAGTTCTTCCGTAACTGCCGCTTGCGAGAGTTTCCTCATGTGCGGATGTGTTTTGCTGTGCGTTCCCACTTCATGCCGCTCCGCAATACGTTTAAGGTCGTCAGGATATTTTTCCGCCCAAAACGAAACGGTAAAAAACGTACATCTAACTCCGTACCTTTCGGTTTCTTCAAGAATTTTTGCGGTATATTCGTTGCCCCAAGCACAGTCGAAAGAAATTGCAATCTTCTTATCATCTCTGTCGACGTAATAAATCGGTAATTTTTTTAAAGCATAACCGCATACCACGCTTTTTACGTCTTGCCCAAAAATAATTCCGATTAATAGAACTATAGCGCCACAAATTGCCGCAACCTTTTTTTTGTTCAAAACGAAAACCTTCTTCAAAAAACCGTAAAAACCCTTATTCATTTATTGCTCCCATTATACGATCTTTTCAATATTAAATAACGACTATTTTTGACTAACGCCGTCGATGTATGTCGATTTTAATTTTTAACGCCATTGTTTCGGCATATAACGATATATATTATGTCAAACAAGAAGCAAATATTATTAATCGGAGAACAATTAAGGCAAAAACCTTGCGCAAAAAACAACGCAAGAAAAGCGCCGTAACCAAATACGGCGCTTAGACACTTTTTAAGCTTATTTATTCTTATTGTACTTTTTGATTATTTCTTTATATTTTGAAAGAGTTTCCCTTGCAACGTCTTCCCAAGACCGGTATAAAGTTTTATATGCGTTTTTCCCGGCTTGTTTTACTACTTGCGGATTATTGATAAGATATAAAAGTTTTTCGGCAAAATTCTGAGCATTTTCCTCAATTAAAAAGCCGTTTTCGCCATCAACTACCTGTTCTGCGCTGCAAGAATTCTTTACTACAACGGACGGAAGCTTATGCGCTGCTGCTTTAACCTTTGACACGCTTGCCATATCAAAAGTCGACGGAAACAAATATAGGTCGCTACGTAAATAATACCCCTGTAATTTTCCCCTATCGGTTACAATGTCCGTAAAAATACAGTTGTCTTCAATTCCGCATTCTTTAGAGTAGGCTATTATTTCGTCAATATCAAAACCACCCCCGACAAATAGCATTTTAAAATCTACTCTACGCTCCTTTAAAATTTTTAAAGCGTCGCAAATAAGCTTAAGATTTTTGTAAATAGCCATTCTTCCGACAAATAAAAAAACATTCTTTTGACAATAAAGATTATGCTCCCTGTTTACAGTTTCTATGAGAGGATCGGGATTTGTCGGATAAACAAAATCCGTACCGTTTCTTACAACTTCGATTTCGCCCTTAAAACCGTACGACCTCAAAATTTCTTTAGAGGCATCGCTAACCGTCCAAACACTGTCGGCTTTATTGTAAACCTTCATTATGTATTTAATCATAAAGTTTACAAGCAGTTTATTGCCCTTTAATGCGCGCTCGAAATCTCTATGGTATTGCGTATGCAAAGTCGCAACTAAAGGAACTTTCTTTTTTTTGCAATGCTTAAAGAAAACCATCCTAAAGTAAAAGGTGAATGTGTATGAAGAATGTCGAATTTCGCTTTATTAATTTTGGATCTAAACATGCCGTCGCAACACGGAATAGAAACCCTATAATTTTCAGGTGCGTTTATTGCGCGACAACGTATTACTTCATAATCTTCGAGTTCAACGTAATTTTTTTCAGACTTAGCAGGTTTAGGCACCGCGACACTGCATGATTCCATTTTATTTAAATATTTGGCGTAATTATTGACTACAGCAACAACTCCGTCAACAGTGGGATAAAAAGCATCGCATAATTCCAAAATCTGCATATTACCGTTATATGAATGCAAATCGTCCATTGCTTTCATAGATCACCTCAAATTATAATTATTATTCGGCTTTAACTTATTTTTACTTAAATAAGTTTACATAATAAGCATTTATATATATGAGTGACAAATAATGCACATTATTTTGCATACAAAAGGGCTCGCCGAAAAACGACAAGCCCGTTCGATATCTAACAATGATAATTACTTATTGTTATTTGCAAGAAGCTCGGCAATGGAAACACCGCTGTTGCTGTCTTCTTTCCATTCTTTGAGTTCACCGTCGTCGGCATCGTTTCTTGCTCTACGCGGTTTTCTGGGAGCTTTCTCGCCCTCATCGCCTTCTTCAGCGCTCTTTTTAGGCGCTTTGGCGACATTTTCGGGGGCGGGAGTCATCGCCTTGATAGAAAGAGTAATTTTCTCTTTCTCGTGATCGATAGCGATGATCTTAGCTTCGACTTCTTCGCCAACCTTTAAAGCAGAGGTCGGATTCTCGAGCCATTCGTGAGAGATCTGCGAAACGTGAACGAGACCGTCGATACCCCTTTCGAGTTCAACGAATGCTCCAAACGGAACTATACGAACGACTTTGCCCTTAACGATATCACCAACCATATATTTGCCGGGAACGAGATCCCAAGGCTTGGGTTGAAGTTGCTTATATCCTAAAGAAACTTTCTTGGATTCTTTATCGCACTTTAATACTTTGAATTCGTATTCGCCGCCGATAGAAAGAACGTCGCCGGGAGCTTTGCAACCCGTCCAAGAGAGATCAGAAACGTGAGCAAGACAGTCGATTCCGTTAACGTCAACGAAAGCGCCGAACGCGGCAAATCTAACAACAGTACCTTTGATAATGTCGCCAACCGATACTGCACCGAAGAATTCTTCTTCTTTTTCGGCTCTTTCGGCGTCTCTCTGTGCTTTTTCAGCCTCGAGAATAACGCGTTGAGAAGCAACGATTTGTTTTCTCTTGCCGTTTTCGATCTTTTCGGCTTTAAGTCTTAAAGTCTTGCCAACGTATTTTTCGAGTTCTTTAACGTAACCGATACGAATTTGTGAAGAAGGAACGAATACTTCAAAACCGGCATAGTGACCGATAAGACCGCCCTTGTTAAAACCTTCGATAAGAACGTTGAATACGGTGTTACCGTCAGCGATCTCAGCGACGAGTTTTTCGTCTTCGATATCCTTAGCGATAGCCTTTTCGGAAAGTTGAACGGGATTAAGACCGGTAATCTTTACCTGAATTTCTTCGCCGACTTTCTTAGCGTATTCGGCTTTGTCATAGCTTTCGCAGTTTATTTCTTCTTTGGGGAGAAGGATTTCTTTTTTGGTATTGCTGATATATACGGCAAGCCCTTCATCGGTAGCAGACGAAATAGTAGCAGTTATCTTCTGCCCTTTTCTGAATTTAGTGGCTTTATCGTCCATTTTGGCGACAGCAGCTTCCATTTCGTTCATAGGCTTCGGCTCTTCTGCAGGTGCAGCAGCTTCGGTAACGGGGTCCGCTACAGCTTCGGTTGCAACCTCTTCGGTTGCTGCGCTTACCATTTCTTCCGATTCGCTTACGATAACTTCGGCTTCAGTGTTCTTTTCTTCCATACTAAGGAAAACCTCCATTGTTTGCTCCCTCGGCGTAGACGCTCCGGAAACAACACCCAACTTTTTAAATGATTTCAAATTTTTAATATCGACCAGGTCCGCACTTTCAATCAAAAACACGGACTCGCATTTCTTGCGGCACACTTCGAACAGTTTACGCGTATTACTGCTCGTCGCGCTGCCGATCACCACCATGCAGTCGCAGATTTCCGATAGTCTGTTTGCTTCTTCTTGTCTTTCCCTTGTAGTATAGCAAATCGTATTAAAAATCTCAACTGTTTTAAAGCGGTTTTCTTTAATTTTTTGCAAAAATAAATCAAATTTTTCAGCAGAAAAGGTTGTTTGGGCTACAATACACACCTTTTCGTCGCTCAAATAAGATAAATCCTCCTCGCCGCTTGTCACAACGGCAGTTTCGTCGCACCAGCCGTTAATGCCCTTAACCTCGGGATGGTCGCGTTCGCCCGCGATAATAATCTTATAGCCTTTGGCGTAATACTCCTCAACGATTTTTTGTGTACGCCTAACGAATGGGCAAGTACAATCTATAATTTGAACGCCCTTTGCCTTTAGCGCATCGTAAGTTTTTTTACCCTCTCCGTGCGAGCGTATGATCACCTTCTCGCGATCGACGTCTTCAACGCTAAAAACCGTTTTCGCCCCTCTCTTTTCAATCTCCGAGGCAACCTTTTCGTTGTGTATAAGCTCGCCGAGTATGCAAACGTTTTCTCCGCAGTTAGCCGTAGCCGTATCGACGGCACGCTGAACACCAGAACAAAAGCCGAAGGATTTAGCAAATATAACTTCCATATCTAAAACCTGAGTTGCGTTATTTCTTGCGTGTAATCAGCTTTTCGTTTTCGCTTTTTGCAAGACAAAGTTTTTCGTACATAATATCGGTCAGTTTGCGATTAAGTTCGCCGTCGAGTTTTAACCCTTTATATTCGGAAAAATCAAACGGCTCCCCCACGTAAATATCGTTCTTATGCATAAACTTAGCAGGTTTGGCAATATTTATCGGAACGATTTTCGCTCCGGTTTTAAAAGCAAACATAGCCGCGCCGCCGTGAAGGGGCTGAATATCGGTCGCACCCGTTTTATTTCTCGTCCCTTCGGGAAAAATACAAAGGCGTTTTCCATCCTTAAGCACCCTTATAGACTGCTTAACGCTTGCCATGTCCGCGTTTTCCCTATCGATGGGAATACCGCCGAGTTTTCTTATGAGCCAGCCGAGTACTTTTTTATCGAACCACTCTTTTTTCGCAAGATAATAGGTCTTGCCCTTAAACAAATACCCCACGTAAAACACGTCCATCTTGCAAAGGTGATTGCATATTACGACGGTATTTCCGTCTTGAATAAGATTTTCTTTTCCGTGCACGCGTACCGGATAAAAAAGCCAAACCCAAAGCGTGAGCAACGGTCTTAATATGGTGAAAAACATTTTTCCTCCTTTATACGCGGCTTTCTCCGTACGTAACCATCGACGCGATATAATCGGCAACTTGCTCGGCAGTTAACGAAGAGCAGTCTATCTTTATAGCGTCGGGCGCAACCTCGAGCGGAGCGTTTTCCCTGTGGCTGTCGGCATAATCGCGTTTTTTGATCTCGTCCAAAAGCGATGCGTAAGGATATTCTACGCCGCGCGAGAGAAGTTCAAGCCGCCGCCTTTCGGCACGCACCTCGGGAGATGCGAACAAGAAAAATTTATATTTCGCATTAGGCAAAACGTACATGCAAATATCTCGTCCGTCGAGCACGCACGATTGTCCCGATGCGATTTTGCGCTGAAGAGTAACCATTTTTTCGCGCACGCAAGCATGTTTGGAAATTTGCGAAGACTTTTCGGACATTTCGTTCGCTCTTATATCGAGAGAAACGTCCTTCCCGTCAAGAAAAGTATGCTGAACACCGCCTTGATAGCCGACGGTTATATCGACGTCCGCGATAAAGGACGAAACCGAACTCTCGTCTGTAGGATCCAAACCGAGCAAAACGGCTTTTAGCGCACATGCACGATACATCGCTCCGGTATCCAAATAGAGTATTCCTAATTTTTTAGAAAGCAGCCCCGCAACGGTAGATTTTCCGCTACCTGCAGGTCCGTCTATTGCTATATTAAACATAATTTCTCCGTAGTATTTTTATCTCGGCAAAACTATTTTGCCGCAATATACGCGGTTGAAAAAGCACATTGTAAATTAAAACCGCCGGTTAACGCGTCGATATCGAGCACCTCTCCCGCAAAGCGAAGCCCCGACAAAAGTTTACTTTCCATCGTCGACGGAACGATTTCTTTAACGCTCACGCCGCCGCCGGTAACTATCGCTTCGGCAATCGGCGCCAATCCGTTAACCTCGTATTTCAAATTCTTTAAAGTTCTAACGAGTCTCAAGCGCATTTCTTTTGTAGCAACGCTGTTAGAAAGTTCGCCGTCTAACTCCGCCGCACGCAAAACCTCGGCTATAAGACTACGAGGCAAAAGGTCGGCAAGCGAATTTTTCAAACTCTTATTCTTATACGCCTCGAAGTCACGAAGCAACCGCTTGTCAAGCGTTTTTTCATCGAGAGCGGGCTTTAAATCGATAGAAACGGTAAAATTGCCTTTTCTGTTTGCGATTGCCGCGCTTATATAACTCGAAGAGGATAAAACAACCGGTCCGGATATACCCTTGTGGGTAAAAAGCAGTTCGCCGAAATCGTCGTAAATTTTCTTTCCTTCACAAAATACGGTATACCCTATATTTTTCAACGATAAACCCGCAAGCGATAAAAAGTCACCTTTAAGACTCAATCCGCAAAGGCACGCGCGCGGACTTAAAACGTTATGCCCCGCCGATTTGGCAAAAACGTAACCGTCGCCGTCGCTCCCGGTGGACGGATAACTCACTCCGCCGGTGCAAACCACCACTCGGTCGCAAGGCAAAAAAGCCTTGTCTTCGTCAAGTGATTTAATATAAACTCCGCTAACCGCACCGCCGTTTTGTGAAATAGCAAGAACTTTTGTGTTAAACAGTATTCTAACGCCGACGTTTATCAAAGCGCGTTCAAAAGTTTTTATCACATCGGACGACTTATCCGACGCGGGAAAAACGCGATTACCGCGTTCAACCTTCAACCTTAATCCGAGCCCTTCTAAGAGGTTCATCGTATCCTCGGGTGTAAAAGCGCGCACTGCTCCGTTTAAAAACCGAGAATTAGTCACGACGTTAGAAAGAAATTCGTCGACGTCGCAATCGTTGGTAACGTTGCACCGCCCTTTTCCGGTAATATAAACCTTTTTACCGAGCTTTTCGTTCTTTTCGACGAGGACGACGTCATAGCCGTTCAACGCCGAAAAATACGCACAAGCCATTCCCGCGGCACCACCGCCTACGACAACCACCTTCATAATTTTTCCTTTAACGCAGTTACCGCAGATTTATGCGTTCTATCGACGGTAATCGGCGTAACCGAAATAAATCCGCTTTCAAAAGCAACGACGTCGCTATCTTCGGGATTTTGAGCGGGTAACGGACTGCCTGTTAATACGTACGTATTATCGTTTACCCATTCGTGCTCGTTAGAATACATACGCTCGCCGAGGGGAACGATTTTATAACGCTCCGCAGCCGCGTCTTCGGACGGAATATTGACGTTAAGAACAAAATCGCCGCCGAGAAAAGGTAAAAATTTATCTAATAGTTTACCGCAAATCTCTGAAATCTTGCGGTAATCGGCAGTTCTCGCACCATGTCCCGCATACGAAAAAGCAACGGACGGCACGCCGAGAACGGCGCCCTCCTCGCAAGCTGCCACGGTTCCAGAATAAAGCACTTCGGTGCCCAAATTAGAGCCGATGTTTATGCCGGAACATACTAAATCGAACTTTTCGTCAAGTCCTCGCAAACCGTACACGGCGCAGTCGGCAGGCGTACCCGACAAGGCATACGCCTTAATATTACCGTCCCCGACCGGGAAATCGGCTTTATTCACGGTAACGTTAGTATAAAAGTTAACGTGATGCGAATAGGACGAACGGTTTCCGTTCGGCGCGACTACCGTAACGTCGTGCCCCTTTTTATACAGCATTAAAGCGAGAGCAATTATACCCTCGCTATTAATACCGTCGTCATTACAAACAAGAATTTTCATTATACGGGATAAACCTTATTCTTATTGTCGGCAAGCTTTTTATCGACGCCTTTGTTCTTTGCGAGTCTGTAGTTAAAGAAATTAACGGCAACCTCGTTAAAGAGCGCATACGTCAAAACATCCTCTTCCTGCGTGTAGTATTCGGACATTTCGCTCTTGAACTTCTCGTATTCGGGAGCGATAAGATCGGCAGGTCTGCAATCGATAATCTTCTCGTCACCGACGATTTTCTTTACGAAATCGGGATCGGGAGTTGCGGGAAGTTTGCCGTATTCGCCGCGAAGCAAGGCTTTGAATTCCTTAGTGCACATTTTATATCTTTCGCCCGAAAGAACGTTAAGAACGGCTTGCGTACCGACGATTTGACTACTCGGCGTAACCAGAGGCGGATAACCGCAGTCCTTTCTTACGTTAGGAACTTCAGCCAAAACTTCGTCTAATTTATCGAGTTTCCCGGCTTCCTTAAGCTGCTTCATAAGGTTAGAAAGCATTCCACCGGGAACTTGATATTTAAGCGTATTGACGTTTATCTTTCTTACGTTGGGGTTAAGTGCGCCGGACGCTTCGAGCTCGTCGGCAACCTTTTTGAAGTAATCTGTAATGGGAATAAGCTTTTCAACGTCGATGCCGGTATCGTACTCGGTACCCGCCAAAGTCGCAACGAGCGGCTCGGTCGCAGGCTGAGAAGTACCGTTACCCAAAGCGGAAAGTGCGGTATCTACGATATCGCAACCCGCTTCGATAGCTTTAAGGTTGACCATATCGCCTGTACCGGTGGTATTATGAGTGTGAAGATGAAGCTTAGTCGTGGGCTTAAGCTCGGCTTTCAACGCCTTTACGAGCTCGTATGCAGTGTACGGCAACAACAGGTTTGCCATATCCTTAAGGCAGATATTGTCGGCGCCTTGAGCCTCGAGCTGCTTAGCCAATTTAACGAAATATTCGTTGGTGTGAACGGGGCTGGTCGTATAGCAAATGGTAGCCTCGCAAACGCCGCCGTATTTCTTTATGGCACGCATAGCCGTTTCAAGGTTACGCGGATCGTTAAGCGCGTCGAATACTCTGATTACGGTTACGCCGTTTTTAATGCACGCCTCGACGAACTTTTCCACTACGTCATCCGAATAATGCTTATATCCGAGAAGGTTTTGTCCTCTCAAAAGCATTTGGATAGGCGTTTTCTTAAGGTGCGATTTAAGCGTTCTAAGTCTTTCCCACGGATCCTCGTTCAAGAATCTCATGCAAGAATCGAAGGTTGCTCCGCCCCACGCTTCGAGCGAATAGAAGCCTATTTCGTCGAGCGCCTCGAGCTGAGGAAGCATTTGCTCTATAGTCATTCGCGTAGCCGCCTGTGATTGGTGTGCATCGCGAAGAATGGTTTCGGTTATCATTACTTTTCTATTGTTTTCCATAAAAAATCAAATTCTCCTTTATTAAGCACCAAACAATGCAAGCAATACGCCTGCGGCTATTGCCGAGCCGATTACACCAGCGACGTTCGGGCCCATAGCGTGCATAAGTAAGTGGTTGTCGGGATCGGTTTCACGACCGACGTCCTGAGAAATACGCGCCGCCATAGGAACGGCGGAAACGCCTGCCGAACCGATAAGCGGGTTGATCTGTCCGTGCGTGAGTTTACACATAAGCTTTGCAACCAATAAACCGCCAACCGTCCCCATACAGAATGCACACAGGCCAAGGGCTATGATTCCAAGCGTACTGAGCGAAAGGAATAGCGATCCGGTTGCCTTAGATCCGACCATAACGCCAAGGAAGATGGTTATGGTATTCATAAGTCCGTTTTGCGCGGTATCTACCAATCTGCCGCAAACACCCGATTCCCTTAATAGGTTACCTAGCATGAGCATGCCGAGAAGAGGCATTGCGTCGGGAAGCAGTATACCGACTATAAACGAAACGATGAGCGGGAACATTATCCTTTCGAGCTTGCTTACGGGACGAAGCTGTTTCATCTTGATAGCGCGCTCCTTCGGAGTGGTCAACGCACGCATAATAGGCTTTTGTATAATCGGGATAAGAGCCATATACGAATAAGCCGAAATGGCAATCGCAGGGAGCAAATTCTCTGCAAGCTTTTTTGTAACGTAAATCGCGGTAGGACCGTCCGCACCGCCGATAATACCTATAGCCGCCGCTTCCTGCGGAGTAAATCCGAGTAAGCACAGAGCGCCGAAGAACGTAATAAAAATACCGAGCTGCGCAGCCGCACCGATTAGCATGCTCTTGGGGTTGGCGATCAGCGGGCCGAAATCGGTCATAGCCCCTATCCCCAAGAAGATAATCGGAGGGAATATAACCCAGTCAACACCCTTATAAATGTAGTAGAATAAACCGAAGTCGCGTATAACTTGCTCTGTAGAAAGAACGAGTTGTCCGGCTTCGTATTGAACGCCGGCGTTTACGGTAATGCCCGCTTTAAATAAGTTCTCTAACGCTTCAACCGTAACATTTTCCGAACCGAAAAATCTTGAAAGTTCGGCAAGCGTTCCCCTTGCAATCTCAACTCCGGCAACGGAATCGGTAACCACGTAACCTTTTGTACCGAAAAGTATTTTATAAACGCCCGGAATGTTGACTATAAACATTCCGAAAGCTATCGGCAACAGCAAAAGCGGTTCGAATTGTTTTTTTACCGCGAGATAAACGAGCACGCAAGCAATGGCAATCATCACAAGATTTTGCCAGCCGCTCGTGGTAAAATTGGAAAAGAGTTCGTGTAAACCGGTACTCTCCCATAAATTTATGAGCGATGTAGAAATTTGCTCGCCCACGTTTACCGCGGAAAGCGAATTAAGAAAAAACATAGCGGACACCTCAGCCGATAACAGCCATCAGAGCCCCGGTATCTACGTTAGTACCCTTGGTCGTTTTATAGGAAATTACGCCGTCGCAGGGAGCGGTAATATCGTTATCCATCTTCATCGCTTCGAGAACGAGAATAACATCGCCTTTTTTAACTGTAGCGCCTTCTGCCAAAGAGAGAGCTTTGATAAGACCGGGCATCGGCGCTTTAACCTTGGTGCCGTTAGTCACAGCCGTTTTCTTGGGAGCGGGCGCGGCGGTTTGTTGAACGGGAGCCGCTTTAACTTCGGTTACCGCGGGAGCGGAGGAAACGCCGACTTCTTCAACGCCGACCTCGTATTGTTTACCGTCTACGGTTACTATAAAATTACGCATAATATTTTCTCCTTGATAAATCTATTAATAATTGAGTTTTTTGATTTTTTTGACGACGAATTCGTTTTTTACTCCTTCGCCTTGATAATAAGCAAGCACGGCGGCAATAATTGCGACCTTAACGTGCTCGGGAACGCCGTCGCTTTCGGCAGCCGCGACGTTTTCGAGTTCGGACTCTTCTTCGGCTTCGTCGGAATCGTCGTTAGAAACGGGCTTATTTTTAGCAGTCATCGCTTTAGCAACGAGCGATATGCAAAGAACAAGCAAAGTCATGCCTAAAAACAATATGACTATGCCGAGAATAAATGTAAATATACCCCAAAAAATATCGGGAGCCCCTTTATAAGCTTCTTCGGCTAAAAGATTTAATCCCCACATAAAGTCACCTCGTAAGGATCTGAAGCGTATGAATTAAGCGAGGACGAACGAATTGCGGCTCGATAATATCGTCGATAGAACCGTATCTCGCAGCGTTGAACGGATCCTGATTTTCGTCGGCATACTTTTCTTCGGCGGCGTCGTGGTTGTTTTCGTTAACGCCGGCAAGCTCGAGCATTGCGCCCTTGTCCGTATCGAACAAGGATATTTTTGCGGTTGCAAAAGCAAAAGAATAATCTGCACCCATAGCCTTTGAAGCAAACAACGTATAACCCAAGCCGACGGCTTTTCCGTAAACGACGTTAATAACAGGTGCCGAGAAGTTGCAAAGCGCGTAAGAAAGATTTGCGGTTTCTTTAAGGATGGGAGAAAGCGCGGTCTTTAAATCGGCTTTAATTCCGAGCGTATTGGTTAAAATAACGAGAGGAAGATCGTTTTCGTCGCAGAAATATACGAATTCTTTAATCTTTTTAACGTTATCGAGGTCGAGTTCAACACCCTTTTCGCCACCGTCGAATACCAACGCGCCGACAGCGATACCGCCGAGACGTGCAAGCGCGGTTTTAACTTCGGGCGCAAACGCGGCGTTAAGTTCCATAAAGTAATCCTTATCGAAAACGGCGTCTATAACGCACTTAGCGCAAGCCTTTTCGTTAAGGGCGGGAGCGGCTCTATTGAAGTCGTCCATTGTTTCGACGTCGCCGTTATACATAGGAAGCGTATCGAGAATTTGTTTAATAGAAGTGGAAACACTTTCGAGATCTGACGCGGCAAAAGTAACTGCACCCGTCTTAGAAGCCGAAGCAACTCCGCCGATTTCACCGGCAGAAAGCGCCTTGCCGTCTGCAGCGGATATAACCAGCGGGCTGGCATAAACTGCAGCGGCGTTTCCGACGACGAAATTGAAGTCGCAATTTGCGGCAACGAGAGCAAAAGAACCATAAAGGTCGCCAACCGTAACGGCAATCTGAGTGCATTCACCCTTCAGAGCATTGCTGTAGGATAAAACGCTTGCGATTCCTTCGAGCACTTTAACGCCTTCGCCGACTGCTACGCCGAGCGAATCGAATAAATAAACGATAGGTGCAGACGCGCGCAAAGCCTTATCTTGACATTTTGTGATTTTTCTGCAATTTGCCTCGGTGACGCCGCCCGACAAAACAGCCGAATTCTGAGCAACGATAAACACGAGATTATCGTTTATGGTCGCTGTTCCGGTCACTACGCCCTCACCGCCTACAGTTCCTTCGTAAAACTCGTTTTCAGAAAAACTGTAAGAATCGAATTCCGCAAAAGAATCGGGATCGACGAGAGCGGCAATTTTCTTGCGAATATCCGCGCCGACAGCCAAAACCTCGCTCCTGCGGCTTTTCAGTAGGTCAAGTTTGTTCATAAAACTCCTCCAAGAATGTTTTAACGATAAAATTATAATCCTTTTTTCCGTAAAAATCAATCGATTTTTAATTTTTTCGGTCGGACGGTTTTTATGCATTTAACCGTTTAACCGCCAAAATCTCGCATTTTACCTAATAAAATGAACAAAATGGCAACCCGTGAGTCACTTTATGCAAAAATAGAGTCTTTATATACCTTTATAATGAAAACCGAATGAATGATATAGGTAAAAAAGTTTATTTTAACCGCAAAAAATCGGAGCAAAAAGCTCCGACCTTAAGTCAGTTATTGTCAAATTTAAAAATATTAAGTCCGGTAACGGGATCGGACTGTCTTTCTACCGTTCCGTCAGAAACGTTAACGACCATTTCGCAAGTAGCGCTTATTACCGCGCGGTTCAAATGGCCGCCTACGACATTCCCCTTTTCGTCCGCCGCGCTCATGTGAAGATGAGCGTAAAACTCGCCGCCTTTGACGGTTACGTTGCCGCAAAGAGAAACGATTTCGTGATTACCGGAGAAATCGTTTGCAATATACTCTTTTGTATCGACGTCTAAAACACCGACGGTAAAATCAGCCGTCGCGCCGATAGCCGAAACGGAAGCAAGCCTTATAGACTCGTTTTCGCACACTGTTTTAAGCGAGGAGATTACTTCCTCGCCGCGATCAATTCTGACGAAAACGACGTTGTCGAATCTTTTGTATTCCATATATATACCCTACGATCAATTATGCGATAATTTTGCTTAAACTTATCTTATACCGAGCGACTGTAAGAACCCGTTGAATGCAGCGACGCCGTCGGCATCCGATTTAAATACCGCCGTGTTTTCAAGTATATGCACGCAAACGTCGTTGACGTATTCGGTGATAAGCTTATTTGCGATATTTTCATCTTTTACAAATCCGTGACGAGCGATAAGATTTTCAATCATTTGGCGGTGAACGTAAAGCGAATGCGAGGGATCGGAGAATAAATCCTTATCGTAAGCGGCTTTACCGCACAGAACCTGTGCAATTTCGCCGAGTTGGCGTTTAAGTCTTGCGGGCAGTATAAACATACCCATAGCCTCTATAAGCCCTATGCCCTCTTTTTTAATATTATGATATTCGGGATGAGCGTGGAAAATACCGTCGGGGTATTCCTCGCTTACGCGGTTGTTCCTTAAAATAATGTCTACGCTATAGCGGTTGTCCGGCAAAAATCTCGCAATGGTCGTGCAAGTATTGTGGCGAACGCCGTCCTCGGAAGCGATAATTCCGACCTGCTCGCACGAATACTTTTTCCAACCCTCTATAACCTCGCCGGCAAGTTCTGCAAGCGTGTTGCGGTTATACCCCGAAAGACGAATAACCGAGTTGTACCAATCGACCTGGCCGATTTCGACGTCGGGATAGTTTTCATGCTTAAAAGTTCTTGCGTTTTGCGCTTTATGCATGGGAAGCTGATGCAAGCCGCCCTGATAATGCTCGTGGTTCAAGATAGAGCCGCCGACGATTGGCAAGTCCGAATTGCTTCCTATAAAATAATGAGGAATATACTCGATAAAATCGAGAAGTTTCTCTACCGTATTGCGAGTCATCTGCATGGGAACGTGGTTCCCCGAAAACAAAATGCAATGCTGATAGAAATATGCGTACGGCGAATATTGCATATACCAAGTTTCGCCGTTCAACGTCATCATAAAGGTGCGGAGATTAGTACGCGCGGGATGAGTAAGAGTTCCCTTATACCCTTCGTTTTCGTGACACAAGAGGCACAACGGATATTTGGTCGTGTCCTTGGGCGCGTTCACGAGCTTTGCAATATCCTTATTGTCCTTTTCGGGCTTGGAAAGATTGATAGTAATCTCAAGAGTGCGATTGCCGTCCTTAAACTCCCAACCGATATTTTTATCGATAGCCGTTTTTTGAATATAATTGTTTTTGATTCCGAGTTCGTAAAGATATTCGCAAGCGGCGGTAGCGCTTATTTTTTCACGCAAGGCGCGCATGTGGTGGTTGATTTCCGACGGCATCGGCGTGATAATACCGAAAATATAGTTGGCGTATATATCCTCGTAGCCTTCTTCGCAAAGCGAATTTTCTAAAGCGTAGGCTTTAACTTCGGCAAAAAGTTCGTCGGGAACGGTCATTTTTGCTATAGCCTTTTCGTCAGCCTTTAAATCGGTAGCGGAAGTAAGCCCGAACTGCCCGAGAAGTAAGTTACGCATATAAGTCTCGTCGTATTCGGACAAATAAAGAAATTGTTTTGCATAAGCAACGAGCTTTTCAACGAGTAATTTTCCGTCGATCATAAGTCAACCTCAAAAGTTTAGTTTTAATATATCGTCGAGTGCATGGGCGCACCCGCAAAAAACTGCACTATGTTTAAATAGTACCACATATTCGTTAGTTTTGCAAGCAGAAAACGGCAAATAAAATAAAAAGTCTGCGCCATAAACGTCGTTTAATCTTCTTCATCGGGCGTTTCTGCCGAAGTGATGCCGTCGCCAAGCAAAGAAACGGCGCTCCGAACGCTCTTATTCCCGTATTTTTCCCTTATGCGAACGAAACACTCCTCGGCGGCAAGCCTTTTCCCGTATTTTTTATCCGATTCAAATACTGAAAGTTGCTCTATCCCCGAAGAAAAACCGCTCACGGTGACACCTATACTTCTCACTGTGCTATGCCAATCGTAATTCTTAACGAAAAGCGAGTACGCACTTTTCAAAAAGTCCTCGCATAACTCGGTGGGATACGGCAACGGCGCTTGCCGAGTAATCCACTTCAAATCGGCGTCTCTTATACCGACTGCAATTACGGTCGCCTTACCCGCGCCGCTTTTTCTAAGCCTATCCGCCACCTTTTCGCAAAGGTCGGCAAGTACCGCCCTTACCTCCGCGTTGTCGGTCAAATCGCGCCTTAGCGTAACGCTATTGCCGACCGATTCGGGTATACGCTCGGCGGTCGCAACGCGTACCGGCGAATCGTCTTCGCCGTTAGCGTATAAATAAAGTTGTTCGCCCGCTTTGCCGAATTTTTCCTTTAAAAAATCGAGCGGTGCGTTTGCCAAGTCGCCTATCGTGTTCAAATTGTATTTTTTTAAGCGAGCGAGCGTAGATTTCCCGACGTATAAAAGAGTTTCGACCGGAAGGCGCCAAACTCGTTCTTTAAAATTCCCCCGCGAAACAATGGTCGTTGCGTCCGGCTTTTTTAAATCGGATGCAAGCTTGGCGAAAGCCTTATTAAAACTTACGCCGACCGAGCAAGTTAAGCCCGTTTCTTCCTTAACGATGCGCCTTATTTCGTTCGCAATTTGCTCGCCGCTACCTATAAGCGCGCTGTTCGTAACGTCAAGCCAAGCCTCGTCTATACCGAACGGTTCGACAAGATCGGTGAACCTCGAATATATTTCGCGAACACGCTTGGAATATTCTTCATACGCCGTATGGTGCGGCTGCACGACGGTGAGATCCGGGCACAGCTTTTTCGCCTCCCAAACAGCCATAGTCGTTTTTATTCCGTAAGACTTTGCGAGCTCGTTTTTTGCAAGAACGATTCCGTGCCTGTTTTCCACGCTGCCGCACACCGCAATCGGAATACCGCGTAGCGATGGATTAAGCACCGTTTCTACGCTTGCAAAAAAATTGTTAAGATCGGAATGAAGAATCACTCTATCCTTCTCACCCGAAATTGTCATTGCAAACTCTCCGTATAAATTTCGTTATATTTTTATTCCATACCGTGTCTTTTCAATACTTCGGTAACAAACGACGCGTCGAGTTTCCATTCTGGCACCTCGTTCAATCGTCTGTGATATTCGTTCGCCGAAGAAAGCGCTTTTATATAATCGGAATAACCGCAACCGTTAACCTTGCAAAAATGCGCGATCGCCCTGTCCTCGTCCCCCATAAGTTGCGTTCTGCCTATATGTATTACCGAATGACAGTCGTGGCAGAGCGCCAAAACGTTTTCCAGCCGCTGAATACAATTCTCTTCGTCGTAGCGCCAATCCTCGTGTGCTTCGAGCCGAGTTGCCTTTCTTCCGCAAATCATGCACTTACCCTCGGCTCGCGCGTAAGCGTCCTTTCGAATTACGTCCCAAATTCTCTTTGGCAAAACCGTTCTCAGATTGGAATACCAGCACGAATCGGGAACGGGGCACATCATCAGTTTATACTTTTTCTCTTCCATAAATAACGCCAAAACGCCCATTTCCGCGTTAAACGCAGGGAACGGGCGCCGTGATTTCGACTATTATTTGCTTAAAAGTTCGGTCGGGAAACTATCCTGTTCGTCAACGATGTTGTATGCAGGATATTCGTTATAAGCCAAATCGCCCTCAACGAGAGAATCGAGCTTATCCTTATTAAAAATGCTTTCGGACGAACTGCCCGCTTTTACGCCGCCTTCCGAAAAAGTTAACTTTATCTGCTTGTTGTCTTTGGCAAACAAAACAATTTCGTTAAACTTGAGCTCGTCGGTTACGGTAATGGTTAAGTATCCGCAAGAACTCGTTTCATCGCCGTCGTAGATATTAATCCATCCTTCAGTATTCTTTTTACTCTCGGAAATCATGCTCTTAGTGATATCGGGTTTAAAAGACTTCGCCAAGTTAGTCGACGATGACGAAGATTTAAGGTCGATGGCTATCGTAGTCTTGTCGGGCTTAAGATCGGATACGTTGATCCAAATTTGCGTAACTTTCGTGCTATCGAAAGAAAGGTTTGCAACGTAAGACAAACGCGTACCGTCGGCAGATTCCTTTCCCTCGGTTTGCCAATAGGTAAATTTAGTGCCGCCGCAAGCCGCAAAAGACAAACAGCAAACCGCCACGACGACGGTTAAAAGAATTGAAATAAGTTTTTTCATAAACTGCTCCAACGCTTGCTCTCCCGATTAAAAACATCGGGCAAGAAAGCTAATTTTTATTCTCGTTCATTTTATTAAGCTCTTCCATAAAGGAATTGATATCCTTAAATTGGCGATAAACCGAGGCAAAGCGAACGTACGCCACCTCGTCGAGCTTTTTAAGACGTTCCATAACCATTTCGCCGATTTCCTTAGCCGAAATTTCTTGCGCCATGGAATTTGATATTTGCTTGCGTATATCCGCCACCAAGCCGTCTATCGCTTCGATAGAAACGGGGCGTTTTTCGCAAGCCTTTATAATACCGTTTTTAATTTTATTCGGATCGAAAGCCTCGCGCGCACCGCTGCCTTTGATTACCAGTATGGGAAAATCTTCAATCGTTTCGTATGTAGTGAAGCGTTTACCGCAACCGGTACACTCGCGACGGCGCCTAATAACGGTCCCCTCTTCGTTAACCCTCGAATCGACGACCTTACTGTCAAGACAACCGCAAAATTGACATTTCATATTAAATCACCCGTATGCCCGTATTTACAAGCCGCATAAGCGACGAGTATTTGCTCAAACTTAAATTATGCTCGTTTTTATAAAAATCATCGTAGCGGTATACTTTATCGCAGTCAACGTATACGGATTTCTGCTAATTATGCTACAACGAAAGGAGCACGAGGAATGCTCCGATAAACACGTTCCCGACGGAAAACTGTTCATCACCGGCGCGCTCGGCGGCGCAACCGGAATATATATTGCAATGTTCGTGTTCAAGTATCGACTAACAAGCCTTTTTTTAATGATCACAATGCCCGTTTTGATTACCATAAACGTCTACGTGCTGATATTCGGCTTTTATAACGATTTTTGGCTTATAGAACGCGAGATGTTCTATTAACCTAAAACGCAGTCGTTAGTTTTGCTCGCTTTTATACCTTAGCAAGGCAAGCACCGTTTTCGCGTCGAATATTTCGCCGCGGTCGAGCATTGCGAACGCATCGGATTTTTTTATCCATTTACTCGTAAGAAACTCGTCCTCGTCGAGATTCACGGTGCCGCAAGAAAACTCGTTTGCATAATAGATATAAATCACTTCGTCGGTATAACCCGGCGAAACGGCGGCTCTGCCCAACGGCTTTAATTCTTTTGCGATTAAGCCGCACTCCTCCTCGAGCTCGCGCTTGGCGGTTAACTCGGGCGGTTCGTTTGCGTTGCGAGTACCCGCCGGGATTTCAAGCATTTCGCCTCCCATAGGATGACGATACTGCGTTACGAATAAAAAGGCGCCGTCCTTTTCGGCAAGAACCGCAACTCCGCCGCGATGGCGTATAACCTCGCGAGATACCTCGGTACCGTCTATTGATATTTTGTCCAAAGAAAGATTAACTACTCTTCCCGAATAAATATTTTTACTTTCGATAAGTTTATACATAATTACGGACCGCTAAGCGGTACAACGCTTAAAAATGCGTTTGGTCGATTAAGATATTATGCCGCAAAACTTCAGAATGCGTCCAATGTCGTCAACGGCGGTATCGAGTTTTTTAAAGTTTTGAACGGCGTATTTATAACTGATAAATGCCTGCTTGATTTGCTCCTTGGTGCCCTTGAACAGACAATCGCGGAAAGCGTCGAGAAGCATAACGAGATCTTGCCGCTCCCCTTCGCGCAGTTTTGCATACATTATTTTTACGCGTTCTTCGGTTACTATCGTTTGTATATCGCTATAACAGGTCAAATAATTCTTACGTCCTTCGCCGTCGTCGTCCGCACGCGCGAACACGGGCGAAACCTCTTCGCCCTTTTTATCGCTCGTCGCGGCTTTATCTACCGAAGATTCCTCTTGCCGAGATAAGTCGATCATTTTCTCGACCGTATCGGTAACAGCCGTTTTAAACGGAATTAAAAACGCCGTGGCGAAGTTCTTATAGCATTTGTCGAGGGTATTGCGCTTGTAGTTATTGGAAATTACGTCGTACAACTCGATCTCACCCGAATCGATCAACGCGAGCAAGTTAAAACCGAACGCTATAAGCGTTTTTTTGTCGTCAACCGGGTAAGGCTCGACTGAAAGCGAATACTGAACGAAGAGCTCGTCGAAATCCACGCCTTCCATACAAAAGGTTACGAGTTCGAAAAACATGCGCGACGACGTGATCGATTTTAAAACGGCGGTAATCTTTGGCGCGCTGAGGAGATAAGCGCAATTTATGAGATCGTCCATTCTCGTCGAAAAGTTATTAAGAGATTGTTTCCTCGTAACCATTACGCCCTCCTTTTTTCGACCGTGCCGACAGCCGACTGCCGATTTTGCGATAGCCACACGCCGAAAAATATTTATCGACTACCATTCTAACACAAAAAAAAATAATTTTCAATGATTTATAACGAAAAAAAGCAATCGAAACGTAGTTTTTATTTTTATTTAAATTTTTCGTCGATAAAACCATTGATTTTTTTGCGGCTTTCGTATATAATTAACATCGGTTTGATGTTATCGGGCTTTCGGCTTGCAGTAGCCTTACTCGATAAACGTCGCCTATAAGTTAAGGAGGTCTATTTATGAAATCAGTCAGAATCTCGCTTCAAATGGCATCACAGGTAAAAAGGTTCGTTGCGCTCGTTCAAAACTATCCTTTCGAAATCGATTTAAGGAGCGACAGATACGTTGTCGACGCTAAATCTATTCTCGGAATATTCAGCCTTGACCTTTCCAAGCCCATCGACGTTGAAATTCACGCCGACGAAAAAGACATGGCGGAGTGCGACCAGCTCATCGAAGAGCTTAAGCAATTTGCCGCGTAAGCACAAAATCAATCAACACCAAAGCGGAGGTCCCGATGCAAGTCAAGGGCGAAGCACTTCTTAACAAGTTAATAATGCTGTTCGTCTTCGACAAGATGGAATTCCCGCTTACCGAAAACACGATCTTCGATATCTGCTGCTCCTCGAACAACTGGATTTCTTATATGGATTATAAGTCCATAATTAATCAACTTATCGAATACGGCTTCATTTATAAACTACCGCCGGTCGGTGGTGAAACGATGTATAGCATAACGCCCGACGGGCGGATTTGCCTTGCTGATTTCTTTGTTCAGATCCCGTCGTCTCTGCGCGAAAGCATTTCACTGTTTATAAAGAACAACAGTCTTGATTGTAAGCGCAAGCAGGAGTTTGTTGCAGATTATTACATGAATAAAGACGGAACTTATACCGTCAACTTAAAAATAGTCGAGCCCTCGCATTCCGCACTCGAGCTTAAAATGAACGTGCCGAGTAGAATATCGGCAAAAAACATTTACAAGCGCTGGGAAGAAAAAGGCATGCTCATACTCGACCTGCTTTACGAAAATCTCGTTGAATAAAGGAGGAAAAAAATGAACACCTACAGCACTAAAGGAACCTGCTCGAGACAAATTCTTTACGACGTCATAGGCGGTAAGGTTTGTAATGTAAAATTCATCGGCGGTTGCAGCGGTAATCTTCAAGGCATTGCCCGTTTGGTTAACGGAAAAGACGTCGACGAGGTCATCGCTACCCTTAAAGGCATTAAATGCAAAGGCAATACCTCTTGCCCCGATCAACTCGCCACTGCCCTTATGGAATATAAAGAAGCACACAAAGCCGATTAGTTACCATATTAAAACGTTTTATATCGCTTTAAAACCATATGCGTAAGCGTACTGCCTAAGAATATGGTTTTTTGTTTTGCCGTTAATTTCACCTTAATCTATTAAACGGCTTTTAGATAAATAAAGAAAAATACTTTTCAGCGACTCAAAAATGTGTTACAATAATTACAATTTAAATACATTTTAACCTTTAATTTAAGGAGATGGTGGAGATGTTTAAAAAACTTTTAATTGTTATTACGAGCATTGTTTGTATTCTTACGTCAATTATACCAACTGCGGCTTGCAACGAGCAAGTAAACGACGAATTCACCCTTGAAATGGGCGAAGAGTTTACCGTTTTATGCCTACCCGACGTACAATTAACAAAAGACGAATGGGCTGAAAAAGGAAACGTATACCAAATTGCAATATCAACCATAAACACTTTGGTCGAACGTGTTAAACCCGACCTAATATCTTTCTTAGGCGATATTTCATACGGCGATGATGAAAAGTTTTATTTGGAATTCGGTGAATTTATAAATAATTTCGGAATAAACTGGACGTTAGTCTGGGGAAACCACGATCAAGAAAACGGAGTACGCTTTTTAAACCGCGTTGCCGAAAAATACATAGAAAAATACGACAAGTTTATATTCAGCATTGGCGATAAAAAATTAGGCAGCGGCAATTTCGTCGTCAAGCTAAAAAAAGACGACAAGCCGGTAACCGCACTGTTTTTCGCCGACTCGCACAACACCGTAAGAGAAAACTTTAAAACCGTTTACGGAAAGCTTACGCCGAGTCAAAAAAAATGGTATCTAAATAAAATAGAAACAATAAAAGCAGAAGGCTACAAAGATCAGCTTATTTCAATGCACATTCCCCTAAAAGCATTTGCATACGCTTTTGACGAAGCTATCGCAAACAAAGACTCGGCATCGGAAATATCCGTAAAAGACAGTTACAATCCCGATGTTTGGAACGTAGGCTATAAAGATTCCTTCGGTGTAATGCGGGAACCCGTAGCCTCTAACCCCTCGGACGATTTTATCGAAACTATCTTACAAACTGAAATGAAAGCAACGGTAATCGCCGGGCACGAACATATTAATAATTTTGCAATCACCTATCGCGGAGTAAAACTTTGTTACGCCTTAAAAACAGGAATCGGCTGCTATTATAATTCCGACCTTAACGGCGGCACGGTTATAAAAATCAACGAAAACGGTATTTACGATTTACATCACGAGTACGTAGCGCTTTAATCGTTAAGCGTAACGGCAACAACGCCGTTATTATTCAAAAAAAACTCACAATCAAAAAATCGGTGCTTTTGCTTAACACCGATTTTTTTATACGCCATAATTAAAAGAAGCCGAACGTTGTGTATATCGTCACCAAAAAGACGGGCTTTTCGGACAGCGAAAACATATTTCTGAGTTCGGGAACGTCTTTGAATTGTTGCTCGAACCCGACGATTATTTCCTTTCCGTCGCACTTTAAAAGGAATACGCTGCGCTCGTCGTTCACTTCGCTGACAAACCTAAACGAATTCATCATGTTCGGATGAAGCATTATCTTCTTCAACTCTTCGGTTTTATCGTCTTTAAGCATTTCGGATATCAAATCTTTAAAGCAAGAATGCGACGAAACTTCCGCGTCGAAACCGCCATGCGCGGGATTTTCAACGCGGATGGATATCGTTACGCCTTTATCTAAGTCGACGACGTTTTTAATGCCGCCGCTTTCGAACTGTTCATCTATGAAAGCATTCAATTCCTCGTTTACACACACGAGATTATATACGCCGTCTTCAACTTCTTCGATAAAGCCGCGCGCAATCAAACCGTTAAAAAAGTTGAAAACGAAAACGTCCGGCGCAATAGTTAAAAAACTTTCGTAAGTCATCCGATTTTTTTCACGGATTATTTTAGATTTTAATTCGTCTTTCGTCATAATGAGTATCCTTATTTTTTTACGTCGGAATTTGCAACGACGACGTTACCCAAGTCGTATAAGAGCATACTGGGATTTTCGGAATATAAGGTCGAAAAAGGTACGATGCAGTTATGCTCTTTACGCTCTTTGGCTTTTTTCGGGCAGTAATTCCAGCCTTGAGCGATATGAAATCTGTCCCAACGCACGTGCTCGATATCGGTCATTCTAAGTATATCGGCGGTGTTAAATTTAGTCCAATCACTGCCCTTTAGTTTGTAATACTGTCTGAAAAATTCGCCGAAATCGTAAGACGAGAGGTTGGATTGCCTTAAAAACAGCGAAAGTTTAAACCATTTACGCACGTTTTCGTACGTCATATACTTAGTACCGACCTTTACAGAGAGATTAGACAGCGCTTGAATGAGCGAAACGCCGTCACTCGTGCAACAGGTATCGAGGTATGCGCCCTTAAAAGTAACGTTGTCTTTAATCGAAGTCGCCTCGTAGTGTACGGCATACTTCTTAATGAAATCCTCGTTCATTTGCTCGGATAAATAGTTATAAGAAGTATTGTACTTTATTAGTTCGTTCGAATCGATAATATAGTCGTAACTGTAAATATCCGCTCTGCTTCCGAAAGGAATAACGTCGAGGAGCGCTTCGCTCGTGTTCACGTTGTTCAAACGAGAATAATTGCGCTCGTCGCGAATATTGACGTAAATCGTTTGTCTAAAGCACGTTTCGCCTGAAGAAATGCGGCGCGCCGATTCCCTTCTGATATCGTCGATTAATGCGTTTGCTATTGAAATATTGGCTTCGTCGTCGCCAAGCGAAATGATGAAAGCCTTATACGGACTCTTTTTGGACAAAAGGGAATACTGAGCGTTGTCTTTGTCTTCTATAACGGAGTTTACACGCCCCGTCCAGCGGTCGAGCTTTTGCAAAAAGTCCAGCCCGGTACAAGACGCATTATGGAAAAACGCCATCGGAAATCCCACGCCCTCGCGCAGACGCTTTATATCGTCGGGATTTGTCGAGCAGTCGTACGACTTAACGATGTTCGCCAAACTATAGCCCGACGCGCTAGTTAAATCGCGGATTTTGTTTTCCTCTCTTTCTTTCGCACAAATAAACAGGGGGTGCTTGAATGCAAACAGTCCTATGAGGTCGTCCGCATTTGAATCGAAAATGTCGGCTACGAATTGCGTAGGCTCGCCGCCTACCAATTTTAACGCACGGTTGCAATTACCGCTTGTAAAATGCAATTCGCGACCGTCCGGCTTTTCGGCGATATTGCGAACGTAGGAAGTGTTGATGAAAAGTTCTTCCATTGCGGCTTGCCCGGTTTGTCCGAAGCCTAAAACCGCCACCCTATACTCGTTATTATCTTGGAATACGCCGTGTGAAAAAGGCTTTGAGTCTTCGACTACCGAATAATCTTCATATTTAGAGAACAAGTCGAATCTCTTCCTGACAAGGCATTTCGAGGACGCCGCCGCTTCGTTTACGACGTTGAGTTGGAAGTGAAGCATCGCTTCTTCGGCGGTCATTCTTACGCCGTATTTTTCGATTATCCCTTTTAACATATCGTATATTTTCTTTTCGTACGATTGATAATTTACGTCGTTATCGGAAAGAAGATAATACGTTACTATGGGAATTTCGGGTAAAATAGGATTCTTTTTAACGCATTCGGTAAAGAGCATTCTTATCTCTTCGAAAACGTCGTAACCGTTCAACGCCTCGTCGCCGGTTAAATCATCGCTGAGCGCAAACGAGAAAACGTGCACGCCGCAAGTGCGCTTATAATCGCATATCCTGTCGAGAAAATCGTTTGAGGGATCGAGTTTAAACCGCTTAAACACCGAAACGGGTGCTTTTTCGTTACGCACGTATGAAACGTAATAATAGTCGTGCGCCATAATTTCGCGATGCAAAGGATTATCCACGTCAAACGGATCGAGTTCGTTTCCGAGGAAGAGTATGCGGCAAGAGCGCGGTTTTTTAAGGTTGAGCATAGCCGAATACTTAGTAGCCGAAACGCCCCTAATAAGGAATAACGTTTTATCAACGTATTCGCTCGACAAATCGAGAATATCGTCTAAAAGTTCAGTGAAGTTGACGTTGCGTTTTTTATTGTTTTCGCCCATTACCGTCTTTACGCCCGTCGGGAACGTAATAACTTTGCCGTCGGGATCGATAAGGCGAACCGAACTACCTCTTTCTATCCTAAACCGCTTTACGAGCGCGCCGAGTTTTAAATCGGAACAATCCGAACCTATTGCAGATATATTAGACGCAGCATTCGCAAAAAAGGTAACCGCTTCGGATGCATCCCACATACTTGAGCCTTCGATATATTTCTTCATTTCGGAAAAACTGCTTTCCTCAGCATTAAAATCCAAAAACGAACACCTCGAAATAAGCTCGCAAGAAGCGATTTTTTCGTTGTTTTTAACAATTGCACACCATAACGTTGCGGGCAATATAAATCCGTGAATGCAATCGAGGATTGATTCGCTATTTATATCGGGAGCGCTTCTCTTCAAGTTTTCTTTCAACTCTTCCGTAACGAAATAGTTCCAAGCTTCGATATACGTTTTTGTAAGCTTGTTAAGTTTAACTTTTATGAAATCGACTCTGTTTTGTGCCTTTTTTAGCTGAGAATAAGGCGTGTAATACGAAGCCGCAGCAGACGAATATTCGTTATATAGTTTATCTTTGCTGCGCTCGTATTCGGCGTTCAACTCGGCGTAATGATTTTCGATGCTTTCGGCAAGCGTAACAGTATCTTCGGTGGCGTTTTTAAAGATGAAAAGGTCTACGTTCCCCCCCTTTCTTGCCACTTTGGAAACACCGAGTCGGCTGTATATTTCATAGCTTACTTTGGTAGTTACCAAACTCAAAAACATCGCCGCACAATATACCGCGGTGCCCCAATAAAACATCCAATATCCGATGGGAATGTTAGACGGCACATAGTCGTCGAGCCCCTCGAAAGTTAAATGTCCGATAGAACTGTACGCCGCGCGAAGAGCGGTTCCGATGATTTCGGCAATACCGTTCCCCTCGTATATGCCTTCCTCTAAGCCGAAGTTCAAAAATAGAAGAAAACGCGAAACGAAGCTTATTATTAAAACGAACGCCATAATGCCGATTTCTACGCCGAATTTAGAATAGGCGTGTTTTTTTCTCAGCTTAAAATAAAGCGCCATCGAAGCAACGTATATGAAAACAAACGCCGCCACCGCAACGACTACGCCGATTACCGTTTCCGCCGCGAATGAAATGGCTAATTGATTAAGGTTAAACATCTTTTGTCACCACTCCGTCTTATACTAAACAGATTAATTAGAGCTTAAAATACCATCGATAATGCCGTATTCGAGGGCTTCTTCGGCACTCATCCAATTGTCGCGCTCGCAAGCGGCGTGCATTTCTTCTATCGTTCTGCCGGTGTTAGCCGCCATAATGCTTTCGAGCTTATTGCGCGATTTAAGCAAGCTTTCCGCTTGTTTTTGAATATCCGTCTGTCTTGCCGAAACGTAATTACCCATCTGAATAAGCGGCTGATGGATGAGAATACTGCTGTGCGGAAGGGCAAATCTTCTGCCCTTTACGCCGCAAGTTAGCAAAAACGCACCCATAGACGCCGCCATGCCGAAACATACCGTGCTTACCGGGGCTTTGATATAATTTATCGTATCGTAAATACCCAGCCCCGCGGCGATACTTCCGCCGGGCGAATTTATGTAAAGACTGATTTCTTCGGTCGAACTGTCCTTTTCCATGTCCAAAAGTCTGAGAATAACGTTCATTGCCGAAGCGGCGTTAACTTCGCCGTTAAGTATTACTATTCTCGGTTCGTTAATCATGTTATTCGTCCCTCCCGTACAGTATTTCGTCAATAAGACCGTATTTTTTGGCTTCCTCCGCGTTTAGGTCGATATCGTATTCGAGATCGTTATGAATAAGCTCGAGAGATCTGCCCGTTTCTTCGGCAAGCGCCTTTTCGAGATCTTCGCGCTCTTTTAAAAGCTTCTTAGCCTCGATGGCGACTTCGGTTTGCTGGTTTGCTCCCGCCGAAAAATATCCGTGCGGCTGACCGATTGAGAATTCGGTACTCGGCAAAGCAAATCTACGCCCCTTAGTGCATGCCGCCAAAATAAGGTTAGCATAACCGCCTATCGCGCCGAACGCAACCGCCGTTATGGGATTGGGCATGGTTTTTATCGTATCGTAAACAGCCATCATATCAGAAGAAGAACCGCCGTACGAGGAAATAAACAATTGGATTTCTGCCGTAGGATCGTCGGCTTTATATTGAAGAAGGCTAAAAATCACCTCGGTCGCGCCGCTTCCGTCGCAAAACGGAATAATACGACTTTCGACGAGTCTGTGTTCAAACGAACCGTCTTTTCTCATAAAACACCTCAAGTAAAAGTAAAGCTGCGGAAAATAGACCGCATTTTCAATTATTGTACACTCTTTCTCGCATAAAGTCAAGATTTTATTGAAAATGTGAAGGATTTTATTATAAATAATGTTGACAAAAAAAAGTGGTAATGATATGATTATATTAATAATGCTCGGAGGTGCGTATGAAAAAACCATTTGAAGTAAAAAAAATATTCGAAAAATATGAAGTGTTCCATAACGCTTTGTTATCCTGCACCGCCCTTTCCAACGATTATTCGGAAACGTACAAAAGGGACGCGACTAAAATTTTGGAGCTTGTTTGCCGCGCATACGAATGCGAGGAGCTTTTGCCATATTACACGGAAGCCGTGTTCAACGTGCTCGGACAGGTTACGACGATAAGCGACTGCGCCGCCGTTAAAAAGAACGAAGGCGAAGTAGACGGCTCGGACGAAGATCTACTTCTTTACCTTAAAAGTACGGTTATCGAAACGCTGCACAACATCAGCGTTAATATGAACTTCGGACCTTATCAGGACTGCGATTGCTTCGACTACACACACCTCAAACCTTATCAAGAAAATATGCGCTTTGTAAAAATCAACTCGCTCGCGTCGTGCGGCGTTGTTCTTGCTACGAGACAAGCGGCGATTATGCAAATTCTCGGCATAGGTTGCGAAAAGGATTTGTCGGCGGCACACCGCAGACTGGTAAACTGCGCTTATTGGGGGGATATTTTTTCCATTTATCTACTCGCCGAGCTTTACCGCCGGACGGGCGAAACGGAAAAATACCTCAACTGCCTCAACGTCGCTAAACTTTGCGATAAATACTTACATACCGGCTGTACCGTTCTTCCGAGCGAAGAAAAGGAAAAATACGGCGCGGCGGCTTGCGACGATTACGCTTTGATCTCGACCATACTTCAAGACGTAATTTACGCAAATAATCTCATAAGAATAGACTTTTCGTTTATCGAAGCGATTAACTCGCCCGATCTCGATTATTACAAGCGAATGAAGTATATCAACGATTACCGCGCGAGAGAGTGGCAAGAGCTTACGAACTCATCTGTTTCGCCTGCTAAAAAGATAGGATTTCGTTAAGGAGGATACGCCATGTACGGAAAAGACATTACAAGCAAAATACAGCGCCGTTATATCGAAGACTATCTCGAATCGTCGCGCATAATCAATTACACCGACTTAGACCTTATGGGCGACGACGTATTCACCGTGCTTTATAAAGATTTGCCAAAAAAAGAAATTAACGGCTATCCGTTCGCGAGCGACTACGTTTCTAAAGACGGAATGACTTATACGGTAGACGAATTTTTTACGCTGCCCGAAAGTGAACGCAAAAGATGCAGTCTGCGCTATTATTACGGTCCGTATTCGCATGAACTGTATTGCGGAACTACCGGAAGCGGCAAGACTACCGGTTGCGTAGAGCCTCAGCTTAGGGCGATTTCCAGCCAAAAGAACAAGCCCGACCTGTTCATAACCGATCCTAAGGGCGAACTGTTCGACAGAAACGCCCTACACCTTAAAAAGCAAGGCTACCGCCTTATGATTTTGAACTTTAAGGACATCGTAAGATCGGATAAATGGAACCCGCTCGAAAAGCTTTACGACCTCGAAATGAGCCGCAGTACCATCGGCAAAGGGGTAAAAATCAGAACGGGACTGCCGCGCGAAGACCTCGAAAAGTTATCCGACGACGAGGATTTTAACGGAATTTCCTACCTCGAATACAGATCAAAGGCGTTCCCCGACTCCACGCAATTTAAGACTTATTGCAGTTTCGAACGCGACTTCCTCGATGCAGAGATCGACAACTTAATCGCTCAGCTCGTAAACATGTTCATTCAGGTAAAAAGCACTAAGGATCCCATTTGGGAGCGAGGCGCTCAAACACTTTTGCACGGCATAATACTCGCAATGCTTGCCGACGCAGCCAATCCCGAAAGCGGCTTTACTCGCGAAATGATGACTATAAAAACCATAAAGGACTATTTTTATAGCATTAAGCGCAGCTCGTTAGCCGAAAGAGATATAAAAATCAACAATATTCCCTGCTTAAAAGACAAGCCGGCAAACGTTAAAAATCTTTTGTCGAACGTACTCGAAACTGCGCGCGTTACAAAGCAAGGATACTTGAGCACTTTTGAATCTGCCGTTTCCGAATGGTTCCAAGCGCACGTTTTCGCACTGACCACCAATAACACGATCACCTACGACCTGCTTAACGACGATAAACCTTTTGCCATATTCGTCGTCACGCGCGACTATGAAAAGAGCGACTTCCGCGTGGCGGGACTGTTTATCGATTGGGTATATTCGCAAATGATCAACCGTGCCGAATCGCGCGACGGAAAAAGACGTGCCGTTCACTTCTTGCTCGACGAGTTCGGAAACATTCCTAAAATACCCAACCTCGAAAACAAAATCTCAACGGCGCGCTCGCGCAACGTTTGGTTCCACTTGTTCGTTCAGTCTTACCAACAAATCGAGGTAGTTTATAACGAAGGCAATATGCCGACGGCGACTATTATACGCGACAACTGCAACTCGCTTATATTCCTCGGCGCGCAAAACCGCAGCACTCGCGAGATATTCTCGAAAGAATGCGGCGAGCACGCAATACCCACGCTGTCGTCCAAACTGACGTTAAACGCAAACGATATAGTGACCGTGCCCCTCGTACCGATAAGCGCACTCGACCTTATTACGCCGGGTAAAATGTATATTAAACCGCTCAATAAGCCTGTTATTACCTCGCAATACGTGCGAAGCTACCTTGCGGCGGCAAACGGCGATTTTGCAGACTTTAACAGCAACGGTCTTTTGACCTGCTCCCCCACCTTTATCGATCCGTTCAACGCCGAAAAGTATACGTTTAAGCCTCTTGCCAACTTTGCACCGGTCGACAGCGACGATTAATAAACAATCTATAAGCGTTTTAAAAGCACGTCCGTGTCACCGAGCGGTGAGCGTGGCGTGCTTTTTATAGTTATATTTGCTTTTACGGCTATTCAACTATTGCTTGACTTTGGGAAGAGTAACGCTAAACACGGCGCCGCCGCTTTCCGAATTGCGGCAAGATATAGTTCCGCCATGCGTATCGATTATGCGTTTTACGAGAGAAAGACCGAGCCCGTTGCCCTCGCCTTTGTGTGAACTGTCGCATTGGTAGAACTTGTCGTAAACGTGCGCCATACCCTCGTCGGATATACCATCGCCCTCGTCGGCGACGTTGACGACGACGTTATTTTCGTCGGTTGTGAGAGTGATTGTGATTTTACCGCCCTCCCGATTGAACTTTATTGCGTTATCTAACAGGTTGATCCAAACGTGCTGTAAGAGGGACTCGTTGCCGACGTAATCGGTTTCGGATAAAGTTGCGTCAATTTCGAGGCGTTTAGAATCCCACTTAGATTCGAGCATAACGATGCACTGCCGGATTTGCTCGTCAAGCTTAAATCCCTCGAACCCGACGGGTATATTTTGGTTTTCGAGCTTGGAAAGCAGCAAAACGTTGCCGACCAAATCGGAAAGACGTTTGCTGTTAAGCAGAATGCGCTCGGCGTAATCTTTGCGCTCGGCGTCGGTAACGCCGTCGTCTTGCAAGAGCGTTGCGTAACCCTCGATAACGCTTAGCGGCGTTTTAAACTCGTGCGAGACGTTGGAAACGAAGTCCGATTGAAGCATTTCGGTGGCGGAAAGTTCGCGCGCCATAATATTGAAGTTTTCGATCATGGTATTGATCTCGTTGACGACGGCGCCGTATTCCAGCCTTACGCCGAAGTCGCCTTTCGCAACGCGTTTCATCGCCGAGCTGAGCTTGACTACGGGTACGAAGAGCGCCTTACCGATAATTACCGAAAGGCACACGCCGATAAGCACGCTGAACAGTATCGTCCAGCCGTAAACGGACAACTCGAAGTCAACGTTCAAAAGCCAGTTGACGAGCTTGGATAACATACTCGCAAAGAGCGTCGTAAGCGTGAACAACAACATTGCGATGAGTATAATAAAGAGCCATAAGTTTTTGAGCGAAACGGCGTTTTCGGCTTTTTGAGCGATATTCTTGGCAAGATTGCCGACGGCAGCCGAACTCTTTTTTTCTTTTTTACGCATAAAAGTACCTTTGATTATTTTTTAATCATTTTATATCCGACGTCGCGTATGGTTACAATCTCGAAGTCTGCGCTATGCCTGAAACGGTCGCGCAGTCTGCCGATGTGTACGTCGACGGTGTGCGTATCCGAACGGCTCGCATCGTTCCATATTTCGTCCAAAAGTTGCTGCCTTGTAAATATTTTGCCGAGCGAAGACGCCATTTTATACAGTATCATAAACTCTTTCTGCGGCAAAATCGTTGATTCGCCGTCGCACGTAACGGTAAGCGAATCAAGTTCCATAAGCGTGCCGCCGACCGTCAGTCTGCGATCGTCGATAAGTTTTGCTCTGCGAAGAAGCGCCTCAACGCGCAACAGCATTTCGTTGATGTTTACCGGCTTAACCATATAATCGTCCGTGCCGCTCGAGAATCCCTTGCGCATATCCTCAAATTCGCCCTTGGCGGTTATGATGAGCACAGGGGTTTTGGTGTTTTCTTGGCGGAATTCCGAAACGAAAGTAAAACCGTCTTTTACGGGCATCATGACGTCGGATATAACGAGGTCGAAATAGTCGGCGGCAAGCGCTTCTAAGGCGCAAGCGCCGTTTTCTACCTGTTTTACGGCATAGCCGTTTTTTTCGAGCACGCGGGTAAAAAGTCCGCTAAGCTCGATATCGTCCTCGACGACGAGAATTTTATACATAAGTTCACCGTTTTTGTTTATTCGTTTGCTAAAGCGTTAGCTTTTGCATGGTCATTTTAGCATGAATCGTTGCGTTATTCAACCTTTTGAACGGTTTTTTGTTTGAAAACTAATAATTTAACCAAGCACAATAGCCGAAAATCGCTTTAAAGTCGGTTGAAAAGCAGTTGAAAAGCAGTTGAAAAGCGGCACAAAAAATCAACGATTATTGATTTTTTTTAAAACCGATTTTGTTTACTTTTTTTAAAAAAAGTATTATACTCTATAAAAAATAAACATTTTGCCGTTCGGCAAAAATTTGCAAAGCCAACGGCTTTGCCGTAAAAACTTCCGTTTTTACTCTTTCCGGTTGTAATTCGGCAAAGTCGCAAACTGCGTTAAAAACGATAGATACTAATGAAATATATTATTCTATACAATCCCGTATCCAATAGCGGACGAGGGAAAGAAAAAGCAGAAAAGCTTAACGAAATATTAAGCGGCGAGAAAATCTTTATCGACGTGACGGCGCACGATTATAAGCAAGAACTTGACCGAGTTGCCGAAAGCGACGTAATAGTTTTGTGCGGAGGCGACGGCACGATTAACAGATTTATCAACGACGTGGACGCCGAAAATTTAAAAAACGAGTTGCTCTACTACCCGACCGGGAGCGGAAACGACTTTTATTGCGACGTAACCGGGAACAAAGACGGCGAGCCTATTCGCATTAACGAGTACGTCGTGGGGTTGCCCGAGGTTACCGTGAACGGCAAAACGAGCAAGTTTTTGAACGGCGTAGGCTACGGCATCGACGGATACTGTTGCGAAAAAGGCGACGAACAGCGCAAGCGCACGACCAAACCGGTTAACTATACGGCAATTGCGATAAAAGGGCTTTTATACGACTATAAAAGAACGTCGGCAACGGTAATTGTAGACGACGTCGTGCGGACATATAAGCATGTTTGGCTTGTTCCGACCATGCACGGACGTTGCTACGGCGGCGGAATGATTCCTACCCCCGACCAAGACAGGTTAAACGAGAGCGGTACCCTTTCGGTAATGGTTTATCACAGCCGCTCAAAAATTAAAGCGCTCGCCTTGTTCCCGAAAATATTCAGCGGTACGCACGTTAAAGCGAAAAACACGGTTGAAATACTCGTCGGCAAAAATATAACGGTTTCTTTCGACCGACCGACCGCTTTGCAAATAGACGGCGAAACGGTATTGGGCGTTACCTCTTGCACTATGCGAAGCGCGAAACAAGGCGCCGACCAAAATTCAGAAGCCGCCGCGACCGACTTGAACGGCTAAACTTTTGCGGCACGCAAATTGCGACAATCGGTTTTAGCGCAAAAATAGCGGCGGAACAATTATAATGAACTGTTTCATATGGCTAAAACGGCAAAAAACGCCTAAAAACGGTTCTTAAAAACGCTTGTCGGTTATAACCGCGTTGACAAAAGGCAAATAATATTATATAATAAGCGCGTGCAAAGGCGAAAAGCTTTTGCCCGCTTTTTTATTTTTATTTTTTAAACTGCGCAAGGCGGTTTTTTATAAACGCTTTGCAAACGGAACAAACATGAAATACGCACTAATCAACGCCAACGTTCTTGACGGACGTAAAAATATGGAACCGTTTTTCGGCTACGTTACGGTTGAAAACGGAATAATCACGGCGGTTTGCCACGGCAACGCCGACGAAAAAGCTCTTTCAGAGTATAAAATAATAGACCTCGACGGAAAATACCTTATGCCGGGGCTAATCAATATGCACGTTCACCTTGCAGGCAACGGCAAGCCGCAAAAAAAGCAGCGCGACAACGCTAAGCTCGTCAAGTTTTTGATGAGCAACCCCATAACAAAAGCCGTGGCGTATAAAATGGTGGCGAGTTTTGCCAAAACCGAACTTTATTCGGGCGTTACCACTATAAGAACCGTGGGCGGGCTCGGAGATTTCGATACTAAACTACGCGACCAAATAGCAAGCGGAAAAAAAGTCGGCCCGCGCATTTTAGCGGCTAACCGCGGTATATCCGTTCCCGACGGACACATGGCCGGGTCGGTTGCAATTACCGCGCATAGCATTGACGAGGCGCTTGCCTACCTTGACGAATGCAAGGCGCAGAAGACCGATTTTATAAAGCTTATGATAACCGGCGGCGTTATGGACGCGAAGGAAAAAGGCGTTCCCGGCGAAGTTAAAATGAGTGCGGAAACGGTCAAAGCGGTATGCGACAAGGCGCACGCTCTCGGGTTTATGGTGGCGGCGCACGTCGAATCGCCGAGCGGCGTTAAGCTTGCACTCGAAAACGGAGTCGACTCCATAGAGCACGGCGCAAAAGCCGACGACGAGATTATCGAACTATTTAAAAAACGCGGCGCGTTTTTGTGCACTACTATTTCGCCCGCACTCCCCTACGCCCTTTTCGATCGCTCCGTTACCAATATTAGCGAAGTGGAGCAGTATAACGGCAACGTCGTATTTCAAGGTATAATCGACTGTGCGAAAGCCGCCGTCGCGAACGACGTTCCGGTAGTTTTGGGCAACGACGTCGGCTGTCCTTGGATAACTCAGTACGACTTTTGGCGCGAGCTTTATCATTTTGCAAAATACGTAGGCGTGACTAACTCGTTTGCACTATACACGGCAACGCTAAGAAGCGCCGAACTCTCGCACATTGCCGACGTTACCGGCAGCGTTGAGCAAGGCAAGTTTGCCGACCTTATAATAACAAAAGACAATCCGCTCGACGATTTACGCGCTTTGTCGAAAATCGATGCGGTAATTGCCAAAGGAAGAATAATCAAACACCCTCGCGTGGCGGTCAAAAAACGCGTAAAAGCCGAGCTCGACAAATATCTCGGTTAAAGGATGAGTTATGAATTACATAGGATCTAAATTTTCGCTTTTGGACTTTTTGATTACGTCCGTAAATAAAACGCTCGAGGCAAGCGGCGAAGAGCGCAAGCCGCAAGAAATGGTCTTTGCCGACCTACTTGCAGGCACCGGCGCCGTCGGTAAAGCGTTTTATAACGAGGGCTATAACGTCATTGCAAACGATATTCAATATTATAGCTACGTAACCTTGCGCCATCTTTTGAAAAATGCGGGCGCACTCGACGAAAAACGCTGTGAAGAACTCTTAAACCGCCTTAACGCGCAAGAAATGCAAGAAGGTTTTATTTATAAAAACTATTCGTACGGCGGAACGGAAGGTCAAGAGCATAGACGGCTATATTTTTCAGACGACAACGCAAAACGTTGCGACGGCATGAGAACGGAGATCGAACGGCTTAAAAACAGCGGCGAAATAACCGAAAACGAATATTTCTTTTTGCTTGCATCGCTCGTTAACAGCATAGATAAATACGCGAATACGGCGTCCGTTTACGGCGCGTATTTGAAAAAACTTAAAAAGACCGCTCAGCGCGATATGGTACTCGCTCCCCTGCCGCTCACCGAAAAGAAAGGCGAATGCGAAGTTTATAACGAGGACGTTTTGCGCTTGCTTGACAGAGTAAGCGGCGATATACTCTATCTCGATCCGCCGTACAACTCAAGGCAGTATTGTACGAACTATCACTTGCTCGAAACCATCGCTCGTTACGACGAGCCGACAATCAAAGGCAAAACCGGACTCAGAGATTATTCCGAGCAAAAAAGCAAGTTCTGCTCGTCTTCCGAAGTAGAAGAATTTTTTGCCGAAATAATCAAGCACGCCAAGTTCAAATATATCTTTTTGAGTTATAACAACGAGGGACTTATGTCCTTCGATCGCATAGAAAAGATTATGCGAAAATACGGCAAATATAAGGTGTATATGAAAGAATATCACCGCTATAAGGCAGACAGTTCGAGGGAAACAAAAGCCGACAATACCGTCGAATATCTGCACTGTCTTATTAAGAAGTGATAAAATTGGATTAAAAGGACACACCCCAACATTTGACAAAGAGCAAATAGAAAACGGCGGCAACTCAAAAAAGTTGCCGCCGCCATATACTTTTTCCATCGGGTACACCACAACATTTGAAAAAGAGCCCTTTTTCCATCGGGTACACCCCAACATTTGAAAAAGAGCCAAAGAAAAAAACCCGAGCTTTAAGCT
>CAZHGN010000008.1:0-11463 GCA_964532155.1 uncultured Acidiphilium sp.
TTAAAAAACTCTTTATACTGCCTTAAAAACGTGGTATAAATTTCAAATCCGCACATAACGGCTACGGTCTTTGGGGATGTTCCGCTTTGCAAAAGGGTTTGCGCGTAATTCATTTTTTTTGTTTTTACGTACTGCGAGTAACCGATTTTATAATATTTTCTAAACGCGTAATTTATCCAAGACTTTGATACGAAAAAACTTTTCGAGATATGATCGAGGGACAGTTTTTTATCGAGATTGCCGTCGATGTATTCGACGATTGCCGAAAGGGTGGGGTGGACGAGCTCGGCTTCGGGTACCGTTTGCGATGCCGAAAGCTGAATTACGATGAGTTCGAGCAGGTCTTTGACCATCTGAATTTTGAGTTCGGGCGCCGCCGTTTCGACAAGCGGCAGAAAATCGAAAACGAGACTGCGGATAAATACGTTGTTTTTAAGATAATAGCGTATATCCAGTTCGCCGAGAAGGCGTTGAACGTTGGCGTTGATATCCTTTTTTTTGAAGTTGATGACTACGCGTTCGTATTCGCCTTTGACTGAGTGCGCGCAGTGGTACACGGACGGCGGAATGACGAGCAGATCGTAAGGGTGCAACGAATACAAATGATCTGCTACGATATAGTCGACGTCGCCCTGCAAAATCAAATAAATTTCGTAAGCGTTGTGACAATGAGTCGCGCAAAAGTACCGCTCGTTTTTTTGTGTTCTTACATGCGAGAATACTAAGTTTTTTACGTTGAAGGATATCATAGTTAAAATATATCCCATGCCGTTTCGGAAAGCAAGCAAAAAAACGCCTTGTGCAATAAATAATAAATATTTTTTTGTTATATTTGCAATTTTGTTTGTTGTTTTTGTTCTCGCGTTTTCATTTAAAAGGTGATATAATATTTTCGTATAAGCGATTTTGCAAATGCGGCCGCTCGGCAAGGCGTGCACGAAAAAACGTGTTAAATCCCTTTTTAAGGTAGCTTTGCGGTAAAAACGATACTTGCAAATTTTATACGGCAAAAACAAACAAAGAGGTTGGCTTATGAAAATGACCTTTAGGTGGTACGGCGAAAAAGACTGTATTCCCCTCAATTACATTAAGCAGATACCGGGCATGAGCGGAGTAGTTACCGCCGTTTACGACGTGCCGGTCGGCGAACTTTGGAGCGTTGAAAAGCTCGAAAGGTTAAAAAGCCTTGCGAACGCCGCCGGGCTCGAAGCGGAAGTGATAGAATCCATTCCCGTGCACGAGGATATCAAGCTCGGCAAGCCCACGCGTGATAAACTCATTGCCAACTACGCGCAAAACATAATCAACTGCGGCAAGGTCGGCGTGAAGTGCGTTTGCTATAATTTCATGCCCGTATTCGATTGGTTCAGAACCAATCTTTATTACAAGCATGCCGACGGTTCCACTTCGCTTTCGTACAGCGAGGACGATTTTAATAAGCTGGACAAGCATAATTTAAGGCTTCCCGGTTGGGACGAAAGTTATACCGCCGAACAGCTCAACGGACTTTTAAAAGAGTACGAGGGCGTAACGCACGAAAAACTTTTTGAAAATCTTGTATATTTCTTAAAGGGTATTATGCCGGCGTGCGAGCAGGCGGGCGTTAATATGGCTATTCACCCCGACGATCCGCCGTGGGATATTTTCGGCTTGCCCAGAATAGTCGGCAGGGAAGAGGATTACGACAGATTGTTTGAAGCCGTTCCCGATATGCATAACGGAATAACTTTTTGCACCGGCAGTTTGGGCGCGGGGCGGTTCAACGACTTGCCGAAAATGGCGGCTAAGTATGCCAAGCGCATATATTTCGCACATTTAAGGCAGTTGCATTTTGTAAATGAGACCGATTTTTACGAAAACGGACACAGAACGGAAGACGGCAACGTCGATATTTACGCCATAGTAAAGGCGCTTGTCGAAAACGGATTCGACGGTTATTTGCGCCCCGATCACGGCAGAAATATTTGGGGCGAGGACGCCAAGCCCGGATACGGCTTATTCGACAGGGCGCTCGGCGCGACCTATCTTTCGGGCGTTTTCGAGGCGGTAGAAAAGGATTTAGGACGGAGGAAATAAAAATATGTATAACGTACCATTCAAAGTAGATTTAAGCCAAAAAACCGTTGCTATAACGGGTGCCGGCGGCATTATTTGCGGTGAATTCGCAAAAGCGCTTGCCGCCTGCGGAGCAAACGTCGCGCTTCTCGATATCAACTATGACGCGGCTGAAAAAATCGCCTCCGAAATAGGCGAAAACGCCGTTGCAATTCGTTGCAACTGTCTGGATAAAGCGAGCATTCAATCGGCTTACGACACCGTTATCGAAGCGTTCGGTAAGGTGGATATTCTTATCAACGGCGCGGGCGGCAACAACCCCAAGGCTACTTGCGATAACGAGACTATGACTCCCGATTTGGAAGGAGTAAAGGACTTTTTCGCCCTCGACGAAAGCGGGCTGAAATTCGTTTTCGATCTAAATATCACCTCGGCGTTTTTGGTTACTCAGGTTTTTGCTAAGGGTATGGTTAAAACGGGGGGCAACGTCATCAATATTTCGTCGATGAACGCCTATCGCCCCTTGACCAAGATCCCCGCGTATTCGGCGGCAAAGGCGGGCGTTTCCAACTTTACGCAGTGGCTCGCCGTGCATTTTGCGCCTTGCGGCATTCGCTGTAACGCAATCGCTCCCGGCTTTTTCGTAACCAATCAAAACAGAGGACTTTTGTATAACGAGGACGGCACGCCTACCGCGCGTACCGGCAAGATTTTGGCGGCAACGCCGATGAAAAAGTTCGGCGAAATATCCGACCTCGTCGGTTGTCTGCTTTGGCTTTCGGACGACAACGCAAGCGGTTTCGTTACCGGTACGGTAATCCCCGTAGACGGCGGTTTCTCGGCTTATTCGGGAGTATAACGATCGCACATGAAGGATTTTTACGGAGACGATTATTTGCTCGGAAGTTCTACGGCGAAGTCGATTTATGCCGAAATTAAGGATCTTCCCATAATCGATTACCATTGTCATTTGGACGATAGGGCGATAAAGGCAAACAAAAAGTTTAGCGATATAGGCGAGCTGTGGCTGTCCGGCGACCACTATAAATGGCGGTGCATGCGCCTTTGCGGAGTGGACGAAAAGTACGTGACGGGCGATGCGAGTTATAAAGAAAAGTTCTTTAAGTTTGCCGAAATTTTGCCCATGCTGTGCGGCAACGCCGTGTATATGTGGGCGCATGCCGAGCTTAAAACGGTTTTCGGAATAAACAAACCGCTAAATGCCCATTCGGCGGCGGAAATTTGGGAAGAGGCGAACGCTAAACTGAAAACGCTCGACGTTTGGGCACTTTTGGAAAAGTTTAAGGTCGAGTATATAGCGACTACCGACGATCCCTTTTCCACTCTCGAAAATCACGGGGTTGTAAACGGCGTTAACGTTCGACCGACTTTCCGTGCCGACGCGAGGTTTAAAGAGGGCGTTTCTAAGAGCGAGCTCGAAAAGCAGCTCGACCGTTTTACGGAAAAAGGGTGCAAGATTGCCGATTACGGCTTTGATTTTATCGACGAAAAGGACGAAAATCTCGCTTGGCTTATCGAAAACTGCTACAAGCGCGATATGATTTTGCAACTGCATTTCGGCACTTTCCGCAACGTTAACACGGTTAAACGCGGCGAATGCGGAGCCGACAGCGGCTTCGATATAATGCGCGCCGAAACGGCTATAGACGACCTCGTAAAAGTTTTCGACCTTCAAAACGAAAGGCTCGGCGGCTTGCCGAAAATCGTCGTTTATCCGCTTAACGATTACGATTTGCGTGCTTTGGCGACGGCGACGGGCGCGTTCCCGACGGTAAAAATCGGGGCGGCTTGGTGGTTTAACGATACGCTCGGCGGCATAAGGCGGCAGCTCGAAACGGTGGCGGAATATTCCGTTCTCGGCACGCAGTACGGTATGCTTACCGACAGCCGTTCGTTCTCGTCCTACGTTCGTTTTGATTTTTACAGGCGCATTTTAGCCGACTTTATAGCCGATAAGGTCGAAAAGGGCGAATACGACGGAGCGACCGCCGTAACGCTTGCCAAAAACATTGCTTATTACAATATAAAGCAAGCGTTAAAAATATAAAAAGCGTTAGTGCAAGATAAAATACCGTCGATTTTTTTCGGCGGTATTGTCAGATAATTGACTTATACGGTCGGTTTGGTTTAAAATCAAACAAGTAAGTTTGAAAAGCGAGTGCAAAAATGTTTACGAAAACTATTGACAATTTCAAAATGCAGGTAGTGCGCAAAACGCAAAGCGCGGCGTTCGAGGGTATATACGGCAAAACGTACGATTGCGTTGCGCCGTGCTCGATGTATTCCGTTTTGCTTGCCGCAAACGATATTCCCGATCCCTTCGTCGGCTTAAACGAGGGCGCCGTTGCCGAGATTTCGCGCAACGATTGCGTTTTTACCGCTTATTTTTCGGTATCGGCAGAGCAGTTTGCAAAAAAGGATAAAACGCTCGTGTTTTACGGGCTGGATACCGTTTGCGACGTGTATTTGAACGGCGTTAAGATTTTGCACGCCGAGAATATGCACAGAACCTTTTTTGTCGATTGCGGCGCCGATTTAAAGGCGGGCGAAAACGAACTTAAACTTTATTTTTATTCGCCGCTAACCTTTACGGAGACTGAGGGCGAAAAGCATCCCTTGCCGTATTGGAACGACCTTAACGAGGGCGTAGGGCATTTACGCAAGGCTCTGTACATGTTTTCGTGGGATTGGGGGCCGAGAGTTCCCGATATGGGTATTTTCCGCAAAATCGAGCTTAGAACGACCGATTACGCCGTGATAGACGACGTCGTTGTAGTACAAAATCATTCAAACGGCGAAGTAAGCCTTGACGTGACGGTAAAAGTTTCAAAGAAGGGCGACTACGAATGCCGTGTGATTTTCAACGGCGAAAGCTATGTCTTGGCGCTTGAAAACGATAAAACCGTGTCGGATAGCGAGCGTGAACGAAGCTATACGATAAAAAACGTAAAGGTAAAAAATCCCAAGCTGTGGTGGCCGAACGGCTACGGCGAGCAGTATTTATACGAGCTTAAAGCCGAGCTTTATTTTAACAGCGCCAAAATTGCCGAAAGCGGCAAGAAAATAGGACTGAGAACGCTCGAGGTTTCGACCAAGCTCGACGACTACGGTCGCGAACTGTGCTTTACGGTCAACGGTAAAAGGCTCTTTTTGATGGGAGCCAACTACATTCCGCAAGATAACGTGCTCAGCCGCGTTAACCGCGCCACGACCGAAAGCCTTATCGAAAAGTGCGTCGACATGAACTTTAACGCGATACGCGTTTGGGGCGGCGGATATTATCCCGACGACGATTTTTACGATTTGTGCGACGAGAACGGCTTGATCGTATGGCAAGACTTTATGGTCGCGTGCGTTTGCGTTAGAGCTTCCGAGAGTTTTAAGGCGAACTTCCTCGCCGAAATAACCGACAACGTCAAGCGCATAAGACACCACGCTTGCATAGGCTTGTTCGGCGGCAATAACGAAGTGGAAGATATGGTTTCCGAAATCGACGACGCGCTTATAAGAGCCGATTACGTCGAACTGTACGAAAACGCCGTTCCAAATCTCCTGAAAAAAATCGCACCCGAAATTCGGTATTTGCCATCTTCTCCGACGAGCGGAACGCCTTTTAAAGGGGCGAACGCCGAGAATTGCCTCGACATGCATTATTGGGGCGTTTGGCACGGCTATAAGCCGTTTACGGCGTTCAGAGATATTAAGTGTAGGTTTATGTCCGAGTTCGGCTTTATTGCTTTCCCGGATATCAAAACTTCGCGCTATTTCGCTTCAGACGAGCAGTTGAATCCTTTTTCGGAAGTGATGGAGGCGCACCAAAAAGATTATAAAGGGGGCAACCGTAAAATTTTGGATTACGTGGCGGATAACTATTTGCTTCCGTCCGATTTCGAAGGTTTGACGTATATTTCGCAAATTCTTCAAGCCGACGCCATTCGTTACGGCGTGGAGCATTTCAGAAGAATACGGCATATTTGCAAGGGTACCTTTTATTGGCAGTTGAACGATTGCTGGCCGACCGCTTCTTGGTCGTCGGTCGACTATTTCGGCAGAAAAAAAGCGTTGGCGTACGAAAGCAAAAGGTTTTACGCACCCGTAACGCTTTCCCTTTGCGAAAGCAAAGCGAGCGTGGATATTAACGTTTCCAACGAGAGTTTGAAAGAGTTTAACGGACGTGTCGCCTACGAGTTTAAAACCGAAGATTTCACGCTTTTGAAAAAAGGGGAGAGCGCCGTCTGCGTGAGCGCGCTGACCGCTACCGACGTTTTGCGCTTGGATATCGAAGATTTCTCAAAGAAATATACGAGGAACGGTTTGCTCGTCGTAAAGCTTTTCGATCAAGACGGAACCGAACTTATTGCACGAACGTTGCTGTTTACCAAGCCGAAATATTTCGATTTTGCCGATCCAAAGCTGTGCTATACCGTGAAAAAATCGGGAAGAACGGCAACCGTTACGGTTTTCGCTAAGCGTTATGCAAAGAGCGTTGCCGTAAGCTTTAAAACGCACGACTTCGACTTGAGCGACAACTTCTTCGATTTAACCGACCTTAGCGGCTATTCGATAACGTTTGAAACCGATTTAACCGAGGAAGAACTATCGAACGATATCACACTCAAAACCGTCTACGACTGCATAATGAAATAACGATCCGTTAATAAAAATCATACCCTTCGGAAATATCGCCGAAGGGTATGATTTTTGTATATTAAATTGCCGTTTTTACGAAAGTAATATTCTATCGTTTTCGGAGCCGATTGCTTGGAATTTTTGCAATAAATCGGCGACGGTAAGTTTTTGTTTTTCTTCGCCCTCGGCAGAGTAAATGATTTTTCCGTCGCACATCATAATTAACTTATTGCCGTAGGCAATGGCGTCGCGCATGTTGTGCGTAACCATAACGGTAGTTTGGTTGTTTTGCGAGGTAATTTTTTGCGTTAGGTGCAAAACTTTGGTCGCCGTTTTGGGATCGAGAGCAGCCGTGTGCTCGTCCAAAAGGAGTAGTTGCGGCTTATTCATAGTCGCCATAAGCAAAGTTAATGCTTGACGTTGCCCGCCGGAGAGCAAATTAACCTTGGTACTCATGCGCTTTTCCAAGCCTAAATCGAGCGTGGCGACCAATTGCGCGAATCTTTCCCTGTCAGCTTTTCCGACGTTCCATTTAAGAGTGCGGCGGCACCCACGCAACTGAGCAAGAGCAAGGTTGTCTTCGATGTTCATGGCGCCCGCCGTGCCTTTCATCGTGTCCTGAAAGACTCTCGCGACGTATTTTGCGCGCTTGTGTTCCGCAAGTCGAGTCACGTCCGTACCGTCTATTACGATTCTGCCCTCGTCCGCAATTATGCCGCCGGCAATAAGATTAAGCAGGGTGCTTTTTCCGGCTCCGTTGCCGCCGATGACGGTAACGAAATCGCCTTCGTCGAGGTGCAAGGATAAGTTGTCGATGGCGATTTTTTCGTTTACCGTGTTTGCGTGGAATTTTTTCGTAACGTGTAGTATGTCAAGCATTCGTGTTCTCCTCGTCTGCGATTTGGTTTGCGTAAGATTTATTTTTATTACGCTTCAGCTTGTTTTTCCAGTGGGGGACGGAGAGGAAAACTGCCACGACCACGGCGGACAAAAGCTTTAATAAGTCGGTATCCAGCCCCAAGCAAATAACTATTTGATAAACGAGGTAGTATACGATCGAGCCGATAATAACGCCGCCAAGTTGCACGGCGAAATTAGAACTGATTTTCGACGTTATTGCACTGCCGATAATGACGGCGGCAAGACCTATGATGATTGCGCCTCGTCCCATATTGATATCTGCAAAGCCTTGGTATTGGCAGAGCAACGCGCCGGATAGCGCGACGAGTCCGTTAGAGATAGCGAGCGTTATAATTTTGTTTACGTCGGTGTTAACGCCTTGCGCTTTCGCCATATTTTCGTTGCAACCGGTCGCGCGGATGGAGCATCCCGCTTGCGTGCCGAAAAACCAGTATAAAATACCGACGAGCGCGCACGAAAAACATACCATAACGAGTATCGTTTGTCCGTTATTCATGCTCGAAAGCAGCAAATCGTAGTTTCGCGCGGAGACGGCAAGGTTTGCTTTGCCGAGTATTTTAAGATTAATCGACCATAGTGCAAGTTGGGTGAGTATTCCGGAAAGAATCGCGGGGATGCCCATTGCCGTATGCAGCAAACCGGTTATTGCGCCGCACGCCACGCCGGCAAGGGTAGCGGCGATAAGAGCGAACGACCAATGTACGCCGTTGGTTACAAGCACTGCGCAAACGACCGCGCCCGTGCAAATAGAACCGTCCACCGTAAGGTCTGCAAAATCGAGTATTTTATAGGATAAAAACAGACCTAAAGCCATTATTCCCCACACGAGCCCTTGCGAAATAGCCCCGGGTAAAGCGTTAATTATTACCATAAATCACCTTTTAACGTCGTTTCTTATGTGTTTTTGCGAAATTGTTATAAATTATTAGTCTATCGCAACGTAGTCGTCGGGGATCGTAATGCCGAGCTCCGAGCATATTTCGTCGCAAATCGCTTTGTTGTATTTTTTAACCGGAGCGTTATCGTAGGCAATTTTCATGGTAGAAACAGATTGCTCGCCGAGCAATATTTTCGCCGCCATTTTGCCCGTTTCCACGCCGAGTCTATAATAGCTGATGGACAAGGTAACTATTCCGCAACCCTTGCAAGTTCCGCTTTCGCCGCAAAATACGGGGATTTTTTTGGGGCGGCAAATATTATCGATTGTGTTTGCGCAAGAAGCCGCGGTGTTGTCCGTCGGCACGTATAACGCGTCGCAGTCGGTCGCCGCTTTGTTTGCAACGGTTGAGATATCGTTGCTGTCGGTAAAGGAGTATTCCGTTGCGTCGATAGAAAGCTTTTTCAGTTCGGCTTTAATTACGTCGACTTGGTATTTGGAGTTCGGCTCCGCATTACAATAAAGCAAGCCCACCTTTTTGGCGGCGGGGTACAAGTCCTTAATCATTTTCGCTTGCTCGTCGAGGGGGGCGAGGTCGCTCGTGCCGGAAATATTGCCGCCTACTATGCCGTTGTAATCGTCGCCCAAACCTAACGCCGTTTTATAGTCGGTTATAGACGTTCCCAAAATAGGAATGGTGTTCGTAGCGTTTTGAGCGGCTACCAAAGAAGGGGTTGCGTTCGCCAAAATCAAGTCTACGTTTTTCGTTACGAAGCTGTTTACGATAGTAGTGCAGACGGGCGAATCGCCTTGAGCGTTTTGCAAGTCGAATTTTACCGTTTTACCTGCCTTTTCAAGTTCCGCGGTCAAACTGTCCTTAAAGCCAAGCGTTGCTTGGTCGAGTGCGTCGTGCGTTACGAGCTGGCAAATGCCGACCGTGAAATCGGTCTTTTCGCATGCCGTAAGGGCGAGCATGCTTCCGCAAGACAGTGCAAGCGTTAATAATACTGCAATTAATTTTTTCATAGTTAGCTCCTTTGTGTTGGCTTTTATATGATTTTAGTTGCGATTATCAAAGGCAATCGAGGTTTCGCAAAAGGGATTTTTTTTCAATAAAAATCCCCTTTCGAGCGAATGTCGAAAGAGGATAATCGGTAGACTAATCTAAATAATATTTACCTATTTTCTCCATCAGCAAACGCTACTGTTATCAAGCCCGATAAAGTAGTAATAAAAGTAGTATGAGCTTGTAAAGTAACGCTTAGTCATGGATAAAATCTCCTTTTGATGGTAGTAGTATAGCGAGAAATGCCCGCCGTTGTCAACTTTTTGACGGCGAAAGTTTCGTATTTCTTCAAAAAAAATACGATTTTTTATTGTTTTTGCGGTTTTTATAAGATAATAAAGGGCTTTTTGACAAAACTAACGAAAAAACAGACTTTTTGCTCGTCGTTTTCGTTATTGGTAGGCTTTAACTTTCGGAAGAATAAAAACCCAAGCCCATAACCTGCGACACCTTCGACATAACGGCGAAGGAATCGGGATCGATTTCTTTGATGATTTGTTTAAATAGGGGAACTTGCCTGCGCGAGAGCACGCAAAGCAGCATATTGTGCGTTTCGTTTGTGTACATGCCTTTTGCCTTGACTAAGGTAACGCCTCTGCCTAAGCGAGAGATCAGCGCCACGCCCATTTCTTCCGGTTTGTCCGTTATAACGCGGAACTCGACTGCGGAATGAAAACCGCTCGTGATAGCGTCGTTTACTCTGCTTTCGACAAAAAGCTCGGTCGCCGCTTTAATTACGGGGAGAACTTGCAGCGACAGATCGCTGCCGTCCGTGCGGTACACGAAGAAAGAAATACCGATTAAAATACAGTTCAATATAAATATCATCCAAGCGACGGACGTTGCGTGTATCTTCTTTTGTACCATAACGGCGACGATATCCATGCCGCCGCTCGAACCGCCGCATTTAAAGGCGATCGCGACCGCCGCGCCGATTCCTATACCGCCTGCGAGCGCGGCAAAGATTTGCTCGTCGAATACGAGGCGAGGCATGCCGCATTTTTCCATGGCGAAAAGCCAAAGCGATTGCAATAGTACGTTGGCAAGCGAAAGAAGAGCGAATTTTCTTTTAACGAAGAAAAACGCCAAGACGAGCAGCGGAAAATTGACGAAAAACATCGTAAAGCTTTGCGGCACGTTAAGCGCGTATTCGAGAAGAACGGCAATACCCGACACCCCCCCGGGCGCAAATTTGTTCGGGGCGATGAACGAGTAGGTCGATACCGCCACGAGAAATGACGAAAGCAATATTAAAAATGCCGTTTTCACCCAATAGTACGCCTTTTGAAGGTTGGTCGCCGTCGAGTAGGCGGGGTAGGATTCTTTCGTCTTTTTCGGTGGTAACGATATCGTTGGTTTTTCGGACATGAGGCTCTCCGTCGTGCTTTTATCTATTTATACAAAACGGGCTTATTGTAGCACTTTTTATTGCGTAAGGCAAGCGGTTTTACGGTGACTCGGTTGTTTTTTTGGCATTGTTTTTTTGCGTTTTTTTTTCGGTGCGTTTAAATGCGACTTTTGCGACGGTTTTTTTGGGCTTTTGCGCTCGATTAAAAAAAAGGATTTTTATAAAATAAAACGTTTATGTCAACGAAAGTTGAACTTTGAAAAGGGCGTTTCGGGGGTGTTTTGCTTTACTTTTTAATACTTTGCAGTTAAAATATGCTTTGTGAAAAAACTTACGAAAGGAAGAAGTGTATGATGAAAAGGATAATTGCTTTGTTATTGGTTTTGTCGACGACGTTGCTTTTCGGTTGCAATATAGAGTTCGTCGATCCCAATGCGGGTGTGGACGGAAGTTCCGGCGGCTCGGCTATCGTTAAGCCAAACGGCGGTACGACCACTAAACCAAACGGCGGTACGACAGGGGGTAACGCTACCGGCGGTTCTACGA
>CAZHGN010000008.1:11563-43385 GCA_964532155.1 uncultured Acidiphilium sp.
AGCAAGCCCGATAGCGGTACGACCGGGGGTAACACTACCGGCGGTTCTACGAGCAAGCCCGATAGCGGCACGCCAGGGGGTAACACTACCGGCGGTTCTACGACTACGCCCGATAGCGGCACGAGCGGCGGCACGACGATCATTCCCGACGACAAGCCCGTAACTCCTCCCGAGCCTACTTCTTCAACCGATATAAATTTCGTTTACCCAAAGCTAAAAGCGGCGTTCGACGCATTCTCCGCAAGATCCTCTTATCAAACTGTAATGTCAGGAAAAACGGTTGCGGGCGGTTTTAATCAAAATATTAGTTCAACCGTATATCATGCAAACGAAATGTGGCAATCGGACTACGAATCTACCGGACTCGTTGATTTATATCATCACGTTTATGTTAGTGGAAATAACACCGTGTATTCCGAGAAGAAAGACAATTCAAAGAAAAAAGCGGCAACAATTGCCGATTATAGAAAGAAATTCGGCGTTGCGCCTTGCGATTATCAACTCGGCGGTTACAAGGTTGATTTGACGACTATAACGAGCGCGTCTTATAATAAGGACGCGAGCGGAAAGGTAACCTTCGTTATAAGCGTTAACGGCAATATGAGTACGGATATGCTCGTTCAAATGGTTAAATTCGGAGGACTTGCGGCTACTCCGACGTTTAGTAAATTAACTTTTACTATAGTTTGCGAAAACGGCGCCGACATTTCTTCGTATGATACGTATGCAGAATACAAAATACAGAAAAAGGTTGTAGTGACAATGAATATGGATGCCACCATGAACCTTACTACTACGGTATCCGACTATAAAGGAACGGTAACGTTCCCCAAGGTTTAATAGTGTACGAACGCAAAAAAAGCCGCACACACTCAAACACAAGCCAATTTTAGGCTAAACTTAGGCGATTTTAATAAAAAACGCAAAACAATTTTAAAAAAAGGGTAAATTTTTCTTGACAGTCTTTCTCGGTTATAGTAAGATATAAAAGCTGACAAGCAGAAGCTACCCTTCTCGCCGCACGATAACGTTCGAAGCGGCACATACTTTCTTAAATCCCCACAAGGGGGTTTATCGGTTTGTTTTCATTCGGGTTGCTTTTATTGCAGCCCGATATTTTTTTAAGGGAAGGTAAATAAACATTAAAAATCAACATCAGATCAACGAGGAAATAAGAGATCGCGAGGTAAGACTTATCAATGCAGACGGCGAAATGCTCGGCGTGATGAGCGCGCGTGCCGCCCTCGAAATGGCAATCGCTGCCGATTTGGATTTGGTAAAAATATCGCCGAACGCCGTTCCGCCCGTTTGCAAAATAATGGACTACGGCAAATATAAATTCGAGCTTTTGAAAAAGCAAAAAGAAGCTAAGAAGAACCAAAAAACGGTGGAAATGAAAGAAATGTGGCTTTCGATGACCATCGACGTAGGCGACCTCAACGTCAAGGCTAAGCAAACGCTTAAGTTTCTTGCGGACGGAAACAAAGTAAAAGTTTCCATAAGAATGCGCGGTCGTCAAAACGCACATCCCGAGCAGGGCATTGCCGTAATGGAAAAGTTTGCCGCAATACTCGGAACGAGCGCCGTAATAGAAAAAAAGCCCCTTACCGAAAACCGCAATATCATAATGATAGTTGCGCCGGCTAAGGCTTAAAAAGTAAATAAAAAATCGGAGGAATAAATCATGCCTAAAATGAAAACGCACAGCGGTGCAAAAAAACGCTTTTCGGTTACCGCAAGCGGCAAAGTGAAAAGAGGACATCAAAATAAAAGCCATATCCTCAGCAAAAAGGATACTAAGAGAAAAAGAAGACTCAGAACGACTACCTACGTTTCAAGCGCGCAGGAAAAAATGGTCAAGAATCTTATTCAGGCGTAAGGAGGAATTAAGTCATGCGTATTAAAAGAGGAGTCAACGCGGTTAAAAAACGCAGAAAAATAATGAAGCTCTCGAAGGGCTACTTCGGAGCGAAAAGCAAACTTTACAGAATAGCTCGTCAAGCCGTTATGAAGTCGCTTGCTTACGCCTACGTCGGAAGAAAGGCTAAGAAAAGAGATTTCAGAAAACTTTGGATTGCAAGAATTAACGCTGCGGCTCGCCTTAACGGTTTGTCCTACAGCAAGTTTATGCACGGTCTCGACCTTGCCGAGATCAAGCTTAACAGAAAAGTTCTCGCCGATATGGCTGTTAACGACGCTCAGGGCTTTACCGCTCTTTGCGACGCCGCAAAAGCGAAACTTAACTGACGATTTAGTCGGGCTGTCTTTCGGGCAGCCCGTTTTCGTAAAAACGCGCTCTTCGGCGCTCGGCGCAAACTGCTCGCGTTAAGTCGTGCAGTCGCGCTATTAACGGGAAAGTAAAGTGATTGCTCCTATTACTTCAAGGCAAAATCCGTCGGTAAAACGCGCGGCAAGCCTAAAGCAAAAAAAATATCGCGACGAATACGGCGAATATATCGTCGAGGGCGAAAAAATGGTTGCCGAGGCTTTCGCTTGCGGCTGCGAGGTCGTTTGCGTTTTTGCCGTCGTCGGCTATTCTTTTGATAAAATCACCGTGCCCGAAAGCAAAATCGTTTTGGTTAGTCAAAGCGTTTTTGCCTCTATTTCGGACGAAAAAACGCCGCAGGGCATTTTGGCTATAGTAAAAATTCCCACCGCCACGCAATACGGGGGCATGCAAAAAGCCGTTATTCTCGACGGTTTGCAAGATCCGGGCAACGTCGGCGCAATATTGCGTATTGCCGCCGCTTGCGATGTCGACTGCGTTTTTGCCGTCGATTCCGCAGATCCCTATTCGCCCAAAGCCGTGCGTGCTTCGATGAGCGGAATATTCCGCACGAAGGTAGTCAAACTCTCGGCGGAAGGCGCCTACCTTGCCGCAAAAAACTGCGGTTTGCCGATAATAATTGCCGACATGGACGGCGAGAATGTATTGCAACGCGAGGGAGCCGAGCGTTTTTGTCTCGTTCTCGGCAACGAGGGCAACGGAATAAGCGATTTTTTCAAGAGCAGGGCGGACGAGATTGTTTCCGTTCCTATGCAAAACGGAATCGAAAGTCTTAACGTCGCGGTTGCGGCGGGCGTATTGCTTTACTCACTTTTAAAACAATAAAACTAACGGAGTATAAAAAATGTCAGGACATAGCAAATGGGCAAATATTAAGAATAAAAAAGCGAAGACCGATGCCGCAAAGGGCAAAATCTTCACCAAAATAGGCAGGGAAATTGCGGTTGCCGCCAAAGCGGGCGCCGATCCCGCGCTGAACTCTAAGCTTGCCGACGTTATAGCAAAGGCTAAAGCCGCAAACATGCCTAACGACAACATTAAGCGCAGCATCATGAAGGCTACCGGCGAGCTCGGCAACGTGAACTACGAAAACCTCACTTACGAGGGTTACGGCGTGGGCGGAAGCGCGGTTATCGTTTCCACTCTTACCGAAAACAAGAACAGAACGGTAGGCGAGGTTCGCCATATTTTCGATAAATACGGCGGCAGTCTCGGAACGGCAAACTCCGTTTCCTTTATGTTCGAAAACCGCGGCGTAATCGTTTTTGAAAGAACGCCCGACATGGACGAGGATTCGGTTATGGAACTTGCGCTCGACGCAGGTGCCGACGACGTTATTCCGAGCGACGACGTTTTCGAAATCAGGACGACTCCCTCCGCATTCTCGGCGGTTCGCGGTTATTTCGAGGAACGCGGCTACACCTTCTTGGAAGCGTCGGTTGAAATGGTTCCGAACGACAAGATCACTCTTTCTCCCGAGCAGCTCGTTACTTTCATGAAGATGCTCGACGCATTCGAGGATAACGACGACGTTCAAGATATTTATCACAACGTCGACCTTCCCGAAGAAGAGGACGAGGATTAATACGAGGATTAATAACGAAGAAAATAAATCACGACGAAATCGCCCGTTAATTTTTATAATTAGCAGGCGTTTTTTTGTAAAGGGGAGCGTATGTCTTTTATAAAACCCGATTTTAATAATTCCAACCTAAACGTTTCGGCAACGCTTGCCGAGTATTTGGGCGTTCGTAACTCTAAAGGAACGATTGCGGCGCTTAAGGAGCGGTTGTCTTGCGGTTTTAAAAACGTGGTTTTTCTCTGCATTGACGGCTTGGGCTGTCATCCGCTCGAATATCATTTGCCAAAGACTGCCTTTTTAAGAAAACACGTCGTAAAAACGCTTACGTCGACTTTTCCGTCTACCACGACCAACGCCACAACTTCTCTTGCGACAAATACCTATCCGCTTGAACACGGCTGGTTCGGTTGGAATTTATTCTTTAAAGAAATTAACGCCGTAATGGAGCTTTTTACCGGCTTAAATGCCGTCAGCGGCGAGCCGATCGGGTACCTTCCGCCGATATACGATAGCGCCGATTACTATTTTTTAAGGAATAAAACGACCGATATCGCTGTGAGTACGGTTATGCCGCCGTTTTCTAAAAATCCCGACAACATCGTTGCCGTAAACGTGGACGAGGTTGCGTGCGCAGTCGAGGAAATTTTGAATAGGCAGGGCAGACAGTTCGTATACGCTTACGTCGGCGAGCCGGATATGACCATGCACGATTACGGCGTTACTAGCCTTGAGGCTGAGGCGAAAATTCGCCATATAAACGAAGTAGTCGAGCGGTTGTGTTTGAGTGCAAAGGACACTTTATTTGTTATAACCGCCGACCACGGACAGACCGACGTTAAAGGCTACGTCGAGTTTTATAAGGACGACGAGATGAACGCAATGCTCGAATGCACGCCGTTTTTAGACGCGCGCACGCCTGCATTTTTGGTAAAATCCGAGTATAAATCGGCGTTTGAGCGGCTTTTCGAGCAAAAATACGGTTGCGATTTTAAGCTTTATAAAAGCGAAACGCTAATTTCAGAGGGGTATTTCGGACCTGTCGGCGAATACGGTAAACTACTCGGCGACTACGTAGCCGTCGGCACCGATAGCGGAAAATTGTTTTTAACGTGCGAGCGGATGTCTCGCTTTAAGGGGCACCACACTTCGCTTACGCCCGAAGAAATGCTCGTTCCGTTAATTCTGTATTCGGCAGAATAAAGACGTTTTCGCACATAAAGTCGGCGTTACGAAAACAAAAAAAGACTAACGGTAAGCGTTTTGCTAAAACCGTTAGTCTTTTAAATTACCAATTTTTCTTTTCTTTAGAAGAGTCGTTGTTTTTCTTGCGTTCTTCGACCATTTTGACGAACCATTCGACCATGGCGGGATCGGTGTGCGAGAAGAACGAACTTTGCTTTTTATCGAGTGCGGCGATTGCGTTCATATCGTTTTCGCTTAGTTCAAAATCGAAGACGTCGATGTTTTCGCGCATGCGCTCGACGTGAGTCGATTTGGGGATAACGACGATTCCGCGTTGCAAGTGCCACCTCAGTATGACTTGCGCGGGCGTTTTGCCGTATTTATCGGCAATTGCTTTAAGTTCGGGTAGGGTGAACATGCCTCCTCTGCCTTCGCCGAAGGGCGCCCACGCTTCCAGCTGAATGCCGTACTTGTCGTGCCACGCCTTGCTTTCGACCTGTTGGTTATGCGGATGAATCTCGATCTGATTTATCATCGGCTTAATTCTTGCGAAAGAGGCGATATCGATCATTCTGTCGGGGTAGAAGTTCGAAATGCCTATAGCGCGAATTTTGCCTTCGTCGTACAAATGCTCCAAAGCGCGGTACGCGCCGTACACGTCGCCGAACGGCTGGTGCAATAGGCAGAGATCGAGATAGTCGGTCTGTAGTTTTTTCATAGAATTTTCTACCGACAAAAGGGTGTTTTCATAGCCGTAATGCTCTATCCAAACTTTGGTCGTGATAAAAAGCTCGTCGCGGTTAACGCCGCTTTTTGCTATGGCGCTACCCACTTCTTCTTCGTTGAAATAACTTTGAGCGGTGTCTATCAAGCGATAGCCCGACTTAATTGCGTCGCTAACGCAGCGTTCGCATTCGGCTTTTGTTACCTGGTAAACGCCGTAACCGAGTTGCGGCATTTTTACGCCGTTGTATAAAGTTACGTGTTGCATAAAAACCTCCTGTTTTCGATTATATATAGTTTTGTTAAAGTGTTACGCAAGGAACATAATGGATAGCGCAATAAGTATTTGAGCGGGGTAGTAACTGCCGTGACAAAGCACGCTGACTCTGCGGCGTTTTTCGCCGAAGTAGTTGTGCATAAGCACCATATCCGAAAAGAAAAACAGCGCAAAGCCTATCGTCAATATCAACGCCGCGACCGAAAAGTCTTCGATAAGCTCGGTTGCGCAAATGGCGAGCGAAAGACTTTCGACTACCGAATAAATAAGCACGCCGACCGTAAGATTTTTATAATCGAGATTGCCGAGTTTTCTGTTTAAAAAAGTGTATATAAGGGAGAGTGGAACGACGAACAAAATGACGATCGGCGAAATGCCGAAAAGGACGATTAGCGTTGCGCAATACAGAACGTGCCCGATGAAAAACCAAGCCGCCCCGCCGACGATAACGGCGAAAGATTTAGTCGTTTCGGCGAGTTTCGGAAGCCCCAAAATGACGTCGCCGACCATGCAAATCATTAAGCCTAAAAGAATGAAAAACCCGCCTATAAGTCGATTATCGGTTATTTGAATGCCTTTTGCAACGAGTGCGTAAAGCGAAAAAAGCCCAAGCACCGTAAAGGCTACGCTCGTAAAAGTTTTGAAATAAAGATTAACGAGAGTTTTCTTAAACGAATAGGCGGTGAACGCCGCGCTTGCCAAAACGCATATTGAAAGCAGTATAACGATATAGTCGGGCATGGTATCTCCTTCGATTGCGGCGATAATTGCCGTATCAATATAGATTGTCCTAAAAATTATTGTTTATTCGCATGCGTTATTTATTGCCGCGCCTTTTGTCCTTCCCCATAAAGGCGAGTATTGCCGTTTGGTCGGTAGAAAGTCTGCTAAGCAGTCTTTCGGTGTACCGAGTTTTCAGTTCGGACGGCGTAAGATTGGTCGTCGCGATAAACGGCTTGCCGTGTGACAGCCTTTCGGATAAAAAAGAGGTGAGGTATTCCACGGTAACGTTTTTAAGAATGGGCTCGGTGCCGAGGTCGTCGATTATCAAAAGGTCGCATTCGGTTAAAAGGTTGAAAATAACCTTTTTGTCGGCGGAGTCGGAAGTGTGGTATCTTAAAAACAAGTCGTTCGCCTTGACTGCGGTAAGAAAAATTACCGAGTGGTTTTTCGCTTGAACGGCGTTTGCTATGCATCCTGCGGCAAACGTTTTGCCCGAGCCCGTGTTGCCCGTCAAAACGAGGTTTTTTACGGTAAGGCAGGGGAATTTTTGAGCGTAACTTATAAGTTTTTCTTTGATTTTTTGCTCGGTTTCGTTTTCGCAAGCATAATTCTCGAAGGAGGGAAAGGGCAGTTCGGTTATGCCGAGCGCCTCGTTTATAACGCCTTTAAGCGTTTCGTAAAAACATTTACAGCAACCGCCGCCGGGCAAAAAGCCGGTGTCTTCGCATTCGTCGCATTGGTAAACGGCGGTAAGCGATTGCTCGGTGAGCCCTGCCTTTGAAAGGATTGCGGCGCGCTCGCTTTTTAACCGTTCGTATTCGGCTTTATAGCGCGCGGCGTTTTCTTCGTCGCCGTTAAATTCGCATTTTTGGCGCATAAAACTTGCCGCTTTTAAAAGATCGCGGTTATGCGCGAAGGCTTTGTCGGCGTTTATGCGCTTGGAGTTTTCAAACGCGCGGTCGCGTGCGGCAATGCGCCTGCGATCGTAAACGGCTGTTACTTTGGTAAATAACGAATCGGTCGTGATCATAATTAAAAGTCGATGTCGTCGGCGCTTTTAAGCAACGCGTCGAGCTCCTCCTTCGTATAATCTCTCTCGTTGGAAAAATGAGAGGTTTTATCCTTGCTTGCGCTCTGTTTTGCGCCGAGCGGCGTTCCGTTCGAGCCGTCTTCGTCGAGCTTGTCGGGAGTGAATATTTCCTTGCTCTTCCAATTGGAGAGAATGGCGTTCATATAAACGAGGGGGCGTGAGGAACCGACCGCGCGGCTTGCGGCTTGCAAGATCATTTCGTCGGCAAAGCCCCAGTTTTGCCATACGGCAAGAGTGCTTCTGTCGGTGTCCGTCGGGCGGCGGTCGAGACCGCAAGTCGAAAGAATTTTCTTGATAAATTCGTCGGTTTTGGCTCCGCGTTTAACGTAGTCGACGATGCTTGAAAGCGTAACGAGCCCTTTATCGTAAAGGGCGGCGATAAGATCGTTTAGGTCGTTGAGCGAGCGCCTGTTTTTCTTGAAGCAGTAGTTGGCGAGGAATTCGAGGGTGTCGCCGTCGTAGCCCATCGAAAGCCAAGGCGTAACGTAGTTTTCCACGACGGTATCGAGAACCTCGACGTATACCGAAAGATTGTGGCAAACGTTTTTGGCTATATCGCGATAGCCGTCGCGCTGGCGCATATATTTGTCGATTTCTTGCTCGGTGAATATTTTATTGCCGTACAGTTCGAGTATGAAAGAATCCAGGGCGCGTACGTTTTTCTTTTTGCACTTTTTGGCGGCGTATAAAAGAACGCGCTGTTCGAAGCCGAGTTCTTTTCGCCATTTGTTGAATAGTTGTAAATCTTCGATTTCCGGCTTGCGTTTCGAGCCGAGAGTCGAGAGGATTGCCGAAATATCGCTCGAGCGCGACGTGTAGTCGCTCAGTTCTCGCTCGATAAGCTCGGTCGTAATCATTCCGCGGTAGGCAAAATCCTTGGCGACGGCGATGATATATCTGTAGCCGATGTCGCGCCCCTTAAGATCGACGCAATATTTGCACAGCATAAGCATTGCTTCGGGCTTTATGGAATATTCTTCCATTACGTTAAAATAAGCGGTGTACTCCGAAGTGGATATCATGCGGTCGGGCATAAGCGCTTGAAGGGCGTCGGTAAATTCGCCGTATTTTTCGGGCTTGAATTTTTTGGGCTTTGCCGTCGCCGAAACGGGAAGATAGCGCACGGAAAGGGGATTTTCGGAAATTACGGCAACGAGGTCGTATTCGTCCCAAAATCTGAAACTATCGATAACTTCGTCTACCGTGAGCCCGAGCGCTTTTGCCATGTCTTCCACGGTGATTTCGGCTTTCGCGGTGCAGGCGAAAAGCCCGTATAGGTAAACGCGGACGGCGTCGCCGCTCGCTTCGGGTAAATATTCGGTTATAAAGGTGGTGTTGAGCGATAAAACGTTATTTTTTTCGTATTCGCCCGAAAAAGAACAAAATGCCATGTGTTCCGTCCGTTGCCAAACGCCGCTATTTGTTAAGGTGTTTGCGCAAAAGGTTGATTTATTTTCAAGAATATATTAATATATTAGCGACGAAAAAGCAAGCCGATTTGCGTTTTTTTTAAAAAAGGGCTTATGTCTTTGCCGTTAAAAGCATAGGGGAAGGCGATACGACGCATGAAAATTCTACACACGTCCGATTGGCATATCGGAAAAAAAATCAACGGAAAATCACGGATCGACGAACAGCGCGACGTTCTTTGCGAAATATCCGATATTTGCGAGCGTGAAAATATCGATCTCGTTCTCGTCGCGGGCGACGTTTACGATACTTACACACCGTCGGCAGAAGCCGAAGAACTGTTCTTTGAAACGCTCGACAAACTTGCGAGCGCAAACCGCGCGGTGGTGGTTATCAGCGGTAATCACGACGACGGTCAACGCCTTTGCGCCTCGGCTGTTTTGGCAGGGCGTTCCAACGCGTATATATTCGGGGGAGAAAACCTTCCCCCCGTTAGCGTTAGCGAAAAATTCGGCGTTCGCGCAGTGCGCTCGGGCAGTCGGTATTGCGTTATACAAAAGGGGGAGGAGCGGTTGTTCGTCGGCGCGTTGCCGTATCCTACCGAAAAGCGACTTGGCGAGAAAAAGACCGAAGAGAGTTTTGACGAGCGAATGGAGCGTTGGATAAACGAGTGCTTCGAGGATAATACGGACGGGCTTCCGAAAGTGCTCGTTTCGCATATTTTTATGCTCGGCGGAGTGAGTACGGACAGCGAAAGAAAAATCGAACTCGGCGGCACTCGAGCGGTCGATAAACGACTTATACCCGAGGATTGCGTTTATACCGCGCTCGGACATTTGCATAAAAAACAGACCGTTTCCAACGAAAAAAATATCTATTATTCGGGTGCGATTTTGGAGTACGGCTTCGATGAAGTCAACGCTGTAAAAGCCGTTAACGTCTTCTCGGTAGAGGGTGGCAAACTGTGCGATTTAAAGACGATCGAGCTTGCAAAAGGCAAAAAACTTGCAAGGCTTGCGGCTAATTCTGTAGAGCAGGGCGCGGTGCTTGCCGAGGCGAACGCCGACAGATGGGTGGAACTTACGCTTCATCTCGACGCCCCCCTTTCGGAGTCGGAAACGAGGCGGCTTATGGCTTACCCCAATATCGCAGAGCTGAAAATCGACAGAAAGAGTTTAGACTTTAGCGAAGAGCGTGCCGACAGACGGAAGATGGACGACAAGACGGCGTTCGTCGAATATTATAAGAGTCGTTACGGTAGCGAGCCGCAAGAAGACCTTGTAAACGCCTTTTTGACAATTATGCAGGAGGACGAATAAATGAAGCCTTTAAAACTTACGGTCGAGGGATTAAAAAGCGTTGCGGAAAGTCAAACGATTAATTTTGAAAAACTTGCCGAAAACGGCTTGTTCGGAATATTCGGCAAAACGGGCAGCGGAAAAAGTACGGTGCTAGACGCAATCGTTTTGGCGCTTTACGGCGAAGTGGTGCAGTCGGTAAATAACCGCGACTTCGTTAATCTCGGTTGCATGCAAACGCGAGTCGAACTGATTTTTTCGGTTAGCGCGGGCGATAAAAAGGGTAAATACGGCATAGAGCGCGTGTTTAAATTCAATAAGGCGAGAACGGACGTCACGCAGTCGGTCGCAAGGCTGTGGCGTATCGAGGAGGACGGCTCGGAATATTCCGAGGCGGACAACGCTCGCGAACTCAACGATAAAATACAAAACGAGATATTGGGGCTTAAAAAAGACGAGTTTTTGAAGTGTATAGCTCTGCCGCAAGGCGAGTTTTCGGCTTTTATAAAGCTGACCGCAAGCGAGCGCGTAAAGGTCGTCGGCAAACTTTTCGACTTGGAACGCTACGGCGCGGAACTTCAACGCAAGATATCAAAAAGGGGCGCGGCGCTTAACGACGAGCAAATCGAAAAGCGCACGATGCTCGAAAGTCTTAAGGAATACGAGCCGTCGATAGTTGCCGAGACGGGCAAACTCGTAAAGCAAGCCGAAGAGCAACTTGCCGTTTTGTTAAAGACGAAAAACGAAAAATCGAAAATGGCGGAGGGTGCAAAAAAGTATATCGCACTTAGCGACGAGCAAGTGAAATTAAACGATGAACTTCAAAAAATAACCGCCTATAAGTCGATTATCGACGATAATCGCACTTTTATAGCATTATACGACGAGCTTGGCGGCGTGGCTGCCGATATTAAGGAAACGGCAAAAACGCGCAAGCAAATAGCCGAACTCGAACGTGAGATTTCGGATTGCAAGCAAAAGCTGTTAGACTTAAAAAAGAGCAAACTCGAAATAGAACAAAAGGTAAGCGCAATTCCCGAAACCGAGGCAAAAATCGCGACTTTAAACGGCAAACTCGAACGGTTAAAGGCAGTTGCCGAAAAAGAAACCGAGCTTAAAGAGAAAAAAGAACGACTTGACGTTCTTAGAAAAGCGTATTTAAACGTGCAAGAAGATTATAAGAAAAACGAAAAAGCGGCAATTATTCACGAGGAGAAAAAAGCCGAATACGCCGCGCAAGCGGCGGCGGTAGACGAAAAAACTTGGCTGCTGAAAGTCAGTAAATCTGCTGCCGAAAAAGGGCTTGCGGATTTTTCCGCCGAGCGTTTAAACTTTTTAAACGAACTGAAAAACTATTTATCGGGCAAGGTGATGAGCGAACACGAAAGTGCCGTTAATCGACTTATAGAGCAAGAAATCGAAAGAATTAGGCAATCTATTCCGTCGGACGAAAGCACCGAAATGCTTACCGACGTTTTAGAGCAAGCGTTAAGCGCCGTAAAGAAAAAGTCGAATGCCAATTCGCTTGCGAGCGCCGAGGGCGAAAGCGCTTTAAGTTGCCGAAAAGAATGCGAAAAAGCGCAAAAGGATATGGAGCGATTTGCCGAAGACGGCAAGACCGTTTCGGAAGAATGCAAAAAAACGGAAAATGCCATTAAAGAGGTAACGGGCGGCAAGACGGTTACCGAGGTTAAAAAGAACGTTGAAAAGGAAATTGCGGACTTAACCTCCGAAATAGAAAAACTTCGCCGCGATCAGCAAGCTATTTTGCAAGAGTTCGCTTCGGTAAAATCCAAGTTCGACGGCGACGCGGCTCGGCTCGAAACTCTTAAAGAAACGCTTAAAATTGCCGAGCAAAATTGCAAAATCATGCTCGAAAAGCTCGGTCTTTCAGAAGATAAAGCTCTTTCGATACTGTCAAAAGCCGACGAGGTAAGGCGCAAGCGTGAAGATATTGCCGAATTCGACAAAAAGAGCGCGTACGCCATAAACAGAAACAAGGAAATCGAAAAGCAACTTGCCGAACTTTCGGACTTTTCGGGTGGAAAGGTTCTCGTTTCCGAGAGTGAAAAAGCCGTTTCCGAGTACGATAAATTTAATATTTATTATAATAAAATTAAAGACTCCTATGAAATCGGTTTGAAAAAAAGCGAGCAATGGTGTATAATTAGCAAAGAGCTTGCCGAAAACGAACGGGCTACCGCTATAAACGACAAACTTGCCGAGCTCGTAAAAGCGAGTAAGTTTATGGAGTTTATCGCAGACGAATATCTGCGCGAGGTTGCGGACGACGCCGAAAGGCGAGTGCTAACGTTGACCGGCGGCAAGTACGGCTTGGTTTACGACCGCGAGTTTTTCGTTACCGATAACCTAAGCGGCGGCGTAAGGCGCCCGGTCGCGGGGCTTTCGGGCGGGGAGACCTTCCTCGTTTCGCTGTCGCTCGCTTTGGCGCTTGCATCCGAGATCAGCCGTAAGGCGCTAAAACCGGTGGACTTCTTCTTTTTGGACGAGGGCTTCGGTACTTTGGACGACGAGCTTATCGATACGGTAACCGATTCGCTCGAGAAACTCCGCCGCGAAAATCTAACGGTCGGGCTAATAACTCACGTTACCGAATTAAAAAACCGCATAGAATCGAGTATTTCGGTGGTCGGGGCAAACGCCGAGCACGGCACTCGCTTTTACACCGAATAACGGCGGCTTGCCGAAAAGGCGGCTGTCTGTTAAGTTGTCTTTAGGCGGCTTATAAGTAACGCGCCTACCGTAACTTGGTTTTGAAAACAAAAACGCAATAACAATCTAAGCGAGTCTATAGCGAAAACGGCTCGTTACGGAGAATCATGGAAATCGTAAGAAAAATTTTAACGCCGACGGCGTTGTGGTCTGATTTTAACGACGGCTTGCCTTTAAGGGAAAGCAAGGTCAACGAAATGGTCTACGACGGCATCGTATATTCCGAGGTTTACTTTTCGGGTAGGGAAACCGAATCGGGCAGGGTTCGTATTTACGGCTTATACGCTAAGCCGCAAAACATTTCGGCAAACAAAAAAATAGGCGGCGTGCTTATTTTGCCCGACTTTTGCGAAACGGTCAACCTCGACGCGGTTAATTTTTACGTTCGTCTCGGCTATTCGGTGCTTATGGTCGACTACCGCGGCGAGCATCCGAATTCCCCGCAATACACCAATTATCCGAGCGAAATATCTTACGCCAATCTTCTTCAAGCGGGCGACGTTTTCAAGGTGGAGCGCACCGCAAAAGAATGTTGTTGGTACGAATGGGCGGCTGTCGCAAAATACGCCGTTACCTTTCTTAAAACTCGCCCCGAGGTCGACAAGGTGGGCGTTATCGGTATAAAACAGGGCGCAAACGTCGGTTGGCAATCGCTTTTCGGAGATAAAAACGTTTCTTGCTTCGTTTCGGTTTTCGGAATGGGCTGGCAAGCGTACAAGGGCGTTTTCCGTCACGTAAGCGGCGATATAGAACTCGACGACGAGCGTTATCGTTGGCTTGGCGGCGTGGACGCGCACGTTTACGCGCAATACGTAAATTGTCCGGTGCTCTACGTAGCCGGCACGAACAGCCCCGATTTCGATTGCGACAGGGGGCCGGACACTCTTATGCGACTCAAACCCGAAGTGGAGTGGTCGTTCAACTACGCGCCGAGATTTCGCGATACGATAAACAAAAAATGCGGCGACGACGTTTCGCTGTTTCTTAAAAAACATCTGGCAAAAGCAGGTGCTAACTTAGAAAAACTTTATTTTCCCGCTTCTCCGCAGGTAAAAACGGCGGTGGGCGACGACGGCGCATCTTATTTTGCCGAAGTAATCGTTTCGGAGCCCGAAAAACTCAAAAAAGTAACAGCATATTTTAGCGAGGGTATATCCGCGCCCGGTCTTAGGAATTGGCAGCCCATGCAATCGGTCAAGCGCGATCACGCTCGCGTGATTTTCAGATCGCCACTCGGAGGCAATTGCGAGTTCGGTCACGTTTTCGCCGTTGCCGAATATAAGAACGGCGTAACGGTCAGTTCAAAAATCGTCTACGGTAAATTCAACCGCTTAGACGTTCATCCGTCGAACATGCTCTACACGTCGGATATGGGAACGGACTGTTTTTGCATAGCAACCGAAAACGGCAATACCACCGGCGATTTCATATTTAACGAAAGCGACGGCGTAAAACTTGCCGAATGCGCCAACGGCATTACCGGCGTGAGCTCGCGCTACGGTTTATTGACGTATAAAATCGGCGAGGCGCGGTTCAAGCCCGAACGCCGTTCAATACTCAAGTTCGACGTTTACAGTCCGGAGTTTGCTCGTCTTAAAATAAGCCTTATGGTGGGCGACTCAGTAGGTAATACCGAGGAATATTCGGTCGTCGTTTCGCTCGACGGTTGCAAGGCGTGGCGCAACGTTCAAGTTGCCTTTGCCGATTTTAAAAACGCAAAAAATTTCGCGCTGAGGGATTTCGATTCGGTTGCCGCAATCAAGCTCGAATCGGCAAGCCTTTTCGCAATTAACAATCTATTGCTTATTTAGGTGTAAGTTATGGCTGGAAAAGGTGTTACGGACGACTATATACGCGAAGATCTCGTCACCTGTCGGCGTGCCGAAAGGGCGGCTGATCTCCGCGAGTTGTGGATTACCGTAATTTTAATTGCCGTTTGTCTTGCCGTCGTTTGGTGCAAAACTGTCTGGCTCGAGCCCGTTTCGGTCAGCGGACGGTCTATGGAGCAAACTCTGAAAAGCGGCGATTTGCTCGTGATAGATAAAATTGCAAAGCCGGAGCGCGGCGACGTCGTGGTTTTCGATCGCGGCGACTCGTCGTATATAAAGCGAGTTATCGCGCTTGGCGGCGACAGCGTGCTTATTTCCGACGGAAAAGTATTTTTAAAGCGCAAAGGCGAAACGCAATACTTGCCTTTATCCGAGGATTACGCTTACGGCGTAACCAATGTGTTCAACGGTGAGCGTTACGTGAGCGGAACGGAAGAGTTTATCGTCGAAGAGGGCAAGTTTTTCGCTCTCGGCGACAATAGGGGAAACAGCACCGACTGCCGCGTTTGGAAGAGCCAGCCGATCGGCAGTATTCGCGGCGTAGTCCCCGAATTTATTATAAAATACAAGGATACCTTTCTCGGCAGACTTTATAAATTTTTATAACGAGGGCTTTTAGTTCGGCTTGCGAGCAAGAAGTCTAAAAGTTGCCGAAATTAATTGGAAGATAATATGGTAGGAATATACGAAAACAGCGACTATACAAACGCGCTCGGTCAAAAAAAGAAAATTCTTCGCATTTTTTTAATAACCCTTTGCGTTCTTATTGCCGTGGACATAGCGGCGTTCGTCTTTTACGTTTTTCAAGAATTCGAAACGCCGTACAAAACGCCTATACTGCTGTTCGACCTGCTGACTTGCGCGGCGTTCGTAATAGTTTTTTACCCGATTATGGCGATCAAGTACAAACGCGTAAACGACTATTGCAAAATGCTTGCCGATTTCGGCGGCGGCATAAAGGCGGAGGGAACGAATACCTTCGTTCGCGTGGACGGCTCGGTTACCTCAAAAGACGGAGTAGATTTTATAAGCCTCGTTTTTCTGGAATGGTCGGAGAAAAAGCAGGAATATTTCGAGCGCAATATACTTTTCGATATAGAAAAGCCCGTACCCGATTTTAAAAAGGGGGACGTCGTTCATCACGTCACGCAGGGCAACGTTCTTCTTGCGTACGAGCTTAGGCGAGAAGATATTTTTGAATAAGAGCTTACAAAAAAACAATAGGGAGAAACAAATATGTTAAATAGAAAGGATGTACCTGAAAATCTCAAATGGCGCACGGAAGATATGTTCGCCACCGTTGCCGATTGGAACGCGCTTTACGCAAAAACCGAAAAAAGACTTGATTTTTCGCGCTTCGAGGGCAAGCTTAGCGACGCCGCTACCGTCAAGGAATGTTACGACGAGGTGTATTCCGTTCTCGGCGATTTGGAACTTTTGAGCGTATACGCGTTTATGAAGCACGACGAGGATTCTCGCGATTCCGAGAGTTCGGCTCTGCTTGCGCGCGTGGACGATCTCGAGGTTCGTTTCTCTTCGGCGATAGCTTTTCTCACGCCCGAACTCACCGCGCTCGACGCGACCGTTTTGCAATCGTTTATCGACGATCCCGCGCTTAAAGATTACGATTACGAACTTAAAGGGCTTTTAAAGGAAAAAGCGCACGTTCTCGGCAAAGAAGCCGAAGGCGTTCTTGCTATGGGCGGACAGGTGTTCTCTTCCTTCCGCGGCATTTTCGGAATGCTCGACAACGCCGATCTTCCTTACCCCGAAATCACCGTTAGGGGCAAAAAAGTTAAGGTGTCGCACGGAATGTACGGCGTTCTTATGCAAGATCCCGACCGCGCCGTTCGCAAAAAGACTTTCAAGGCGTATTACGGCGCATACATCGGTTTGATAAATACCATTGCGGCTACTTACATAGCCAACGTAAATAAAAACGTTTACATCTCGCGCGTGCGCAAGTACGACGGTTGTCTCGACCGCGCGCTTTCGGGCGAGGACGTTTACCCCGAAGTCTATACCAATCTTATCGAAAGCGTAAACGAGGGCATGAAGACCATGCACGAATACGTTTCGGTGCGCAAAAAAGAGCTCGGTTATTCCAAGCTTCATATGTACGACGTTTACACTTCGCTCGTTGAGGGTGCCGATCTCGGTTTGGATTACGAAGGAGCGTTCAAGCTCGTGAAAGAGGGGCTTAAGCCGCTCGGCGAAGATTATGCCGCGCTTTTACAGCGTGCTCACGACGAGCGTTGGATCGACGTTGAAGAAACGGCGGGCAAGCGTAGCGGCGCTTATTCCATTTCCGTTTATAAATGCCCCCATCCTTACGTCTTGCTCAACTATCAAAAGACGACAAACGAAGTGTTTACTTTGGCGCACGAACTTGGTCACGCAATGCATTCGTACCATTCCGTCGCCGCGCAACCGCAGCCTAAGGCGAGTTACAGAATATTCGTCGCCGAGGTCGCAAGCACGGTAAACGAAGTTCTTCTTCTTAAATACTTGCTTAAAAATACCGAAGATAAAAAGCTTAAGCGTTATCTTCTCAATTATTATATGGATATGATAAAAGGCACTTTGTTCAGACAAACCATGTTTGCCGAGTTCGAAGCTTTTGCCCACTCTCAGGTGGAAAAGGGCGTGCCTATTACCAAGGATTCTCTTTGCAACGCTTATTTAGAGCTTAACAAAAAATATTTCGGAAAAGATATGATTTCCGATCCCGAAATTGCCTACGAATGGGCGCGTATTCCGCATTTCTATAATTCGTTCTACGTTTATAAGTATGCAACCGGCATAACGAGCGCGATTTCCATTGCGGAGCGCATTTATAACGAGGGCGAGCCCGCCGTTAAGGATTATTTTAAATTCTTATCTTCGGGCGGCAGCGATTGCCCGGTTGAACTTTTAAAGCTTGCCGGCGTAGATCTTACTTCGCGCAAGCCTTTCGAGGCGGCAATGAATTCTTTTGCCGACGCTCTTGCGCAGTTTAAGGCGTTAGCAGAATAACAAAACGGTCTATTCAAGTCCGCCGTCGGCGGCTCGGAGTGTAAAATGGCAGATAAATACAGTGCGCTTCCGTATAATCTGGAAGCAGAACAATCCTTTTTAGGTTGTATTCTCGTCGATCAAGAGATACAGCTCGAATTGATCTCAACGGTAACCGAGGACGATTTTTATACCGAATCTCATAAGCTTATCGTTCGCTCGATGAAGGACGTCGTCAGAAACGATAATCCCATCGATATAGTAACCCTTTCCGACGAAATGGAGAAAAAGGGTACGCTTGCAAAAGCCGGCGGCATGGATTATCTTACGCGGCTCGTTACCGGTATGCCGTCAAGCGCGAACTATTCGCATTATCGTGCGATAATCCGCCGCGACAGCACCTTGCGCCGCCTTATTCGCAGTAGCGAAAAGATAGCGACCGAAGCGCGCAAAAGCACGGACAGCAAGCAAACGCTGATGATGGCTGAAAACGAGATTTTCAGAATTTCCGAGGAAAACGAAACGTCAAGCCTCGTAAATATTGCAGAGACTTACGATCCGCTGCTTAACGACCTCGAAGAACTCGAGCGTTCAAAGGACTTTAAGCGCGGTTTAATGACAGGTTTTACACGGATAGACGACCTTACGAACGGCTTTAAAAAGGGTAACCTTATTATTTTGGCGGCGCGCCCGTCCGACGGTAAAACCACGCTTGCGCTTAACATGATGGAAAACATCGCCATCAAGCAAAAAAAGGTTTGCGCCATGTTCGCTCTCGAAATGACGAGGGAAGAACTCGGTCAAAAACTTTTGTGCTCGATAGGTAAGGTGCGTATGGACCTTTTGCAAAAGGGCAAACTTTCCGAGGTGGACGAAAGCGGTTGGAAAAGGCTGTGGGAAGCCAAAAAAGTGCTTAAAGGCGCACAGATTTACGTCGACGATTCGCCCTCTAACAACGTTACGAGCATGCTGTCCAAGTGCCGCAGATTAAAGGCGACTCACGGTCTCGATCTCGTTGTCGTCGACCACTTGCAACTTATTTATCCCGACGTCAGAAGCGCGGAAAACCGTCAGCAAGAAGTTACCGAGATTTCGCGCGGGTTAAAGGTTATTGCCAAGGACTTGGGCGTTCCCGTTCTTGCTCTTTCGCAGCTTTCGCGCGGGGTGACTCAGCGTAAAGGCAAGCCTATGCTTTCCGACCTTCGCGAGTCGGGTTCTATCGAGCAAGACGCCGACGTCGTTATGTTTATTTATCGCCCCGACAAAGTGGCGGATCCTAAAGAAATTGCCAACGGCACCGTCGAAAAGAACGTTGCCGAAGTCATTATAGAGAAAAACAGAAGCGGCGAGCGCGGAAGCGCGAAACTGCTGTTCAAGGGCGAATATTCCAAGTTTGTCAACTTTACCGGCTATCAAGGCTCGGCGCCCGGCGGTTATAAGCCGACCGAGGAAGACGACGGCAACGGTAGCGGCGGCGATTTTGCGAACGTTGCGGAGGGTATTCCCGACGGCACCGTATTCTCGGACGACGATTTCGGCGGTGATTTTTACGGCGACGGCGGTAGTGGAAACGACGGTGGAGACGGCGGTTCCGACGGCGGCTCGAATAACGATTCTTCCGACGGCGCAGACGTTCTTTTCGATTGATATCCGTATCGAACGGTAAAATAAAATGGCTGAATATAAAACGAAAATTTTACCTATAAGCGAGTCTTCTTTAACCGAGGCGGCAAGCCTGATTTCGCGCGGAGAGCTCGTTGCTTTTCCCACCGAAACGGTATACGGCTTGGGTGCGCTTGCGACCGACGACGAGGCGATAAAAAAGGTTTACGCCGTAAAAGGCAGACCGTCCGACAATCCGCTCATCGTCCACGTTCATAAAGATTACGATATTTCGTCGCTCGTCGATTTGGGGCGAGATTACACCGCGAAACTGCGCGAGGCGTTTTTACCCGGACCGCTTACCATAGTATATAAAAGTTTGGGTAGGGTGTCGCCTCTCGTGTCGTGCGGGCTTAATACTCTTGCAATAAGGGTACCGCAAAGCGCGGCGGCGCAAGAATTTTTAAAGTTCGTCAATCTTCCCATAGCTGCTCCGTCGGCTAATATATCAAAGCACGTCAGCCCGGTCGAGGCAATGCACGTATATAACGATTTTAACGGTAAAATACCGCTCGTTCTCGACGGCGGTAAAAGCGTAGGCGGTATAGAAAGTACCGTTCTCGACGCGACGGGCGAGTATCCCATTATACTTAGAAAGGGCTTGGTTACCGCCGAGGACGTGGCTCGCGTATGCGGAAAATGCCTTTACGCCGACGAAAATACCGTTGGCAAGACGAAATCGCCGGGGATGAAGTATAGGCACTATTGTCCCGCCACTCAGACCGCTCTTTTCGAGCGTAACGACGTTAGCGGAGCGTTGGAACTTTACGAAAGTTGCAAGGCTTCGGGCAAAAATCCCGTTTTTCTTGCCGACGGCGAAATGGCGAAATTACTGTTAGGCAAAGCCGTTCTCAACCTCGGCAATACCGGCGAGGAAATGGCGGCAAACCTTTACGATTTATTAAGGCAAGGCGAACGTTTCGACCTTATCATAGGCTTTAAACTCAACGTGAACAGCGAACTTATGATGAGCGTCAATAACAGATATTCAAAAGCGTTTTATAAAGAAAATGGTTAAATTGCTATTCGTTTGCACCGGAAACACCTGCAGAAGCCCTATGGCTGAATATCTTTTGAAAAGTCTGCTTAAAAAAAGCGGCAGGGAAGACGTCAAGGTTAGCTCTGCGGGACTTAGGGTAGACGGTGAAAATATGTCCGCAAACGCGCGTGAGGCGCTTAAAAAACTCGGCGTAACCGTTCGTCGGTTCAAACCAAAACAAGCAACATCCGAACTTTGCCGCAAGCAAAACGCAATCGTGTGCATGACTTGTGCGCACAAGAACGCCTTTTCGGGCTTCGATAACGTTTATACGATAGGCGAGCTTACCGGTTGCGGTGACGTCGCCGATCCGTACGGCGGCAGTCAAGAAGATTACGACGCTTGCGCAACCGAACTTATGGCGGCTTGCGAAAGCTTGGTTAAACTGTTAAATAAAAACGCCTAAATTAACTTAGAAATAATACAAAAATAGGGCTATAAGTCGATTATCGCCGCATTGGAGGACGTATGACGATTGCAATTGCGAACGATCACGCGGGGACGGAATTTAAATTTGAAATAATAAAGCATCTCGAAGACAAGGGGTATACCGTATTAAACTACGGCACGGACGACAAAGCTTCGGTCGATTACCCCGATTACGCCAAGCTCGTAGCCGACGCTATAAGAAGCGGTAAGGCGGATAGCGGCGTTCTCATTTGCGGAACGGGAGTCGGCATGAGTATTGCCGCAAACAAGATCGACGGCATAAGGGCTTCTTTATGCGGCGACTGTTTTTCGGCTGAAATGACCAGACGGCATAACGATTCCAATATTCTCTGCCTCGGCGCAAGGGTAGTCGGCATCGAACTTGCAAAAAAAATTGTCGACTCATATTTTTCGGCTTCCTTCGAAGGCGGTCGGCACCAAGTCAGAGTTGACAAAATCAATCGTCTCGAAAAAGATAACTGATTTTCGTTAAAAGCATTTTTAAAGTATAGAAAAAAAGAACGAGAACGGAAAAACTGCGCTATAAGCCGTTTATCGCCACTTTTATTAAGTCGCAACAACGTACTGCGGCAAGAGATATTTGCGCGTAGTAAAGGTTGTAGCCGTCACTTTGACAAAATTTTTTATAGGGAGATATATAGCAATGAACAACTCTAACTTTCACGTACTGAATCACCCACTCATCCAACACAAAATCACCAACATCAGAAAAAAAGAGACTAACACTAAAGATTTCAGAGATTTAGTCGACGAAATTTCACTGCTCATGGCTTACGAGGTTACTCGCGATCTTCCCCTCGAAGAGATAGAGATCGAAACTCCGATCTGCAAGACCAAGAGCAAAGTCGTTGCGGGCAGAAGTATAGGAGTCGTTCCCATTCTTCGCGCAGGTCTCGGTATGGTAAACGGAATTCTTACGCTCGTTCCAAATGCAAAAGTCGGTCATATCGGACTTTACCGCGATCCCGAAACGCACGAGCCCGTTGAGTATTATTGCAAACTCCCCATCGACGCCGAAGAGAGAACGCTTATCGTAGTCGATCCTATGCTCGCTACCGGCGGAAGCGCAATTGCCGCTATCAGCGCAATCAAGGAAAGGGGTTGTAAAGATATTAAGCTTATGAACCTTATTGCCGCGCCCGAGGGAGTAGAAGCCGTTCAAAAGGCTCACCCCGACGTCGAAATATTCGTTGCCGCTCTCGACGAAAGACTTAACGAACACGCTTACATCATTCCCGGTCTCGGCGATGCGGGCGACAGATTGTTCGGCACGAAGTAATTTGTTTTTTTGACGTTTTGCGGCTTAGTAAAGTCAACTTGGCAAATAACCGCAAACCGATAAAACTAAGCAAATAGCCGCAAGCGTTCACCTAAGTGCGCGCTTGCTAATAGAATATCTTATAGTCGCGCGGCGAGGTCGCTTGCCGCGCGGCGAATAAAATAAACCGAGTTTTTGCTTTTTGCATAACTCTTGGGGGATTATGAATAAAGTCAAAAAAGCCGTAATACCCGTCGCGGGGTACGGAACGCGTTTTTTGCCTTTTACTAAGGCAGTGCCCAAAGCCATGCTTCCCATCGTCAACGTGCCCGCCGTTCAGGTGGTCGTCGAGGAAGCCGTCGCAAGCGGCATAGAACAGATCTATCTCATCGTCGGACAGCATAAAGAAGCGGTCGAGGAGCATTTTAAGCCATCGTTAGCCCTTGAAAAGCACCTCGAGGAGCAGGGCGCAACCGAATTTCTCGAATGCGTTCGCAGAATAAGCAAGCTTGCCGATATACGTTTTATCGAGCAAAAAGAACAGCTCGGTACGGCAAAGGCGGTGCAGTGCGCTCAGCCTTTTATCGGAAACGAGCCGTTCGTCGTTATGTTCGGCGACGACGTAATGCTTACCGACGGCGACACGGTAACGACTCAAATTCTCAATTCCTATTATCAAACCGGAAAAACCACGCTCGGCGTAAAAAACGTCGGATTCGAAAACGTCGGCAAATACGCCGCGGTGGAATATTCGGTGCAAAACGGCAGACTTTACACCGTTTCGGCGATTACCGAAAAACCCGAGCCGAATACGGCTAAAAGCGATCTTGCTCCGCTCGGTCGCTACGTTCTTGCCGAAGGCTTTTTCGAGCTTTTAAACGATGTGAAGCCAAGACCTAACGGCGGCGAATACCAGCTGACCGACGCTTTTGCCGCGGAAATTACCGCTCGCGGTTTAAACGCTTATGCGTTCGAGGGCGAAAGGTACGATATCGGCGACGTTTTCGGCTATCTTCGCGCCAACGTCGATTTTGCTCTGCGCGATCCGCGTTATTCGCAAAAGCTAAAGGAGCATATTAAGAAATCGGAGCTTTAAAAAAGCGCGCGCCATGCGGAAAAAGTCGTCAGATGGTCTTCCGAGGCGCGTTTTTTATAGGCTTTTTCAAAAAAAATCCGAAAAATAAAATATTATTTAAAAAAATAGCAAGAAATTTCCGAAAAACTATTTATTTTATTCGGTTTTTATAGTATAATACCGATAGGAAACGGGTGATGATATGTACTGTGATATGTGTAAGCGCAACGAACCCGTCGTCAAAGTCACGCGAACGGTCGGCGGTGAATTGCGAATATTAAGGCTTTGCCGCGAGTGTTACGAAAGTCTTGAAGGGCTTCGCGTGGAAGAAATACCGCGTTGCAGGTATTGCGGTCGCTCGCTCGACGAAATAAGGGATACTTGGATCGTCGGGTGCGAAAAGTGCTACGAGCGTTTTTCCGCGGAGCTTGCACCGATAATTAAAAGAGTTCAAAAGGTGGATGATCGATGAGCGATTTTCTTACGGGAACGGTCGTTTCGTCGAGAGTCAGACTAGCCCGCAATCTCAAGGGATACAGGTTTCCGTCCGCAATAAAGGACGGAGCCGAAGCGCAAGATATAATCAATAAGACCTTTCGGTCGTTGTCGCGCTATGCCAAGTTCGAATATTTAAAAGTTGCCGACGCCGAGCCGTTTGCTTTGGAAGCGCTTAAAGAACGCTACGTTATATCCGAAGCGCTTATAAAAAGCAGAACGGGCGCAGTAGCCTATTCTTCGGGCGGCGATCTTTCGGTCATGATCAACGAAGAAGACCATATACGCGAGCAGTATTTCGTTCGCGGCGGCGACCTTGCAGGCGCATATTCAAAACTTGCCAACTTAGACAATTGGCTCGACAAAACGCTTAACTTTTGCAAAAACGAAAAGCTCGGTTACATAACCGCTTGCCCGACCAACCTCGGCACGGGGCTTCGCGCTTCGGTAATGACCTTTCTCCCGGCGCATGTTCGGCTCGGCAAAATGGACGAGCTCGCATGCCGCGCCGCGGAACTTGACTTGACTGTCAGGGGTTCGTTCGGCGAGGGAAGCGGCGAAGACGGTTATTTGTACCAAATCAGCAACGAAATAACGCTCGGCAAAAGCGAGGGCGCGCTGATTTCTTCGGTAAAGTCTTTCGTGCAAGAAGTTGCCGAAAAGGAGCTCGAACTTCAGCGCATTTATCTTCGCGCCAACGAAATGCAGACCGAGGACGATATATTCCGCGCGCTCGGCACGCTGCTTTATTGCAGAAAGATTTCTTACGACGAACTCTCACGTGCGATTGCCGAAGTAAAGCTCGGCGTGCTTTTGGGATTTATTAAGGTAACGAGGGTTGAGGCGCTCGACGATCTTCTCGTATGCGCAAGACCGTATTATTTATTACAGCTTTCCTCGGTAAACGCCCTTGCCGACGCCGACCGTAGGGACGAAATTCGCGCTAAATTCGTGCGCGAAAGACTTAAAAAAATGGTAATAGACTGACGGCTGATTCGTGCGGCGTTACGCACTTTAAGCCGAATTAAGAAAATAACGAGCAGGAATTTATTCTTCGCCATGAACGATAATTTTACCCCTAATCTTGCCGAAGCCGTAAAGGTTGCAGCCTCGGTATCAAAAAAATTTAATTTGGCTTATATCGGGTCCGAGCAGCTTTTGTGCGGCATTCTTTATAGGAGTAAATGCTTTTCAGCCGAGTTTTTAAAGGACTACGGCGTTACGTTCGAGGGCTTTTACGCTTCCGTCGAAAGGCATATTCGCCGCGGTACTTTTCAAGGCAAACCGGCTTTTTCGGCGAACACGTCAATGGTTTTGTCGGTCGCGTGCGAAATTTCAAAGGAGCTCAAAGCCGGGTACGTCGGCACCGAGCACGTTCTTTTCGTAATACTTTCGGCGGACGGAACGGTGGGCGCCGATCTTCTCAGGGCGGCAGGCGTTCCGCTTAAACGCGCGGCTGAAAGACTGGCTGCAAAACTTGGCGTTAGCGGCGAACTTGCGGCAACGCTGATAAAAGAATATAAAGAGGCTAAAAGCGGCGGCAATAAAGCCGATGCTTGCGAAAAACAGACCGAAGCGGTTACTAAAGAGCAATCGCAACGGCGCGAAAACACGAAAAAACAGCGAAAATCCGACGACGAAAAAGACGGTTTAGAGGGGTTCGGCGTAAGCCTTACGGAAATGGCAAGGCTGGGAAAACTCGATCCCGTCATCGGGCGCGACGACGTTATAGAGCGCGTAATCACCGCGCTGTCTCGGAGAACGAAGAACACTCCCGTTCTCGTCGGTGAGGCGGGCGTAGGTAAAAGCGCTATAGTAGAAGGACTTGCGCAAGCCGTAGTTAAGGGTGACGTTCCCGAATGCCTTAACGGAAAAGAAATCTTTTCGCTCGATATATCCGACCTGATTGCCGGAGCGAGTTATAGGGGCGAGTTTGAGGAACGGTTTAAAAAAGCCATCGAAACAGTTAAAAAAGACGATAATATTATACTTTTTATAGACGAAATACACAACGTCGTCGGAACGGGCGGCTCCAAAGAGGGCTCGGGTATGGACGTTGCCGAAATGCTCAAGCCCGCGCTTGCGCGCGGCGAGCTCAAAATAATCGGCGCGACTACGATAGACGAATACCGTAAATATATAGAGAAAGATCCCGCGCTCGAAAGGCGTTTTCAACCGATAGCGGTCGATCCGCCCACGCCCGAAGCGGCTAAACTCATACTCAAAGGTTTAAGAACCAAGTATGAGGAGCACCACAAAGTGCAAATCACGGACAAAGCAATAGAGGCGGCTGTCGATCTTTCCGAGCGGTATATTACCGACCGCAATCTTCCCGATAAGGCGATTGACGTTATCGACGAGGCGGCGGCTCGCGTTAAGCTTGAGTTTGCCGGGGTAGAGGGCAAGATTAAAGGCGAAGAAAAGCGCGTGCAAATGCTCGAATCGCGGTTGGAATTTTTCCGCAACTTCGGCGATCGTTCCAAGCCGGACGAGTTTGCTGGCACCATACGGGATATAGAAGCCGAGCTTAAGGAGCGGAAAGCGGAATATATGCGGCTTACCGCGGAGGCTCGAGCCAAGTCGGAGGGTAAAAGACCTACCGTCGAGCGCGAGGACGTCGCTGCGGTAGTCAGCGAGAGGACGGATATTCCGCTTGCCGGAATAACTAAGGAAGAAAGCGAAAAACTCCTTTCGATAGAGCGCGAACTTGCCAAGCGAGTTATAGGGCAAAGCCGTGCGATAAACGCCGTTGCAAGGGCGTTGCGCCGTGCTCGTGCCGATCTTAAGGATCCCAAGCGCCCGAACGGCTCGTTTATATTCGTGGGACCGACGGGTGTCGGAAAAACCGAGCTTGCCAAGGCGGTTGCGGAGGCTATTTTCGGCGACGAAAAGTCGATAATACGCTTCGATATGAGCGAATACCCCGAAAAGCACGACGTAAGCCGTTTGATAGGAACGGCGCCCGGCTACGTGGGATACGAGGAAGAAGGGCAGCTTACCGGCAGAGTTAGAAGAAAACCTTATTCGGTCGTTTTATTCGACGAAATCGAAAAGGCACACCCCGATATCTTTAACATATTTTTGCAAATACTCGACGAGGGCAGGCTTACGGACAGCAAGGGCAGAGTCGTCGATTTTAAGAATACCATAATCATTATGACGTCGAACGTCGGTGCTAAGGAATGCCTCGGCTTTTCGGGCGATGAGGGTGAGGACGATGAAAAACTCGCCTCGGTCGTGCGCAAGGCTTTGGAACGGCAGTTTAAGCCCGAATTTTTAAATCGCGTGGACGAAATAGTTCCTTTCCGTAAATTAACCCAAGCGGAATGCGGAAAAATCATCGGACTGTTGTTGTCTTCGCTTAAAAAACGGCTTGCCGCGCGGCAGATCGAACTTATTACCGACGACTCGGTAGACCAAGCCATACTCGATGCGGGTTACGATCCCGAATACGGCGCACGTCCGCTGGAAAGGGCTATAACCAGCCATATTTCGGACATGCTTTCCGATGAGATCATCGCAGGGAGAATTTCAGACGGCGACATCGTAAAACTGTACGCCGAAAACGGCAAGGTCGGATATATAATTATATAACGGAGGCATCGCATGAAAATCGAAATTATTGCAAAGAACTATCAGGTTAACGACAAAATCGGCTCCGTCATCGAAAAAAAGGTTGCCAAGCTCGACAAATATTTCGAGGACGACAGCAAATGCAGAGTATATTTGAAAAAAGAGAACAGAACGTGCAAGCTCGAGCTCGAGGTTAATTACAAAAACAGCCTCTTAAGGGCGCAAGCTTATGCCGATAATTTTTACGACGGCATCGACCTCGTAATCCCCAAACTCGAAAGACAAATATACAAGCACCGCTCCAAGCTCGAAAAGCAGTTGCGCCGCAACTCGCTCGACGTAAGCGAATTTGCCGAAGAGGAGCTGGAGCCCGCAAAACTCGTAAAAACCAAGCAGTTCAAGCTCGTGCCGATGGACGTTGCCGAAGCAATGGAAGAGTTCGAGCTTTTAGGGCACGACTTTTACGTTTTCCTCGATAAAGAAAGCGGCAAAGTTAAGGTCTTGTACCTGCGCGACGACGGCGACATGGGGCTTATCGATCCTTCGTTCTAAGCTTTAGGCGGAAAAAAGCGTTTTTTAAGAGAATATACAGCCGCATTTTGCGGTTTAAATAGGTGTATTATAGCCGCGTTTTGCGGTCAACTATATTAGTCGATTGTTTTCGCGCCGCCTTTTGGCGGCGCGTTAATAACGGGTTACGCGAGATTATGGAAATAGGAATTTCAACGGCAAGCCTTTTCGGCAGGTATTATAACGAGGACGCGTTGCCTCTGCTCGAACAAATCGACGCGCGCGTCGCAGAGGTTTTTTTAGAGACGTATAGCGAGTATACTCAAAGTTTTGCTCGGCTTTTAAAGGAGCGCAAGGGGGGCTTGCGCATTCATTCCATTCACACGCTCAATACCCATTTCGAGCCGCAACTTTTTTCCGATTGCGACCGCACTCGAAAGGACGCCGTCGACATTTACGAATCTTGCTTAAAGTCCGCCGAAATACTCGGCGCAACGTGTTACACCCTTCACGGAAAGGCACGCTTTAAAAAGGGAATCGAATATGACGATTACGAGCAAATAGGGGGCTATATGTCCGTTATTTGCGATCTTGCAAAAAAATACGGCGTCGATCTTTGCCTCGAAAACGTCGAATGGGCGTATTACAATAAGATCGGATTTTTTAAGAACGTAAAAAAATATTGCAAAAATTTATGCTCTTGCTTGGACGTAAAACAGGCGAGAGTCAGCGGTTACGACTATAAGAATTATATCGAAGAAACGGGCGACTCGCTAAGGACGGTGCATTTGTCCGACGTTGACGAAAACGGAAGAATTGCCCTTCCGACGAAAGACGGTTGCTTCGATTTCGAGGAACTTTTTTCCATTCTGTCGTACAACGGCTTTAAGGGCGATTGCTTGATAGAAGTTTATAAGGATAATTTTCAGACGCTCGACGATCTTAAGGGTTCGCTCGATTATCTGAGGAATATAAAAGAAAAAATTTTTAAATAACGGAGATATTACAATGAGGCTTAACAACGAAATGCGCGAAAGCTTGCGTTTGAAACTCGATTACAACAACATGATGAAACCTTTCGTGGGCGAAGACGGCTTCGACGAAAGCGAACTCGAAGGCGCAAAAGCGCTTTGCAAAAAAGCTTACGAGCGCGTAGCCGCGGGGCGCGGAAAGAATATGATGGGCTGGACGGATTTGCCCTATAATCAGAACGAGGTTGTCGAAGATATTCTCGCTACCGCAAAAGACGTACGCAAGCGTTGCGATAATTTCGTCGTTTTGGGAATCGGCGGAAGCGCTCTCGGTCCCATAGCCGTTTTTCAGGCGCTCTGTCACTTACATCACAACGATTTGCCTAAGTCCAAGCGCAAAGCGCCTAAGTTTTACGTAGAAGACAACGTGGATCCCGAAAGAATGCTCGCTCTTTTAGACGTTATCGATCCCGAAAAGACGATATTCAACGTTATAACCAAGAGCGGTTCGACAAGCGAAACCATGTCGCAATACCTCATTATAACCGATATTTTAAAGAAAAGATTGGGTGATAAGGCAAGCGAGCATATGATCGCCACGACCTCTTCGGCTAAGGGTAATCTTATTAAAATAGCGAAGAAGGAAGGTCTTAAAACGTTCTTTATTCCCGACGGAGTAGGCGGAAGATTTTCCGAGCTTTGCCCCGTAGGACTTTTGCCCGCCGCCGTTCTCGGCATAGATATCAAAGCCATGCTCGAGGGCGCAAAATATATGGATAAACTGTGCATGCGCAAGGATTTTAAAAACAATCCCGCAATGACGAGCGCACTCTTATCTTATTTGGCAATGAAAAAGGGCAAAAACGTTTCGGTTATGATGCCTTACGCCGACAGTCTTAAGTATATGGCGGACTGGTATTGCCAACTTTGGGGGGAGAGCCTCGGTAAAGAGGTTAATCTTAACGGCGAAAAGGTCAACGTCGGTCAAACTCCGGTAAAATCGCTCGGCGTTACCGATCAACACAGTCAGGTTCAGCTTTACGCCGAAGGTCCGTTCGATAAGGTTATTACCTTCTTGGCGGTCGAAAACTACCGCGGAACGTGCGTTATAAGCGACGGTTGCGAGGATATTCCCGACGTTAACTTCCTTTGCGGGCATACGATGAACGAACTTATCGATGCCGAAAGACGCGCTACCGAGTACGCTCTCACAGCAAAAGGCAAGATGAACCGCACCGTTATTTTGCCCGAGGTAAACGCCTTTACCGTCGGCGAACTTCTTTATTTCTTCCAAATGGAAACGGCGTTCACCGGAGAAATGCTCGAAATAGACACCTTTAACCAACCCGGCGTCGAAAACGGCAAGAACGCAACTTATGCGCTTCTCGGCAGAAAAGGGTACGAGGCTAAGCGCGAAGAACTCGACAACGCGCCCCAAAAGCAAGATAAATTTATAGTCTAAGTTTTTTATCGTCTAAGTTTAACCAAGTTTTTCGGTTTTAACTTTTTCGGAGCAAGTTTTTCGGTTCGGACATATTTTTTCGGCTTAGCAAAAAACTGCCGCCGTTGGCTGTTCGTCCGTTATACCGTTTGAACCAAACGATATAAGAAATAGTTAGCAATTCCCAAAATAAAGGTTGTAAGGGGCGTATAGCGCTAATATAGCAACGGACAGTTGCTTGTCAACGATTAATAACTGTGGTAAAATGTCGTTATAAAACCAAGGACGGTGTGCAAATGGAAACGAAAGACGTAATTTTAGAGTTAAGAACAAAGAATGGATTTTCGCAAGAGGAGCTTGCCGAAAAGGTATTCGTGACAAGGCAAGCCGTTTCGCGCTGGGAAACGGGCGAAACGATACCGAATACCGAAACGCTTAAACTGTTATCGAAGTTGTTTGACGTGTCGATCAATACCCTTCTCGGTTCGCCCCGTAAACTTATTTGTCAGTGCTGCGGCATGCCGCTCGAAGATAGCGATATAAGCCGCGAAACGAACGGAGCGTTTAACGAGGAATATTGCAAGTGGTGCTATGCCGACGGCGAATATATGTATCACGATATGGACGATTTAATAGAGGTCGGTGTCGCGCATATGGCAAACGAGGCGTTTTCGCCTGAGCAAGCGCGTGCGTATTTAAAAGAAATGCTGCCCAAGCTTGACTATTGGAAACAGAATAAAAATCTTGACGGCGCGGAAAAATTCGAAGAATTTAAGTCGAAACTCATTGAGGAAATCAACGCTCTCGGAGTTGATGGAATGCCGCAAGTTAAAAAGCTTAACGCGCTCGTCGGGGGATACGTCAATCTCGAATACCGCTTGCCGAACGGTAGAGTGGTAAAATTCTTAAACGACAACGCAACTTACCTCGGCACTCAGCTCGAATGCAAATTCGGCGGCGACCGCTGTTTCGGCATTGTGGCAAATATGGAATTTATCCTTATATGCACGTACGAGACAAACGGCGTAAACCCCGAACTCGTCATCTACAAAAAGCGGTAATCGGATTTTATTTGAAATATGATTGAATAATACATTCAATTAATTAAATTTAAAAACGAAAGAAAACGTTTTTAGCCCGCGATTAATTCGGTAGTTTTGCATGCAAAACTACCGAATTGGTGCAAATAAGTCCATAAAAAACTACCGAATTGGTGCAAA
>CAZHGN010000009.1:0-6820 GCA_964532155.1 uncultured Acidiphilium sp.
AAAATAAAAAGTGCGCAGGCGAACCTACGCACCGAAAAACGCAGCTTCGCTTATTGTTGCACTACAATTCATACTGAAACAGATATGACAAAACAAAGCCTACGCTTTTACAAAGAGTATGCTGTTCCAGTTAATTAAATTGTAGTGCGTGAGTATTATAACACTTTAAATCAATAAATGCAATGCTTTTCGTGAAATTATGTTATTATTCCTTTTTTTCCTTTTTATAAAAAGACGATAAGAAATAAAATCTTATCGTTTTTTTAATGCAACGGACACCAAACGGACACCAAATCAATTTTTCGCTAAACGAAAACAGCCCAAAAACGCCGTTTTTTGCAATAAAAAAGCCCGAAAAACGTTGTTTTCGGGACTTTTCGTTGATTTTCGTATTATCTCTTGGAGAACTGAGGAGCCCTACGAGCTTTCTTCAAGCCGTATTTCTTTCTTTCTTTCATTCTCGGATCTCTGGTGAGGTAGCCCTCTTTCTTGACCGCGGAACGAAGTTCGGGTTCTGCAACGATAAGCGCGCGAGCGATACCGTGTCTGATAGCGCCTGCCTGACCGGTGAAGCCGCCGCCCTGAACGTTAACGAAAACATCGTAGGACGATTCTTTTCCGGTAAGCACCAGCGGCTGACGAATAACGAGCTTGAGCGTATCGAGATCGCAGTACTCGTCGATGGTTCTGCCGTTGATTATGATATTGCCCGTTCCGCCGGGAATGAGCCTTACTCTTGCAATTGCTTTTTTCCTTCTGCCGGTTCCCCAGTACTGAACCTTTTTCTTTGCGGTTTTAGCAGTCATGATTTCCTCCTCCTATTAGTCCAATTTAAGAGTTTCGGGTTGTTGAGCAGCATGTTCGTGCTTGTCGCCCTTGTAAACTCTGAGCTTTTTGATCATCGATTTGCCGAGCGTGTTGTGCGGGAGCATTCCCTTAACCGCCTCGTAAACGACGATATCGGATTTGGTTGCCATCATCTGCTTATAGGGAGTCTGCTTAAGACCGCCTACGTAACCGGTATGATAGGTATAGAACTTCTTTTCGAGCTTTTTACCGGTAAGAACTACTTTATCGGTATTGATTACTATTACGTAATCGCCCATGTCAACGTTGGGGGTGTAAGTGGGTTTATGTTTTCCTCTGAGTATAGCGGCTACTTGCGACGCAAGTCTTCCGAGGACCATTCCTTCAGCGTCTACAACGTACCACTTTACTTCTGCCTTTCCCGGCTTTTCCATAAAGGTGTTCATTTCTGATACTCTCCTGAAAATGTGATTTTTAATTTTTATTAAAAAGAAAAATCTTCCGAAAAAGAGGGGCTATTTCCTTTTCTAACAACTTTTCCTGATAATCAGCCTAATTATTTTACATAAAACGCATTATTTAGTCAACTGTTTTACCGCCCTTTTTCGAAAAATGTAAAGCACAACTTTAACATCTTTAACGCCGCTTTAACAAACCTTGAAAAACTGTTATTAAACACAATTTAAAGAACTGTTTTTAATATCTCGGCGGCTTTTAATTGCACTGCAAAAAACCTCACAATGAAACTTGACAAAAAACGGCATAATGATCGCTCAATTCTGTTACGTGCACTTTAAAATTGCCAACCGCTATCCCTTTATAGATAATGTTATCCAAGGAACGGTTGTCCCAAGAAAAACGATAAGTAGCTACAGAATTATCGTTATTCGCTAATTTATAGCCGTTTTCAGTAAATAAATTAAAGTAATCAAAATCGCGACAATTCCAATCCGCCACCATAACGACCTTATCGTCATCTTTAAATTTATCTATAAGTTCCGCCATTTGATTTTTATTAATCGTATCCGGATTAAGATTATTATCAAAAGCCAAATGGCAAACGACCAACTTAACGAGCTCGTCGTTTAAATAAAAATCTGCGGTAACGTAATAATAATCGCTTGCTTTTATTAAGTTCGTATGAGTAATCGTCGCGTTTTTATTGCAATCGAAGGCGTTTTCCTTTTGAAACGCAAATTGTTTTTTAGAATACAAGGCATTGCAAGAATAATTATATTGATTGCCGACGTATTGATACTCGTAATCGTTAAACAAAACGTCGTTAGCGGTATTTACACCGGTTGCGGAAACTCCGAAATCTTTACTATATTCAGCCAAACCGATAATATCCGCATTTATATCGTTATAAACGTAATCCCTGAATGCTTGAAGTTTACCGTCGTAGTCATCAACCGTAATAGTCGAATTCTGCGAAAAGCCGCCGCTAAAATGTCCGATATTCAACACTGCAAGGGTTATAGTTTCCTTTTGCACGGGCTCTTGTACGGACTCGACGGCGGAGCCTTCGGGATTTACGGTAGCACAGCCGAAACATGCCACTAACGAACAAATAAAGATTAGAAAAAGTCTCTTCATAGTTACCCCTTTTTATTTTTACACTTGCCCTAACAAGCAAAATTATTACTCGGATAACCTACTAAACGCCGAAGGTTTAGCCTAACGATAGTTTTACGGCTCTATTTTTTCGAAAACTACGTTATGCCCCGCGGCGTAAGCGGTGTTCTTTTTTTCTTCTGAATCGATAGTCCAGCGCATTACCGGCAGTTTGGTTTTTATGGGAAATTCGCCTATATAATAATTGATAAAATCGGGCTTGGACAAAAAGTTAAGCGCAAGCCGCCTTACCACGAAATACTTTAAAAAGGGCAACGAGCCGCGTGCGGTTCCGCCGAGCTGACCGCGCAAAAAGTTCGGGCGGAGTTTGCGCACTCTTTGCATAACGAACGGATCGAACGATTGAACGGCAAACTCTCCGTTATAACCGTCGAGGAGTTCGACCACTTTGCGCTCTATTCCACTTTTCGCCCCTGTCTTTTGCTGTTTTATTTCGACGAGTACGGGCGTTTTTCCGTCTACCAGCTCGAGAAATTCTTTAAAAGTCATAACGCCGTCGTCGGTTCCGCAAATTTTAAGTTCACGAACCTCGTCAAGCGACATATCGCGAATATCGACGTTTTTACCGGTTACGCGCAAGGCATTGTCATCGTGAAAGCAAACGGGAACGCCGTCGCTCGTGAGCTGAACGTCCATCTCTATCGGGTAACCCTTTTCTATCGCCGCAAGATACGCAGAACGCGTATTTTCGCCGACGCCGACTCCGTGCAATCCCCTGTGCGCGATCGGGCGGCTGATAATCCAACTGTCTGCCGATACTCTGCTTTTCATAAAAAACCTCCGACGTAAGGCAAAAATCGTGCGCCTTAACGGTATATTTATTATACATCAAAAACAAACGGCTTGCAAACATTTGATTATTCCGCAAAAAAAATATATAATATATTTAGTCGCAAAGGCAAGCACTCCGCTTGCTTGCAAAAACGAAACTCGTTAGACTCAAATTATATAGACTCGGCAAAAGCCGAATCGGTGAAATATGGCAAGAACGAAAAAAGAAGAAATTCGCAACTTTTGCATAGTGGCGCATATCGACCACGGCAAGTCCACTTTGGCGGACAGAATAATAGAAATGACCGGGCAAGTCAGTTCGCGCGACATGGAAGACCAACTTCTCGACTCGATGGATCTCGAGCGCGAGCGCGGAATAACCATAAAACTAACGCCCGTCACGATGTATTACACCGCAAAAAACGGCAAGGAATACAAATTCAACCTGATCGACACGCCGGGGCACGTCGACTTCTCGTACGAGGTTTCACGCTCGCTCGCCGCTTGCGAAGGTGCGATATTAATAGTTGACGCAACGCAAGGCATAGAGGCTCAAACGCTTGCAAACTGCTATTTAGCACTCGACAACAATCTCGAGATAATGCCGGTTTTGAACAAAATCGACTTGGCGAGCGCACGTCCCGACGAGGTTGCTGCCGAAATCGAAGAGGTTATCGGCTTGGACGCTTCCGACGCGCCGCGCATTTCCGCCAAAAACGGAATTAACATAGATCAAGTGCTCGAAAACGTAGTTAAATATATCCCCGCGCCCGAGGGCGACGACGACGCTCCCCTTAAAGCGCTTATATTCGACTCCTATTACGATAATTTCAAAGGCGTTATATGCTTCGTCCGAATTAAAGACGGCACCGTTGCCGTAGGCGACAAAATCCGCACGTATATGTCCGACAAGCAGTTCGAGGTAACCGAGGTCGGCACCTTTAACCCCAAGCTCACGCCGAAAGCGCGCTTGTATTCGGGCGACGTCGGCTATATAGCGGCAAGCATAAAAAGCGTTGAAGACACTAACGTCGGCGACACCATAACGCTCGTCGACAACCCCGCACCCGAACCGCTGCCCGGCTATAAAAAAGCGTTACCCGTCGTCTTTTCGGGCATTTATCCCCTCGACGGTTCCAAGTTCAACGACTTGAAAGAGGCACTTTTAAAGCTGAAGCTCAACGATGCGGCGCTCTCTTTCGAACCGGACAACTCCATTGCGCTCGGCTTCGGCTTCCGCTGCGGCTTTTTGGGGCTTCTGCATATGGAAATCGTTCAACAACGCCTCGAGCGCGAATTCGATCTCGATATAATCACGACCACGCCCGGCGTTTCGTACAAGGTATATAAAACCGGCGGTCAAATGGTAGTCGTCAACAACCCGACCAAACTCCCCGATCCGTCCGAAATAGAACACATTGAAGAACCGGTTATTAAAGCGAGCATTTACAGCCCGCCCGACTATATCGGCGCAATAATGGATTTGTGCGTTGAAAAACGCGGCGAACTTATTACGATGGATTATATAGACGAAAAAAGAGTATGCCTTCTTTATCGTCTGCCGCTAAACGAAATCATCTTCGACTTTTTCGACAGCCTTAAATCGAGAACGCGCGGTTACGCATCGCTCGACTACGAGGTCAGCGGCTATCAAACGAGCGAACTCGTAAAACTCGATATGTATCTCAACGGCGATATTTGCGACGCACTGTCCATAATCGTACACAAAGATAAAGCATACGCTCGCGGCCGCGCCATTGCCGAAAAACTTAAAGAAGTTATTCCGAGACAGATGTTCGAAATCCCCGTTCAAGCGGCGGTCGGCGGCAAGATCATTGCGCGCGAAACGGTAAAAGCACTCAGAAAAGACGTTCTTGCCAAGTGCTATGGCGGCGATATTACGCGTAAGAAAAAACTGCTCGAAAAACAAAAAGAAGGCAAAAAGAAAATGCGCAAACTCGGCTCGGTCGAAATACCCTCCGAAGCGTTTATGTCCATTCTTAAAATCGATTCGTCCGACAAATAGAAAGCGAACGAAATTACACCGACCAAACAATGCGGTTTACGGCAATAATCGACCTATAGCGCGATATTTGCCGAGGAGGAAATATGGCGGGGATATACGTACACGTACCCTTTTGCAAACAAAAATGCACCTATTGCGATTTTGCCTCTTACCCGAGGGAAATCGGCAAGGCGGAAGGATATTTTGCCTGCGTTTTAAAAGAACTTGCCTCACGCGGGCAAGAACTTAAAAACAAAACCTTCGACACCGTCTATTTCGGAGGCGGCACGCCGTCGTTCGTGGACGCGCGCTTTATCGGAGCCATACTAAACCAGCTTCGCAAAAACTTTAATATAACCGAAAACGCGGAAATCACGATAGAAATAAACCCGGGCACGCTCACCGCCGAAAAACTCGCGGTGTACGATGCGGTAGGCATAAACAGATACAGTTTAGGCTTGCAATCGGCGGACGATAGTCGGCTGTTAAGCCTTAACCGTATTCACACGGCAGACGATTTTAAGGCGTGCGCCAAGCTTTTAAGCGGAAGAAATTTCAGCGCGGACGTTATGATCGGACTGAAAGACCAGAAGAAAGATGAAATTTTAAGGACGATAGACTTAGCCGTTTCTCTCGGTGCAAAGCACGTTTCGGTATACGCGCTCACGCCCGAAGAAGGCACACCGATGTTTACGACCTACCTTAACGGCGAACTGCCGAGCGCGGACGAAACTGCGGATATGTACGACTACGCGCGGTCGGTTTTGAACGGATACGGCTTTTATAGGTACGAGGTTTCCAACTTCGCACTGCCCGGCTATGAATCTCGACACAACCTCAACTATTGGCGGCGTGGCGAATATATCGGCTTGGGCGTGGCGGCGTCCTCTTTCATAGACGATCGGCGCTTTACCAATACCGAAAGCATCGACGAATACGTTCATTGCCTATTGCACGACAAATACGCCGAAATTTTTTCGGAAAGCATTGAGGGCGACGAGCGCAAAGCCGAATTTATAATGCTCGCTTTAAGAACGAGCGAGGGCATACGCTTGGAACGTTACAACCGACTTTTCGGCAGCGACTTTACCGCCGATTATAAGCAAGAACTGTCCGACAACCGCGAATACCTCGATATAACCGATGACAGGGTAAGGATTAAAGACGAATATCTTTACGTTCAAAATACGATAATAATACCGTTTTTGCGTTAACCGCATAGCCGCCTTAATAGCCGATAATCGACATATAGGCGGTTTTTTAATAAGCGTGCAACATTATTTACGATATAGCCGCGCAATAAATAAAGCGCAAACACGCATAATTAAAACGCGTTGTTATAAGGAGGATGCAATAAAAATTAAAACGGTAGCGATATTGCTGTTGCTTTTACTGCTAACCACGACTTCGTACCCCTCCCTCGCGAAAGCCGACATGGGACCTAAGCCGTTCGTCGAAATAACGATAACCTTCGACGGCTTATCGAGCGGCGAATACTACACAACTCTTTTGTCAAAGTCTAAAAGCACCGGACCGTTTTCCGTAGATTATATTATAGGCGAAGAACCCGACGAAATTGACGAGGTTTTTTCATCTTATACC
>CAZHGN010000009.1:6920-42162 GCA_964532155.1 uncultured Acidiphilium sp.
TTATATTATAGGCGAAGAACCCGACGAAATTGACGAGGTTTTTTCATCTTATACCGACAAAGACGGCTTTTATTACCTACATTATTACCATGAAATATGCATATTCCTCATCGAAGCGGTCGTATATTCGGTCGTGCTGACGGTCATGGCTAAGCGCGCAAACGTAAAGCCGCGCCGCATTTTCGTCCACGTCATATATGCGTTCGTCGCAAACCTCGCCTCGTTCGGCTTGGGCGTCGCCTACCTTGCGCTTATCGGCATTTAAACAGCCTGAAAAGGCGAAAGGCAGACGCCGACGGCAAACGGCGAAAAGCTTACAATTTTAATCGATTTATCGTTGGTGTTAGGACCGATCGTTCTAACCCTTATTCAATAAGAATAATAAATACATAAATCGAAAACATGCACTAAAAACATTGGCGCGCGTCGAAAACAAAATGAATATAACGAACCGAAAAATGTCGTAAACGGCAGAGACGGTTAAAAGAATTGACAAAATACGCCAAAACGATATATAATACGACTATAAAAGCAAAAATACATTCTCGGTTTGCAAAAAATAAACGATTAATCTGCAATTTGCCTATTAAAATCCGTTATCAAACGCAAACTATTCGAGAATAATCTAAACGGGAGAATATATGAAAACCTTCAAAAAAATACTGCTCGCGGTTTTACTCGTTGCGCTGACGGCAACGGCGGGCGGATGCGAAATAATACGCGGACTTATTAGCCTATACGACGTGCCCGCATACTCGCAACGCGTTTACGTCGAGCCGGATAAGGAAGAAATCAACAAAATACTCGAAGAAATCACTGCTTTATGTGCCGAAAACGGCAAAAAAAAGGACGTTACCGCCAAGCGCAACGCATTTTACACGCACTATTATCAAGCGCTTACGTCAAGGCTGATTGCCGAACTCGAATACTATAAGAACGTAAACGACGACGGCGCAAGACAGCGCGCGCAAGATATAGAAAAGTATTTCAACGAGCTTAACAACTCGGCGATCGAAATGGAAAAAACCGTTTTGCGATCGCCATACGCTTCGATAATAACCGATACCGCCGGTCAAGAATACGCCGATTCCATTTTGAACCGCCCCACGAAAACGGACGAACTGCTTGAACTCGAAGCGCGCGAAAGCGAGCTCGAAAACGAATACGCCACGCTCTATTCGGGAAGCGCAACTCGCGACGACGAATTTAAAAACAACGCCGCAAGAATCTTCAAAGAGCTTATCGTAGTCAGAAATCAAATTGCCGCGCACAATAAAAAAGACGACGACGCGCCGTACGCCAACTACCCCGAATATGCCTATGCCGAAATTTACGGCCGCGATTACACGCCGATCGATGCCGCCGCTTTCCGCGAAAGCATTGCCGAAAACCTTTATGACGTAGGCAAAAAACTCAACGAAACGTCGTCGACCTATATTACGAACGAGGCAAAAAAGGCAACCCTTTCCGAATACGCATTAAAAGAGCTGATGCCCGAGATTATTACTGCAACCGCGCCCGACATGCTCTCGCCTTGGAACTATATGATTTCCCTCGGTCTGTACGACTTTGCGGCGTCCTCTAACAAGCTCGACAGCAGCTTCGTCGTCGAATTTCAGCAATACGGCGACGGATTTATGTTCGTCAATCCGAACGGCAGGCTGCTTACCGATCTGAACACGGTTATTCACGAATTCGGACATTACAATGCGATTTTCGCCGCGGATAGGAACAAGGAAAACTCTCAGCTTTACAGCTACGACCTTGCCGAAACACATTCGCAATGCTTCGAACTGATAACGCTGCCCGCCGTTCAAAGCGCGCTTAAGGCTCGCGAGCTCGACTACGTTTATTCGGCTTACGTTTGCAACACGCTCCTTCAAAGCGTTTGGTCTATGCTTTCCAATTCCATATTCGACGAGTTTGAATATATAGTCTACTCCGCAAACGAAACAGACCTTACGCGCGAGTTTTTTGAGACTACGTTTTCCGACGTTTGGGATAAATATTGGGCAAATAAAACGTATGACTATTACGACATAACTCACCTTTACAGATCGCCGTCGTACTGCATAAGCTATTCCGTTTCAATGGTTTTCTCGTCCGAAATATGGGCAACCGAAAACGCAGTCGAAAACTATCTCGAGGTCGTTTCTTATGGTCAAGGCAACTATATAGGCGACGTCGCCGAAGCGGTAGGACTTGCCAACCCCTTCTCGGCGGAAGCCGTAGCGCAAGTCGCAACGAAGTATAAAAACGAGATTACAAACGTGCTCGGAATAACCTTTGATAACAACGGCGGAACTTTCGCGGCTTAAACTTTAATTGAAATTAACAAAAAAGAGAGCCATCTTTTTTTCGGTCTAAACCGATGAAAAATGCGCTCTCTTTTTTATTTTACCTAATCTTTTACGGTTACTCTTTTGCGGCATTTTCGCTTTTTGTCCGCGCGAATGCGATTTATTGAAGCGAACACACCGAACCGAGCCGCTTATTATTGCCGCCGTTATTCTCCGCTCATTTCAAGTCTTCCGCCCGAAATGCACGGCGAAATAATAAGCCAAATCCCGGCAAGCGCGACGAGCGAATACACTACGACCGAACCGAGCGATCTTGCGCCGGCAAATACAAACCCGACAAGATTAAAACCGAGCAGCCCGAACAAACCCCAATTCAGCGCGCCTACTATTACGAGAACGTAAGCAATCACGTTTGCAATTTTCATCTTTCACCTCCGCAAAAAAGTATACGCAAGTTAAAGCGTTTTATGCCAAAAATCGGGCTATAGGTCGATTATCGGCATTTTTTTGTAATATAAACGGCGGGAGCAAGCCCCCGCCCTACGAATTATAAAAACTTTTACGCAAAGCAACGTTTTGCTCGCGACATCGACCTTTTAGTTCCCTCCGTTATTTAAATACTAAAAAATTAAATCGTTATAATTATTCGCGAGGATAATCGGCGAAGATGAACGATTTATAAAACTCGCGTTCGGACGGGCGGCAACGCAACAGTTTGGTTGCGGCGGCGTAAGGCAAAAAGGCGAGAGCTGCGTTTTTGTCCGTATTTGTAGTTTTGCAGTATTTTTCTATATAGCGTTCGGCAAACATAGGATCGGCGCCGCACAGATAAATGTAGGTAGCCGCCACGTCGAAAAGAACGTTACCGCAAGACAAGTGCGCCCAATCGATTATATATTCGCCCTTTTCGGAAATAATCACGTTGGTCGGATTAAAATCGCCGTGGCAAAGTCCGCGCCTGCCCTTTTCGCGCAAGGCGCCGCCGCTCAACAGCCGACGAGTCGTTTTGTCGTCTATATCCGCGTGCTTTACGGAGTATACCGCTTTCTCTGCGGCATCCTGAAGCGAGTCGTCCTTATAAGAATGAATCTTGAGCTGAAGCGCCACGAAATCCGAATACAGTTCGTCCTTGCGGTCGGGCGACTCAGCCATAACTCTGTCGAGCGTTTTGCCGCGAACGTAGTCGGAAACGATACCCCACCCTTCGCCGGTCGGCACGATAGCGCGAATGGCGGGCACGTTAAGCCCTGTTTTGCGCGCCTTTTCCTGCCTTAGCGCCTCGTTTATCACGTCCTCGGCGGAATAGTCGCCGTCGAACGTTTTAATACACGAATCGCCGTCCCTATAGACGGTCTTGCTTGTTCTGACGGCAATAACTCTATCGTAATTCATACATACCCCTTTTGCACGGCGCAACCGCGCCCCTTACTCACACATTTTAACACTAAACCTTCGAAATATCAATCAAATATGCACGCTCGGCGCAAACACGTCTTTTCAAACACGGCTTTTTGAAAAACCTTTTACATATTACGCCGCATTACCTATTATTCCCAATGCTTTGTTTCCCCGACCTATAAAACGCCGAAATAACCCAAAATAGCCCTTAACAATAGCGTTTTCGTTGACAACTGCGGCAAAAGCGTTTATAATTGTTTAAAAATGCGGAAAGCGGTAGAACGATAACCCGAGCAACCGTTGCTATAAACAATCCAAATTTAAGCAACGCTGCACGCAAGCCCTAAAACAAGCAAGCCTTAAAGCAAGTCTTGCCGAAAAACGGCAAGAACGCTATTCGCGGCGTGTTTTATGCGAGTTTGCCCCACCAAAGGTTGCGTTTTACAACGGACGATTACCGCCAAAACGCAAGGAGATATTATGGAAAGAGTTTATATTTGCGACGTCGGCAAAAATCTCGACAAGCCGATTTTAATACAAGGCTTCGTCGAAAATTTCAGGGACAGAAAGGCTATGGCTTTTATCGTTCTGAAAGATATAACGGGCAAGGTGCAAATTACCGTTGAAAAAGAAAAGCACCCCGATCTTGAGGACGCTTTGTCTAAAATCACGCTCGACTCGGTTATTTCGGTAGTCGGAACGGCGGTCGCAAGCGAATACGTAAAGATGGGCGGCATCGAGGTCTTCCCCGAAACCATCACGGTAGAATCGGTTGCGGACGCTTTACCCATCGCGCGCGAAGATATACCCGCTTCTAAGGGAAAAGCCGCTGTTGAAAAAAGCGCTATCGAGTCGAGAATGGACTACCGCTGGATCGACCTCAGAACGGAAAAAAATCAGCTTATTTTTAAAGTACAGACCGAGTTGGCACGCGCTCTGCGCGATTTCTTGCTCGAGCGTAACTTTATCGAGATACATACCCCAAAACTCATCGGAGCGGCAAGCGAAAGCGGCGCCGACGTCTTCGAGGTAAAATACTTCGACCGCTTGGCATATTTGGCGCAAAGCCCGCAGTTCTATAAGCAAATGGCTATGGCGAGCGGTTTTGAACGCATTTTTGAAGTCGGACCCGTGTTCCGTGCCGAAAAATCGTTCACGAGCAAGCACACCACCGAATTTACCGGCTTCGACTTGGAGTTCAGCTACGTTCAATCCTTCCGCGACGTAATGAAGATGGAAGAAGACCTTTTAACCTACGCCATTGAAAAAGTTGCCGAAAAATACGGCGATCAGATCGAGGCGCTGTTCGGATTAAAACTCGTCGTTCCCAAAAAGCCCTTCCCCGTGGTAACCCTTAAGGAGCTTTACGACGGACTCGAAAAGGACTTCGGTTACGTTCTTCCCGACGAAGAAAAGGGCGACCTTACGACCGAAGCCGAGCGTTTGAGCTTTGAATGGACGAAAAAACATTACGATCACGAATTCTTATTCGTTACCGATTATTCAAGCGAGAAACGCGCCTTTTATCACATGCGCGACGAGCGCGGCGTTCCTCAAGGCTACGACCTTATTTGGCGCGGCGTGGAAATAACTACCGGCGCACAGCGTGAACACCGTTATGAAATACTGAAGAAACAAGCCGACGAAAAGGGTTTGGGCGAAGACGTTAAGTTCTACCTCGAATTCTTTAAGTTCGGTTGCCCGCCCCACGGCGGTTTCGGTCTCGGCCTCGACAGACTGACGATGCTCATTTTCGGGCTCCATATAAACGAGGCAATGTTCCTCTTCAGAAGCCCCAAAAGACTTACTCCGTAATTTAATAACTAACCTTGATTATAAAAAGTCGGCTTTTCCATCAATAGAAAGGTCGACCTTTTTATTTTCATTTAAGCTTGCACGACATAGTACGGCAAAACATTTGCTCCTTTAGCGGCTATTTTTCGCGCAACCTGCTTTAGTAAAAACGGCGTAGCGGTATTCGCTACGCCGAAATGTTTTTAATTGTTAAAACGAGTTTAATAAGACTTATTTAACGTTTCCTAAATCATCGATAACGCCCTTGTCGATGAGCTTTTCGCAGCAAGAGAACGCGTGCTTGCCGATAATAGTAGTATCGGTAGGAAAAACAACGGATTCCAAAGCAGTGCATTCGCTGAAGCAGTTGTCGCCAATCGACACAACGCTACTTACGTCAATACTCTTCAAAGAAGTGCAACCGTAGAAAGCCTTTTCCATATAAGTGGCGGCGGGGAATACGATATTAGCAAAACCGAGACCGAGTTTGGCGCATCCGCTGAACGCTTCTTGATATACGGTCTCAAGACCGGTAAGACCGGCAAGATTGAATTCGTAAAGAGAAGTGCAACCGGAGAATGCGGACTTACCTATAACTTTAAGGTTTGCCGCCTGCGCGTTGTTGTCGCCGAAGACCACGTTGGTAAGAGAGGTGCAACCGGAGAACGCGTTTCCGCCGAGCTCTTTTACGTTATAAAGAGTAACCGTTTTGAGCATAGTAACGCCTGCGAAAGCGTATGCGGGAAGCTCGCTTACATCGGCGTATTTCACCGTTACTTCGGTAAGACCGGCAGGCAAATAGTAGGTTGCCGAACCGCTCGAATTATAATTAAGCGTGAGCGAAGTGCAACCGGAAACTTCGGTAGCCCCGAAAAGACTTGCAAAAGTCTTGTCGGCGTTATAAACACCGGTAGCCTGCGTGCCAACGAAAGGAATTTCCATCTTGGTTATGTTCGAGCAACCGGCAAAGCTTGCGGAACCGATCTTGGTAACCTTTTCGGTCATTTTTACGGTACCGATGAGCTTTTGGTTTGCGAAAGCGTCTTTATCGATCACGATTTCGTCGTAGTTTTCGAAGTTGTCGGTAAGTTTAATCTTGCCTGCTTCATCAAACTCGGCGCCGTCCGCTTCGTTATAAACGGCAAAATCGCCCTCGCCTATAACGAGATCTTCATACTTGGCAATACCGGATGCGATTTGGTTAAGAGTACCTTGAGCAACGTAAAAACCCTTAATGGTAAGAACGTTCTTATACTCTTTTTCCGTAGCGCCCTCGGCGGTCGTTTCGACCTTTTCGGATTCGACCTCGAATGCGTAGCCGAACTGTTTATTCTTGTCGGCAGACTCTTCAGAGCAAGCGGTGAAAGCAAAAGCCGTTACCGCGGCAAGTGCGATTGCAAATATTTTCGTCAAAAATTTCATGTGATTCTCCTAAAAAGGCATGAATGCAGTTTATCGTAACTTTGATTATTTTAACAATTATAAAATTATTTGTCAATAGAAAAACGCCGTTTCGCGAAGATTTTATAATGTTGCGCGTATATACATGCGCGTAAAGCCCCGAAACGGACTTAAATTAAGCAAAACGCAAACAAAAACACGGCAAAAAACGCTCGTCACCAAAACCACACGATATACTTTTGCTCGTATCCCCAATAAAAATCGGGGTGCGGTTTGCCTTAAAACTACTTTAAAACAGCCTTTAACGTTAGCCGTTTTTTTAAAACGCTTGACAACGCGCGCTTCAGAGGTATAAAATCGTATCGGTGAAAAGTAGAAACGATCGCCGCCTTGCACTACTCTATATTTTACCGATTTTTAACCGCAAAGAGATATAATAGTATAATAGCGAGGCTATCTTTTGCGCCAAAGCGTCGTTTATAAATCGCAAAAGCTCAAAAAATACCGATTAATAAAGCGGTAAAAAACAAACGAAAGTGTCGATAATCGACTTATAGCGCAATTTTTAACTATTGAACGAGATAGGAGGAAACATGTATAACATACTATTGGTTGACGACGAAGCCAACATATTAAAGCTTATGGAAATATGGCTGAAACGCGCCGGGTTCGGTGTAGTTACGGCGATGAACGGCGAAGAAGCTTTGGCAAAATTGAAAAAAGAAGATATAGACCTAATCGTAGCCGACGTTATGATGCCGGTCATGGACGGATTTACGCTCGTCGAAACGCTCAGAGCCGAAGGTAAGACCATACCCGTAATTTTGGCGACGGCAAAGGAAAGCATCGAGGACAAGAAAGAAGGCTTTAACTGCGGCGCAGACGATTATATGGTCAAGCCGATAGACCACGAAGAACTCGTTTTGCGCATAAACGCCGTGATCAAGCGCGCCGACATTCGCAAAGAGAAAAAAATCGTCGTCGGTTCGTGTACGGTCGACTATCAATCGCTTTCGGTTTATAACGAAGAGGGCAAACGCGAGATTCTATCCAAAAAAGAGTTCCTTATTTTGTATAAACTGCTCACCTATCCCGAGCGCGTGTTTACCAAAAACCAGCTTATGGACGAATTTTGGGGTGCGGAAAGCGACAGTTTCCCCGATACCGTCAAGGTTCACATCAATCGCATACGCAATAAGATAGCCGCTTTCCCCGAAATCGATATCGCCACCGTGCGCGGTTTCGGTTATAGAGGAATTAAAAATGAAAAATAATCGCGGGTACAAGCCGTCGTCCTCTTTCACCTTTCGAATAATACTTCTCGTATTCTTCAGTTTGCTCCTTTCGGCGCTGTTCACCGTCGTAACAATGCTCATCGTGCGGTGGTCGGGCTTGCGCATTCCGTCGGCTAACATTACGCTTACGATAATATCGGCGTTCATACTCGCTTGCATTGTGGGAACGCTTAGCGCAACCGTCTTATCCAAACACCTTTCGCGAGAACACGAACAATTCAGCCGCGCAATAACCGAGGTCGCAAACGGCAACTTCGACGTGCTGTTTCCCGATTCGCCCGACCGCTTTTACGGACAGATCGGCGCCGAGCTCAATAAAATGGTTAAGGATTTAAAGAGCGTAAACGTTATGCGCAACGACTTCGTTTCCAACTTCTCGCACGAACTAAAAACGCCCATAACGAGCATTAACGGCTTTGCCGAACTGCTGATGGGCGACGTGAACGACGAGGAACGCAAAGAGTACGCTCAAATTATATACGCGGAAAGCGCAAGGCTCTTAACGCTTGCAAAAAACACACTGCTTCTCAGTAAACTCGAAGGGCGCGGCGTATGCGATAAGCGCGCTTTCGCGCTCGACGAATTGGTGGAAAACTGCCTCGTTCTTTTCACGAACGACCTCGAAAAAAAGAAAATCAATTTCTCGTGCGATCTGCAAAATATACCGTATTTTTGGGATGACTCGCTTTTAGGACAAGCGATTATCAACCTCGTTTCCAACGCCATTAAATACACGAACGAGGGCGGCAATATACGCGTCGAGCTGATAAAAGACGACGACCTTATACATTTTATCGTAAAGGACGACGGTTGCGGCATGGACGAAAAAACTTTGGAACGCATATTCGAAAGATACTACCAAGGCGACAGCTCGCATAAAACGGAAGGCAACGGCTTGGGGCTTGCAATAGTCAAAAAAATAGCATTCCTCTGCGGTGGCTCCGTAAAGGCGGAAAGCGTTTACGGCAAAGGTTCGGTCTTCACGCTGACGTTACCCGTCAAAAAACCTCCACTTTCTCCCTCAATAAAATAACGTTTAACGGTTTGGCTTTTTAGTCAAACCGTATTTTCCGTTCTAAAAAACCAAGTTGTCAACTTTCACTCTTTCACTCTTCTTCACTCTTTACGCTTGCCGCTTATTAGCTTTTCACTCTATTCGCCCCCCACGAAGACGGCGAAAAAATAAGGCAAACTTCCTTAAAAAAAGAATTAACGCGCAAAACAAAACCTCGGCTTCCTCCGAGAGGAAACCGAGGGGCGCAAGCCGACTGAATGAAAATGCGCGTCGGATAAAGAAACAAAAACAGCCCTATAAGTCGATTATTTAGCAAACTAAAAGCCGATTTTTAAATCGAGCTCGGCGGCGGATAAAACCTCGCCGTTTGCCAAAACGAGTCTGCCGTCGTCCGTTACGGAAAGGGCAGTTTCGTCAAGCGCGCCGCCGTCGCGGATTACCTTGATTTTTTTGCCGATAACCGCGCTATAGGTCCGATATTCGGCTATATCGGAGCCGGCGGAAACGTTTTGAAGCAGACTAAAAAACACCTGTTCGAGATCGAATTCTTTGCCGCACGCCATCTTCATCGACGTGGCGATATCTTTAATTTCCGCCGCAATTTGATTGTTGACGTTGAGCCCTATGCCGACGATCGAATAATCGACAAAGTCGCCGCAAAAACCGTTTTTAATCAGAATGCCGCAAATCTTTTTGCCGTTCACCAAAATGTCGTTGGGCCACTTTATAGACGACTCCACGCCGAACGCTTTAAGCGTTTTTACCACGCCGACGGCGTAATCTATCATTATTTTAAACGCCTCGCGCGCGGGCAGTGCTGTATAATATGTCAACCGCGAAAAATACAAGCCGCCCTCGTCCGAAATAAAAGAACGCCCCTTGGTGCCGCGTCCCGCCGTTTGCTTATCGGCGCGAACCACCGCAGGCGTTCGTTTTTTTAAATATTTTTCTATATACTTATTGGTCGAATCGACCGTTTTCAGCCGCTCGATCACGCATTCTTCGTTAAACACGGCGCCCTCCGTTTATACCGTATTAGAATATTTTACACCAAAACCTTATGCAAAATTCATTATATACAAAAACGCCTCGTGCAAAATCAACCCTATTCTAAAAATCTTCCGAGCCCTTAAGCGCGTCAATCGCCGCCGAAGCCGAATCGTAAGAAAAGCCCTTGGAAAGCAGATACCTATAGCATTTTCCGAAGCCCTCGTAAGTCCTTTCTTTATTACGCATATACTTTTCGGCAACACGCAACGCCGACTCCGACTCGTCCTCGAAATGCTCGTTAATCGCCCTATCGGCACACTTTTCGTCAATTCCCTTTTGCCTAAGCTTTTGTTTTAACAGCAGCTTGCCGTTTCCGCCCTTGTTTTGAAGAACGAAACTTTCGGCAAAATCGTCGTCGGATAAATAGCCGTAGGAGCAAAGCTTTTCTATCGCCTTAAAAGCAACGGGATAAGCATACCCCTTACGCATAAGATACTCCAGCGTTTGCTTTTTGCTTTTCGTATACTTAGATACGTAACCGAGCGCAAGCTCGAAAGCTGAACTTTCGCCGTCCTCGCACAAAATCCGCTCGAACTCGTCGTCTTCTATGCAAGAACCAGCCTTAATTTTATATTTTACGACGGTAACGTTTAAAAGCGCGCAATAATAACTGCCGTCGATAAAGACGTTGCTTTTTTCCTTATTCCGTTTTTGAACGGTAACCGCCGTAACGTTTTTCATACTGTCACTAAACCTTAAAACTATTTGTCGAATGAAATCAAAACGTCGGATAATCGACTTATAGGCTGCTTTTTGCAATAAAAACCGTCGAAGTTTTCCAAAAATTCGTCGGCTTTTTGCACATCCACCGCAAGCCTTACTTTAACGCATTCGGCATACTCGACCGATCTGACCGAAGACCTCTCCGGCAGTTTTAAAAGGGGGAACCTTTTATAGTTTTCGTACGAAAAAAGTATTTCGTACTCGGCGCAAGTTACGCACTCGGTAACGACAGCCGTTGCCGCCGCCCCCGCGCAAGCGTCCGAATAAGCGCGAACGAGACCGCCGCCGCCAAGTTTTATGCCGCCGAAATATCTGGTAACGACGGCGACGACGTTCATAAATTCTTTATTTTTGAGCACCGACAAAATAGGCATTCCCGCAGTGCCTTGCGGTTCGCCGTCGTCGGAATAGCGCACGCGCTCCACACCGCCGTCTATAACGCGGTAAGCGTAACAGTTATGCTTAGCGAGCGAATGAATTTTTTTGCGCCGAGCAATAAAATCCTTAGCCTCCTCCTCGCTTTCCACATGCTTTATAACGCAAATAAACTCCGACCGCTTAATCTCGAGAGTGAACTCCGAAGACTCCGCCGTAAGAAAACTCATTACTTTAAAACCACCCTGACGTGCAGTTTTTTGCCTTTATGCAAAACGAATTCGCCCTTGGCAACGACGTCGTCGGGCAAGGTCATGCAGCCAGCGGAAAGCTTGACGTCGTTTATAGAAACGGCACCGCCCTCTATGAGTCTGCGTGCTTCCCCGCGTGAGGGCGCCGCTTTTACGAGCGTGAGTATTTCGGGAATAAAGGTCGTGCCGGCAGGTATTTCGAAAAGCGGCATATTGGAACTATCGCCCGAGAACGCCGCGCGTGCCTGCCGCCTGCATTCTTCGGCTTTTTCCTCGCCGTGAACGAGCTTGGTAACCTCGTACGCAAGTCTTTCCTTTGCGGCGTTGATGCGCTCGTCGTTATGCGCGGTAAGCTCTGCGATTTCGTCCATATCCATAAAGGTCAAAAGGCGCATGCACTCGGCAACCTTGCAGTCCTCTACGTTTCTGAAATATTGATAAAAATCGTATACGGGGCACTTATTTTCGTCCAGCCACAGCGCGCCCTTTTGCGTTTTGCCCATTTTTTTGCCGTCGCTGTTCAAAAGCAACGTGCAAGTAAGACAGAACGCGTCTTGCTGTTTTTTGCGGCGAATAAGGTCTACGCCGGCGAGCATGTTCGACCATTGATCGTCGCCGCCGACCTCTAATTTACAGCCGTAACTGTCGTTTAATTTTAGGAAGTCGTAACCCTGCATGAGCATATAGTTAAACTCGAAGAAAGTAAGCCCTTTTTCGAGCCTTTGTTTATAGCACTCGGCGGTAAGCATTTTGTTAACCGAAAAATACACGCCGACGTCACGCAAAAACTCGATATAATTAAGGTTTAAAAGCCAGTCCTTATTGTTAACGATTATAGCGGCGTTTTCGCCCTCGAAGTCGATAAAACGCGACATTTGACGTTTAAAGCATTCAACGTTGTGGTCGATCGTTTCCTCGGTCATCATGGTGCGCATATCGCTTCTGCCCGACGGATCGCCGATCATTCCCGTGCCGCCGCCGAAAAGCGCAATTGGCTTATGCCCGAACCGCTGAAGCCATGCCATAGCCATGATGGGAATATAATGCCCTATATGCAAGCTGTCCGCCGTAGGATCGAACCCGACGTAAAAAGCAACCTTTTCGGTCGCAAGCATTTTCTGCAAATCTTCGTCGTAAATCGTTTGCTTGATAAACCCTCTTTCTTTTAAGACGTCATAAACGTTTTTGCCCATAACAATTCTCCGTATTATCTATAGTTGTTTTTTATTTTTTAGCGTTTTAGCGCGTTTTTGCATCGCCGTTTTATAAACCGTTATTGCAAGCCGCGTATCTTACCAATACTTTAAGCGAAGCGTATTTTGCAAAATGCGCTAATTTATTCCCCTTCTTTAGGTTCTTCGGCTTTAAGCGCCTTTGCGTTTTTGCTTTTAACCGCGGCGCATATAATAAAGGCGACGATAGCGTATAGGCAAGCGACCATGTTAGCGACGAGGCAAATCGTCGAAAGCGTTATTGCAGACTGCGAGCCGCCGCCGTTCACAAGTTCGCCGAGCATTATTATAAACGACAATATCGCAACGGCGCAAAGCACCGATACCGCAACCGAGCAAGCCACGATCGAAGCGCGCTTTTTGCTCGAGACGATAGCCGGCGTGCCGATGCCGACAGCCACAAGTTCCAAAACCATACCGAAGACGGCGGTAAAAATAGTTACGATTGCGGCACAAGCCTGCCCGATACCCTCGCCGAGGTTTTCGCCGTTGCCGAAACACTCCGAAAGTTTGCCGAAACAAAGCAGAACGAACAAAAACACGCCGCAAGCAAGAACCAACGAAAGCGCGACTATGCACGCCGTGTTTACAGTGCGATTTTTCATAAATATTCCCTCCCCGCGCCTACCTCGCGCAAAATATAGTCTATCTTGAAATATATATTAACATTTTTTTTCTAAATTAGCAAATAAAAGGTTGAAAAATATTGTAAAAGAGATAAATTTATGCTATAATTCGCATGGCTTAAAAAAATTCCATATCGGAGGATTACTAAAAAAATGCAATATTCGAAAGAAATTGAAAGAATGATTTGCGTTGCAAAGGGTCCCGATCACGGTCCCGCCCCCATACCCGAAGAGGGTAAGTGGGTTGCTTCCAAGCAAATAACCGATATTTCCGGCTTCACGCACGGAATCGGCTGGTGCGCACCTCAGCAGGGCGCGTGCAAGCTCTCGCTCAACGTTAAAAACGGCGTTATCGAAGAAGCGCTCGTAGAAACGATCGGCTGCTCGGGCATGACGCACTCTGCGGCAATGGCATCGGAAATTCTTCCCGGCAAGACCTTGCTCGAAGCGCTCAACACCGACCTCGTATGCGACGCTATCAACACCGCCATGCGCGAACTCTTCCTTCAGATCGCTTACGGAAGAACTCAGTCTGCTTTCTCTGAAGGCGGCTTGGTCGTAGGCGCAGGTCTCGAAGACCTCGGTAAAGGTCTCCGCTCGCAAGTCGGCACTATGTACGGCACCAAGGCGAAAGGTCCCAGATATCTCGAAATGGCAGAAGGCTACGTAAAGAATATCGCCCTTGACGAGAACAACGAAATCATCGGTTACGAGTTCGTATCTCTCGGCAAAATGATGGACTTCATCACCAAGGGAATGAGCCCCAACGAAGCGTATGAAAAGGCTTCCGGCAAATACGGCAGATTCGATGACGCCAAGACGGTCATCAATCCCCGTCAGAAATAATTCGGGAGGTACATATTATGGCTATTACTTTTGAAGGTTACGAAAGAAGAATCGATAAAATCAATAAATGTCTCGCCGAATACGGCATTAAGGATATCGAAGAATGCAAGCAAATCACCCTCGACAAGGGCGTTGACGTCGACGCCATCGTAAGAGGCATTCAGCCCATCTGCTTCGAAAACGCCGTTTGGGCTTATACCGTAGGCGCGGCAATCGCTATCAAAAAAGGCTGCACTCGCGCCGCCGAAGCCGCCGAAGCGCTCGGTATCGGGCTTCAGTCTTTCTGCATTCCCGGCTCGGTAGCCGACCAAAGACAAGTCGGTCTCGGCCACGGCAACCTCGCCGCTATGCTTTTGAGAGAAGAAACCGAATGCTTCTGCTTCCTCGCCGGTCACGAATCTTTCGCCGCCGCAGAGGGCGCTATCGGTATCGCGCTTAAGGCTAACAAGGTCAGAACCAAACCGCTGAGAGTCATCTTGAACGGTCTCGGAAAAGACGCCGCTTACATTATCAGCCGTATCAACGGTTTCACTTACGTTCAAACCAAATACGACTATTTCACCGGCGAACTCAAAGTCGTAAAGGAGACGCCCTATTCTAACGGCGACAGAGCCAAAGTCAGATGCTACGGTGCAGACGACGTTAACGAAGGCGTTGCCATTATGAGAATGGAGAAGGTTCAAGTTTCCATCACCGGTAACTCTACCAACCCGACCAGATTCCAGCACCCCGTTGCAGGTACCTATAAAAAATGGTGCGTAGACAACGGCGTTAAATATTTCTCGGTCGCATCCGGCGGCGGCACGGGCAGAACACTCCACCCCGATAACATGGCGGCAGGTCCCGCTTCTTACGGCTTTACCGATACCCTCGGCAGAATGCACAGCGACGCTCAGTTCGCAGGCTCCTCTTCCGTTCCCGCCCACGTAGAAATGATGGGACTTATCGGAATGGGTAACAACCCGATGGTCGGCGCATCCGTTGCGGTTGCCGTTGCTTTGGAACAAGCAATGAATAAGTAATCACCGATAATAATAAAGGACTGTCTTTAAGCGTATGCTTTTAGGCAGTCCTTTTTACGTAACAAAAAAAAGTTTGCGGTTGTTTGTACTTAAATACGAGCAACGAATATTTTATAGCCCTTCTACGTTATTGTATTTGTGTAAATAGGTCGCGTTTTTTATTTTGATATTTTTGTAAATCTGAGAGCGACTTTATCCAACGCGCGGGTTCGTTCGGTCGGCTTACGCCGACAGCGACGGAAGGAAAAAGTAAAAAGTGAAGTTTTTGCGACGAGGAAATATGGACGAAACGAAATCCGCAATCCATTACTTAAAAAATTGGAAAAACGCGACTGTTTTTTATTCGACATTTTCATTTTTTTCGTTTGACAATATAAGTCGGTTATATTATCATAATATGGTCGTCGCGTTTAAAATTAACGGCGCGCAATTAATAAAACACTTAATTAATCAGATTATAAAAGACACCTAAAAATATTGAGAGATAAAAATGGCAGTCAGATTATCCGATCATTTTACCTATAAAAAACTGTTTAAAGCAGTTATTTCGCCCATTCTTATGATGGTTTTTACCTCGATTTACGGCATAGTGGACGGGCTGTTTATTTCTAACGTCGAGGGAGATACCGCGTTTGCCGCGGTCAACATTATATTACCGGTCACGATGGCGCTCGGCGCTATCGGATTTATGTTCGGCGCGGGCGGCTCGGCGCTCGTTTCGAAAACGATCGGCGAGGGCGACGACGAAAAAGCGCAATCGATATTCACCGCGGTCGTAATCGTCAACGCAATTACGGCAATCGTAGTTTCAGCCTTAGCCCTTATTTTCATCGAGCCGATAGCCGTACTCCTCAAAGCCGACGAAAGCATGCTCGATTACGCCGTTAAATACGGAAGAATTCTGCTTATAGGCGAAATCTTCTTTATGACGCAAAACCTATTCCAAAACTTTTTCATCGTTGCGGAGCGCCCTCTGCTCGGTTTTCTCGTAACCGTGTGCGCAGGCGTTGCAAACATGATCCTCGACGCCCTTCTCGTTTGGGTTTTCCGCTTCGGCGTGGAAGGAGCGGCGGTCGCAACGGTAATAAGCCAAATTATAGGCTCGGTCATTCCCGTCGTATATTTTGCAAGGAAAAACCAAAGTCTGTTAAAATTCGTCAAGCCCGACTTCAAACCCGAATACGTTATTAAAACGGTAACGAACGGCTCGAGCGAATTATTGAGTAATATTTCCGCGTCACTCGTCAGCATGGTATACAACGCGCAACTTATGAAACACGCCGGCAAGGACGGAGTTACCGCCTACGGCATAATAATGTACGCCAGCTTTATTTTCGCCGCCGTGTTCATAGGCTACTCGATAGGGACGGCGCCAATTGTCGGCTATAATTACGGAGCAAAAAACCACGACGAACTAAAAAACATTTTCAGAAAAAGCATCAACCTAAACGTCATTGCCGGAGTTGTCATGGCGGGGCTTTCGATAACATTATCAAAAACGCTTTGCTCGATATTCGTCGGCAAGAACGCCGAGCTTACCGAATTCAGCGCGCACGCCATGCGAATTTATTCGCTATCCTTTATCGTCATGGGCTTGAACATTTACAACTCGGCTTTCTTCACCGCGCTCGGCAACGGCTTGATATCGGCAGTCGTTTCGGCGTTCAGAACGCTCGTGTGTCAAATGTCGACGGTGCATATTTTGCCTTTGTTTTTGGGCGTGGACGGTATTTGGCTTTCTATTCTTTCGGCAGAGTTATTGGCGCTCGCACTCGGCGTATTCTTCCTTATTAAAAACCGCAAAAAATACCAATACTAATTATTTTTGTACTTAAAAACGCGCTACGTACCGGAAAAAACCGACCATAGCGCGCTTTTTATCGTCTTTTAATTACAGCATGCTTTCGTAAAGCTTTTTGATTTCTTCAACCGAAGTTTCGCGCGGGTTGCCCGGACGGCAAGCGTCGTCGTAAGCCGACTGCGATAAGAAATCGAGGTCCTCTCTCTTGACGATATCTTTAAGATCGGAAGGAATACCGACATCGGCGGCGAGTTTCTTAACTGCGTCGATAGCGGCGCGGCGAGCCTCTTCGATAGTCATATCCTTTACGCCCTCAACGCCCATTGCAACGGCGATATCTCTGTATTTTTCGCCGGTAGCGGGTGCGTTATATTCCATAACGACGGGAAGGATGATTGCGTTTGCAATGCCGTGCGGCGTGTCGTAAAGCGCGCCGAGGGGGTGAGCCATAGAGTGAACCAAGCCCAAGCCGACGTTAGAGAAGCCCATACCCGCAACGTATTGACCGAGAGCCATACCCTCTCTTCCGCTCGGCTCGTTGGCAACTGCCGAACGAAGATGATCGGAAATCATTTTAATAGACGTAATGTGGAACATATCGGAAAGTTCCCATGCGCCCGCGGTGATATAACCTTCTATTGCGTGAGTCAAAGCGTCCATTCCGGTAGCCGCGGTCAAGCCCTTAGGCATCGAGCTCATCATATCGGAGTCGATAACGGCAACGACGGGAATGTCGTGAACGTCTACGCAAACCATTTTTCTTTCCTTTTCGGCGTCGGTGATTACGTAGTTAATGGTAACCTCTGCGGCGGTGCCCGCAGTTGTGGGAACGGCGATTATGGGAACGCTCTTATTCTTCGTAGGAGCAACTCCCTCGAGCGAGCGAACGTCGGCAAATTCGGGGTTGGCAACGATAATACCTATTGCCTTAGCCGTGTCTATAGACGAGCCGCCGCCGACGGCAACTAAGCAGTCTGCGCCGCTGTTTTTAAACGCCGCAACGCCGAACTGAACGTTTTCGATCGTGGGGTTGGGTTTAATGTTGGAATAAAGCTCGTAAGCGATTTCCGCTCCGTCCAATACGTCGAGAACCTTTTTGGTTACGTTGAATTTAACGAGATCGGGATCGGAGCAAACGAAGGCTTTTTTAAAGCCGCGCGCCTTAATTTCGGTTGCGATTTCCTTTATCGCGCCCTTTCCGTGATAGCTCGTTTCGTTGAGTACGAATCTTCTTGTCATTTTATTTCTCCCTTTATTTTTTAACGAGTAAACCTTAAAACAGCCGAGCGCCGCCAAAGAAATTATTTCCTTAGCCGAGTTTTTTAAACCTGCCGCCCGCCGCCTATTAAAGTATTAACTTCGTTTGCACTTGCATTATATAATATTATTCGATAAAAATCAAGAAAAAAAACAAAAAATACGGCGCTTGGCAAAGTTTTCCGTTTCCGCTTTTTGCGCGCTTCGATTCTTTAAACTTATAAGCCGCTTGACATTATCGTTCTTGTATTATATAATCGTTATATAATATCGTTTACTAAAACGGAGTCTGCGTAATGGTAAAACTTTCACCATATAAACAAGAGCATTCACACAGCCTCGACGTACTTAAAAGCACGGCGCAAAGCGACGTCGAATTGCAAAATATTATTTCTTTAAAAGACGAACTTTCGCCCTTTAGCGAACTTATCGTTTGCACCGACGAAAAGGGCAACGCCTTGGGCGTTTGCAAAACGACTTTAACCGGAGCCGCCGAAAAAACGGTCGATTACGTTTTCGTTCACCCGAACTTTAGGCGCGACGAAAACGGAACGCTATTGCTCGTTACGATAATGCAAAGTGCCGTTAATCGACTTATAACCCGACTTTTTACGGTAGTGCCAAGCGACAACGGCACGGCGTTGGCATTTTTTAAAAAACTCGGATTTATCGAGCTGAAAACGGAAAACGGCAAAACAGAACTTGCAAAAAACCTTTTATATATGTATAAAACGGAGAAAAAACAGTGAATAAATTTCTTAAAAAAACAGCGGCGTTCTTTGCCGTTTTAGTCCTGACTATATCGGCGGCGTGCTTTACGTCGGCATGTAACGGTTTACCGAATCTCGGAGGCGGCTCTGCGTCGGTCGATTATCCTTCGCTGGTCAATCAAATCACACTCGACAAAATGCACGGCAATATAAAAATCGTCGCGACGGCAAAGCGCTCGTTCGGTTTTTGGGTTCAAGACGAAGTTTCTTGGCAAGGTAGCGGCATTATTTTTTCCGAAGACGAAAACCGCTATTACGCATTGACGAACAACCACGTTATATTTAACAGCACCAACTACAATAATTTCACGCTTACCGCCGTAGATTACACCGGTAACGAATATTCGGCACAAATGCTTGCCGCCGAAGCGGCTTACGATCTCGCCCTTATTTCATTTAGAAAATCGACCACTCCCCTTTCGGTATTGACGCTTGCGAGCGCGGATCCTACCGTCGGCACGCAAATAATATCCATAGGTCAGCCGCTCGGGCAGAACAACGCAGTTACCTTCGGCAAGGTTTTATCTTACGAGCAAATAACGGTCGGCAACGCAAGCGAAGAGCAGTCCGACGTTAAGTTCCCCGCAATGAAACACGACGCACCTACCGAATCGGGTAGCAGCGGCGGCGCGATTTTGGATCTCGATCTCAACATTTGCGCAATACACTATGCAGGCAGTAAAAGCGATAACGGCGATTTTGTCGCGGGGTACGCCGTCCAAGCGACAAAAATTTTAGAATTTTTAGAAAAAACGGGCATTGTAAAATTCGATTGATTTTAAACTGTAATACAACAAAAAGCGCGCCTATAGGTCGATTATCAAGACTTATAGGCGCGTTGATTTTTAGGTTGATTTAGTTATTGGCGTTGTATTTTTCAAGGAACATAGCAACCGTTTGCTTAAGAAGCTCTATTTGAGTCTTTAAATAATATTCGTCCTCGAACATAGCGTAGTGAACGCAAGCCCTTATAAAGGTAAATATTATCGGCGTTACAATTTCGTGAGGCATTCCGATTTGCGTTTCGAGCTGAATTGCATATTCGGTATAACGTTTGTTAACGCCTTCGAAGAATTTTTTGCCCGCCGCGGCATATTTCGGGTGGGTATAAACTTGATACATAAGGCGATATTTAGCACCGTGTTTTTTAGCCGTCCAATAAGGAATTTCTTCAAAAAACTTTTCTATTTCAGCGGCAGACTTGGGTTTTTTCGCCAAGAAATCGTCTTCTACCTTACTCATGCAATATTCGGTGCATTGAACGATAAGGTCGTCAAGATTTTCGAAATAAGTATAAAGAGTCGCTTTAGATACATCGCAAGCTTCGGCAAGTGCGGATATACCGGTTCCGTGCAAACCGTTTTTAGCATAGCAATCGTAGCAAGTCTCCATTACCTTTCTCTTTTTTTCAGCGTAGACCGCTTCGTTTCTCGTTCTCATACTACTTGGCTCCTTTGTTTTTCGTACGCATTCATTTTACAACATAAATTATTTTTTTGCAAGGATAAAATATATTTTTCGTCATTTATTTTCAAAAATGCACAAAAAATTGACATACGTATCTAATATTTTCACCCATTTATCAAAAAAGAAAACCTAATAAAGCATTTTTTTACCGAAAATACAAGGGCGCAAATACAGCGCCCTTGCAATAAATCGTTATAACCTTAGGCAATAAAACGAGTTTATCACCTTTTACGATAAGTTTTATTTTCTTCTGTTTTCGTAAGTCGTGTGGAGTACCTCGTGCGCCTTATGACTTCCGGGTTCGCCGAAATAACTTTCGTATAAACCCTTGACGAATTCGTTTTCGTGGCTCTTTCTAACCTTCTTAGACGCGTCTATATTATAGAGTACGCTTGCACGGAGCGCCTTAATATCGGTCGTGCGCCTTACGTACGCCGACTGAATGGGCTGTCCGCCACCGTTTACGCAACCGCCGGGGCAAGCCATAATCTCTATAAACTGATACTTGCAGGTTCCGTTTTTAATCTGTTCGCACAGCGTACGCGCGTTTACGAGACCGCTTGCGACGGCAACGCAAACCTTGTTTCCGTCTATATCGTAAGTCGCTTCTTTAATGCCTTCTGTTCCGCGAACGGCTTCGAAATCGGCTTTTTCGAGCGTTTTGCCGGTGAGTTTTTCAACCGCAGTTCTAAGCGCCGCTTCCATAACGCCGCCGGTCGCTCCGAAAATTACGCCGGCGCCGGTATATTCGCCGAGCGGATTATCGTATTCGGAATCGGCAAGTTCTTTAAAGAGAATGCCCTTCCCCTTAATCATACGCGCAAGCTCTCTCGTAGTGAGTACGGCGTCGATATCCTTGCACCCTGCCGCCGCCTGATCCTTGCGGTTCTTTTCAAACTTTTTGGCAACGCAAGGCATTACGGTAACGACGTAAAGTTTTTCGGGATCGACTCCGAGCTTTTCGGCGTAGTAAGTTTTAACCGTCGCGCCGAACATTTGTTGCGGAGATTTGCAAGTGGAAATGTTCGGAATAAGCTCGGGATAATAATATTCCATAAATCTTATCCAACCGGGCGAACAGCTGGTTATAAGCGGCAGTTTTTCGCCCTTGGTCGCACGCTCTATAAACTCGTGCGATTCTTCCATTATGGTAAGGTCGGCGGCGAAGTTGACGTCGAACACTTTATCAAAGCCGAGGAGCCTGAACGCCGTGTTCATCTTGCCCTCTACGTTAGTGCCGATCGGGTAACCGAATTCTTCGCCGAGTGCGGCGCGAACGGCGGGAGCGGCGCCGACGATAACGATTTTATCGGGATCGTCGATTGCGGCGCGAACGTTTTCGATCTCGCTCTTTTCGTGCAGAGCGCCCGTCGGGCAAACGTTAATACACTGACCGCAAGCGGCGCACGAACTTTCGGCAAGTTCTTCGTTGAACGCACAGCCTATATCCGTTGCAAAACCGCGGTTTCTTGTACCGATAACGGCAACGTGCTGTATTGCCTTACAAGTCGCCACGCAACGGCGGCAAAGGACGCACTTGGAGTTATCCCTTACGAGATAATCGGTGGACTCGTCTATTTCGGACGGAGTCGTTTCGCCGCGATAAGCGTTCATATCGCAACCGTATTCGTATGCGAGCTCTTGAAGTTCGCAATTCATATTGCGCTCGCACGACAAACATGATTTATTGTGATTGGACAAAAGAAGTTCTATCGTAGTCTTTCTCGCCGCGCGTATGGCGGGCGTGTCGGTAAAGACTTCCATTCCCTCGTTTACGGGGTAAACGCAGGCGGCGACGAAACTCCTTGCGCCCTTGACTTCGCAAACGCAAACGCGGCAAGCGCCGATTTCGTTTATCTCTTTCATATAGCAGAGCGTGGGGATTTTAATACCCGCCACCCTTGCCGCGTCGAGCACCGTAGTTCCCTCGGGAACGCAGACGGGTACGTTGTTTATTCTAAGATTAACCATAATTTCCCTCCTTACGCCTTATCGATTGCTTTAAACTTACAAGCCGACATACAAGCGCCGCATTTTACGCACTTATCCGAATCGATTGCCATCGACGCGAGCTTATGCCCCGCGGCGACGTAATCCGTTCTGACGATAGCGCCTGCCGGACACTGCCTTGCACACATTCCGCAGCCGATACATTTTTCTTTATCGATAGAAAACTTGACGAGCTTTTTGCAAACGTGCGCGGGGCAAACCTTATCGCGAACGTGCGCTTCGTACTCGCTTCTGAAATAGCGAAGAGTCGAAAGAACGGGGTTAGGCGCCGTTTGTCCGAGACCGCAAAGGGAATTTTGCTTTATATAATAGCACAATTTTTCCATCTCGTCGAGGTCTTCCATCGTCGCCTTACCCTCGGTAACCTTGGTAAGCATTTCGAGAAGACGCTTATTGCCTATGCGGCACGGCGTACATTTACCGCACGATTCGTCGACGGTAAATTCGAGGAAGAACTTGGCTATATCGACCATACAGTTATCCTCGTCCATTACGATAAGACCGCCCGAACCCATCATCGAGCCTATCGCTATGAGGTTGTCGTAGTCGATGGGAACGTCGAGATGTTCTGCGGGAATACAACCGCCCGACGGACCGCCCGTTTGAGCCGCTTTAAACTTTTTGCCGTTGGGAATGCCGCCGCCTATATCATAGACGATTTCACGCAGAGTCGTTCCCATAGGAACTTCGACGAGACCGGTGTTAACGATCTTTCCGCCGAGCGCGAAAACCTTCGTGCCCTTGCTCTTTTCGGTACCCATAGCGGCAAACCATTCGGCGCCGTTGAGTATTATCTTGGGAACGTTGGCGTAAGTTTCAACGTTGTTAAGTATGGTCGGTTTTCCGAATAAACCCTTAACCGCGGGGAACGGCGGACGGGGACGCGGCTCGCCGCGCTTGCCCTCGATCGAAGTCATAAGCGCCGTTTCTTCGCCGCAGACGAAAGCGCCTGCGCCCAGCCTTATTTCAAGATCGAACGAAAAATCCGTTCCGAATATATTCTTACCGAGCAGACCGTGTTCCCTCGCCGAATCGATCGCCTTTTGCAATCTTTGAACGGCAATGGGATATTCCGCTCTTATATAAACGTAGCCTTGATTACTGCCGATTGCATAAGCGGCAATAGCCATAGCCTCTACGACGACGTGCGGATCGCCCTCGAGCACCGATCTGTCCATAAACGCGCCGGGATCGCCCTCGTCGGCGTTACAGCAAACGTATTTGACGTCGCCCGCGGAAGCCTTTGCGAACGCCCACTTTCTGCCTGTCGGGAAGCCCGCGCCGCCGCGCCCGCGAAGTCCGCTTGCCAAAACGGTATCGATTACCTCTTGCGGAGTCATTTCCTTAAGCACTTTCGCAAGCGCCTTGTATCCGTCGCGCGCGATGTATTCTTCTATGCTTTCGGGATTTATAACGCCGCAGTTATGCAACGCAATACGGCGCTGTTTTTTCATAAACTCGGTATCTTCGAGCTTGTCCACGATAACGCCCGTGTCCTCTTCCTTATGAAGAAGGCGCGCTACCGGCTTGCCGCCCAAAATATGAGTTTCGACTATTTCTTTTACGTCGTCCGAAGATATGGAGTGATAAAAAGTCCCCTCGGGGTAAATAACCATGATCGGGCCTTTCGCGCAAAGACCGAAGCAACCGGTCATAACCACTCTCACCTTGTCTTCTATGCCGCGCGCCGCGATTTCCTCTTTCAGCACGCGAATTATTTCCATCGATTTATTCGAGGTGCAACCCGTTCCGCCGCATACGAGAACGTGGTGCTTGCCCGCACCGAAAAGGTTGCCCGTTTTAGTTTTTAATGCGTTAAGCTCTTCAACCGTTTTCATTCAAATTCCTCCGTTAAACTATTGCGTATCGCATTTACGCCCTATATTTGTCTATTATTCCGGCGACGTCTTTTGCGGTTATTTTACCGTAAACCTCGTCGTTCACCGTCATAACGGGGGCTAATCCGCAACAGCCTATGCAACGCGTTGCGTCGAGCGAAAAGCGCTTGTCGGGGGTAACGCCGCCGTTTTCTATTTCCAATATCTTGGTGAGTTCGTCGAATATCTCGCCCGAGCCCTTAACATAACAAGCGGTACCCAAGCAAACGGCTACCTTGTACGAGCCCTTAGGCGTTAACGAAAACTGCGCGTAAAAGGTGGCTATTCCGTATACCTCGGCAAGAGATACGCCCATTTCGTCGGCAATTATTTGCTGAACTTCTTTGGGCAGATATCCGTAAATGTCCTGTGCTTTTTGCATGGCGGGCATCAAACCGCCCGGAACGCCTTTGAGCCCTGCGAGAACGGACATGAGTTCCGCTTCTTGCTCCTTCGTTCCGTCGAACGCAATGTTGCTGATTTTTTTCATAAAATCCTCCGCGTGAGTTTAAGCGCCGCGCTTCGCGGCGTATTGTCTTGTAACGGTACCGCGCTTTTTGGGCGCGGTAATATCTTAAAGCATATACCGTTATATACATTTTAACATAGCACGCCGAAGTAGTCAACGATTAAAAGGCTCGAGCGCAAAAAAACCTAATAGAATATATGATTTTTTGTTCTCGTCGGGCTTTAAAAACGGCTATTGCCGTCCAAAAAACATAGCGGCTCGGCGTTATTTCAAGAAAGGCAGGCGTCAAGGACGGTCATAAGCAAAAAACCGACGAAAAAAGCCGCTCTGCGAACACGCTCGTTACCCACGTCGGGAATAAGTTCCCTTAAGCACACGTAAAGCATAGCGCCCGCCGAAACGGCAAGCGCCATAGGCGAAAGTATTTCGCCGCACCCTACCAAAAGCAAGCCGAGTATTCCGAAAAGCGGCTCTACCGCACCGCTTGCAACGCCGTATAAAAATGCCTTTTTGCGCCCCTTTTTCTCGACGAAAGGCAGAGCGGTCGCAAACCCTTCGGGAAAATTTTGCACGCCTATCGCCAAAGCGACGGCAAAAGCCTCCGCAAGAGAAACGCCGCTCGCCGCGAACGCAACGCCTACGGCAAGCCCTTCGGGCGCGTTGTGCAAAGTAATCGCTTTAAACACTCTGAGTTCTCCGCTACCGCCGCCGAATATAAGTTCGGGCAGCACGATAACGGCAATGCCCAAGGTTACGCCGACCGTCAAAACGAGGCACGCGCTTTGCCCCGCCGCGCGAGCGCCTTGCGACGCGGGCAACAATAGCGACCAAAAGCACGCCGCGAGCATAACGCCGCCCGAAAAACCGTTAAGAAGTTTGTAGTCCTTGCACTTAGACGTAATAAAAACGCACGCCGCGCCGAGTATGGTCATCGAGTAAATAAAACAAAGGGCGGCGAGTGCGTAAGCGCTATCCTTCATGTTTTTTCGTTAGTATCCTATTATAGTATATTTAATATATGATATTATGGTCAACCGATAGACCTGCTCGCAAACGTTAAAATCTTTGCAGAACGCCGCGTTTTTGTATAAAAAAACGCGCTATAGGTCGATTAACGCCCATAACGCGATTTATAACGTTTATTTATTATTTCAGTTTTTTACCGAACAAGGCAAGAACGCCGTCAACTATAAACATAACGCCGATTGCCACGAACAGCCAAGAAATTGCACCCGAAGAATTTGCAACGATCATAACGCCGCAAACGATCGTCAAAACACTGACGAGAAGAGTAAATATATTTCTGCTGTTATTCAATAGGTTTACTACGCCGTAAAGAATAATTACTATACCAATAACAATCGCTATTGCTTCCGCGAACAAAACGCCGAACAGTATAGTCAGAACGCCGAGTACTATTTCCGCAAGCGCGCGAGAAGTAAGCCTTCTGCCCGAAAGAAAATCCACCGCGCCCCTGATAATTAGCAAAGCGCCGATTATCCAAACGAGCCAATTGAGCACCGCACCTTTAAAAACGCAGAACAGCACGCCGATCGCGATGTACGCGACTGCGGTTAAAATATTGTTTAAAAGCTGCTTATCCGGTTTTACGTGATATTTAGTGTTGCCTTTTTTTGCCATGGTTTTACACCTCTTAAAAAATTCTTATTTAATTAAAGCTTATGGTAAGGGTTACGTCCGAGCCGTTAGCCGCGCGAGCGATATTTACGACGAAACCCGCCGACGAACCGTTGCGCCACTTAAGTCCTTTTATCGAAGAGCCCTTTCCGATGGAATACAAGTCGTCGTTATCGCTGTAATATCCGTCTTCGATATCGTTGTTGCCGTCCGCCTCGACGAGGGCGATAAGCTTGTCTTTAGCATTCTTTTTTCCGTTGCTATACTCATAAATGTCCCATATCGAGGCAACTTCGCTCGTCGTCATAGTTGCGTTTACATGGTACACGCGAACGCCTTCGGTAGAGAACAAACCACTGTTACCCGCCTCGAATTCGTTAAGTCCGTCGGGCGTGTAATAGTCTATTATGAAATATTCGGAGAAGGGGCTTTCTTCGTTCTTGCATATCATAACGCAGTCACCGCTTTCGCCGAACGACCGAAGCGTTATAGCGCAGTCCGCACGGGCAACGTACGGATCCGTCCAACCGAGCAGCATCTTGGAGAACGGATTATGATCGCCGACGTTATAGTCCATCATGTCGCCGCCACCCAAACCGCCGTTATCCTCTTTATGATCGGTACCGTAATCGTAATAGTCGTCAAGACCGAGAACGTGCCCCGTTTCGTGTATTATCGTCTCGCAGTTAAGGGCAATTTTCTTTCCGCAAGCCGGCGTTTCAAACAAGAAGTCGTAACCGAAGAACATATAAAAATCCGCTTCTTTTCCGTCGTGATATTCATAATCTTCGGTATAATATTCGTACGTAAACGCCCACCAAAAATCCGATGGCGTTTCCGCGCTTTCCGATGTACTATAGGAAACCGGAGCAGTGTAAACGATATATAACGCGTCTATCATTCCGTCGTTATCCGAATCATATTGCGCATAGTCGATAGTATCGTCAAAATATTCGAGCGCACCTTTGATTATTTCATATTCGGGGTTATCATCCTGTCTATTATCATATTTATTCGAGTAATAACTCGAAGATTTATTGGTGTGATAAACGTCGGTTACAGTGCCGGTAATATTGAGTTTGCCGTAAGAAGATTTATGATAATAGGAAGAAAGGCTTTCCCAACCGGTTTGTTTGCTCGTGCCGAAAAACGCCGCTTGCAAATCGGATTTCATGTCTTCCTCTGCACCGTAATCGGTAAAATCAACGGGAATTACAAGCACTTTCGGGTTCCCTATAGAGGGCAATCCGCGAGTTATTTCTTTCTCCGCGGCGGCGGAGTCTATGGGAGTTTCGTCGCCGTAACTTAACTTAGAGTAACCGACTGTTTTTTCGAGATTAACGGTAAGCGTGGCTGAAAAATCGCCGTAAACTACCTTAACCGTATAACTGCCCGTCGCAAACGAATCGTAATCATCGCATTCCAAAACGAAATCGGACGAGGAAAGTTCGCTCTTAGCGCCGTTATCGTATTCGAGATATACGGTAATTTTTTCGTTAATATTCGAAAGCGCCGTTCCGGTAGCGAGTGTTATTTGCGTTTTATCTATTTTTATTCCGCTCGGCGTGCCCCCGGTAACCGTAAGCACGGTACTTTCGGTAAATTCGAGCTGATAACTCTTAAAACAACCTACCACTACATCTTGAAGGGAGAACGCTGAGTTGCTCTTAAGATTTTTCAGTGCGTTATACACGGCTGTACGCGTTTCGCTCGGCAGATACTTAGATAAAAATAGGGTAATTTCGTTAGTGCCGTCGCTCACGGTAACGGAATAGTTTTCGTTAGCGGTAGGGCTCGAAACAGAGCCTACGACGGACAAGCCGCCGACGTCGATATTCATCGACAAATATCTCTCGATACCGTCGAGATCCTCAACCGACTTTGCCGCTATACTGCAACCTCTGTCGAGAACGGTTATACCCGACGGATTTTTAAGTTCGGTAAGCCCTTGAAAAACTTCGACCGTACCCGACAAGCCGACTCGGTCGCCTATAGCGCAACCGGTAGACGAAGACGAATATACGTAAACGCCGCAAACGCCGTCTGATAAATAGAAAGAATTGCCGACCACGCCTACCACGACGCCCTTAACCTCTACCGTTTGACCTTGTTCAGCGTCGTACACGGCGGATATAGTGCTGTATTCTTCTACGGACGGAACGGTAAACTTCGCGCTGTCGTAGCTGTAAAATTCCATTTCGCAAACGGTGCCGCCGTCCGCCGAAAATTCGAGGCGAACGGTAGATATGCGGCCGGACAAAGGCGAAATGGCAACGGATATTTTTTCGCAAGACTCGTAAGCGGTGCCAAGGAAGGCAAAAAGTTCGTTTTTCAAAGCGCTTTCGTCCGACGGTTCGAAAAAGCCGTCGGCTGTAGCGATATAGTTTCCGGACGAAAGATTGTCTACCTTAGCGAAAAGAAAACTGCCGAGCGCTCGAGCGTAATCGGTGTCGCCCTTGACCAACTTCACGATAGCGGTTCCGCTCGAAGATACGATATACGGATTACCGTCGTTAGCAACGTAATATAAATCTACGCTGCTCGCACCGCTCTTTTCAAGGTAATAATCGTCGCCGTTACGCATAAAGAAATAATTTTGCACGGTTTCGCCTTTTGTAACGCTCACCGAATAACGGTATTCCATGCCCGCTTCCGATATGGCGTCGGCAAGTTTTTCGGTTTTTCCGAGCGAGGTTGTTCCCGAATCGCTAACCGACTCGCCGCAAGCAATAAGCGAAAAGCACGTCGCAAGTGCGAAAAATGCTATCGCCAAACTCTTTAAAGTTATTTTTCTCATAGGCACTCCTACGATTTTAGTCGAAAAATTACGTTTCGGTGCATGTCTATCGGGGGCGCAAGCACCTTTAACCGCTTTTACATTATATCATTTTTTATTCATCGTTTCAATCGTTTTAAATAAAATTCTTTTGATTTTCGTTATTTTCTCACTACGCAAAAGAGTAAAAAACGACGGTAAAGACAAAAACACGCCGACGTTCAAAAAAAACGAGCGCACAAATTGGCGTTTGTTAGCCTAAAGGTTTGCACTTTTCGGCATTTGTTGGTATAATTTAATAAAAAAAGGAAACGAAAAAGGCGAAATGCTTTTTCTTCCGAAACTAAACGGTATAAAATGAAACTTTTTAAAAAAATAACCTTAGCACTAATCACCTGCGCGACAGCGTTTTCTTGCGCTTGCACGTCAAGCGGCACCGTGACGTCCACGCTGTTCGGCGGCTCGTTCTGGCTATCTTCTTCCGAGGTTAGCGAAGTGGCGCAGGTAAACGAAACTTGCGTTTACGATTTTTCGCTTGTCGATCTTCGCGAGGGACTGACCGCCGACTTAACGGACGAAAGCAAGCTTGTAACCACACTCACCAACGTAACCGAGGGAGATAAACAATATTATAAATTCACCACCGAGCTTACCGTAAAGGGCAGTTACTCTTACGGCGGCAAAGTTATTCCCGTGGACGACAAAATTACCTCCGAATGCCTTTTCTCCGGAATAAACAAGCAATTCCAACCGTATAAAAGCACCAAGAGTGCGACTATCGTTTCGCCCTACGGACTTGACGGAATAAGCTTTACTTATACGGCGTACACCATAACCACCGAATACGACGGCTCGACGGCGCACGCAATCGTTACCCCGGGCGAAAAAATAAGCGAAGAACTGAAATTGCTCGGCGTTACCGAAAACTTGCCCGCCGCAACCGACAAGAAGTACGAAAAACTTAAAAGTCCGTTTATAGACAACGAAATCACTTTATTCTTCCCGAGAGCGGCTAACCTCACCGCAGGCTTTAGCGCAACCTATTACACGTTGGACGCCCTTTCGCAAAAAACTCACACGATGAAACTTTCGGTCGACTCCGAAAAAGGCTCGTCCGAAATTAAAGTTCCCGCATACTCATATAATAATATGGCTGCAACCGAAACGTCGTTCGCGTGCTTTAACGCATCCGTTTCCATCAGCGATTTCTTCTCCGGCACGCCCGTAAATCTCTATTACGCGGCGGCGGGCAACAAAAACGAAAACAGAAGAAGACTTATAAAAATGGAATCGGTTATGCCCTATTCGGTCGGAACGCAAATCCTGCTTTTATCGTCGGTAACGTCGGCGTGACCGTTCGGCTCGTTTAAGCCTTAATTGCGGCATGCTTACCGCGCGGCGGCAAAAATACGACGCAAAACAAAAACAAGTTTGTAAAAAATAAAAATATTAAAAGGCTATAGCAAAGGCGTTTGCTCCGCTATGCCGAAAAACACTGCTATGAAAGAAACGGAAGTACCTCGAAGTAAGCAAAACGCTTACGCACAACCGAATATTCCGCACGTTCCTCGGCGCTGACGTAGCCGTTTTTTCCGCATGAGAAAAATTCTTCGTCTCGCCGTGCACTCCGTGCGGCGGGGCGTTTTTTATACTCTTTTTAAGGAGGATTAAAATGATCGACGAAGAATTGAACGCAACGACCTCTGCAAGAAATTTCGAGCAAGAGATCGCCAACTTAATAAAAAGCGGTTATACCGAGGAGCGCACGAAAGAACTGCTCGCGGACTACCATGACAACGACGTCGCGCGCGCACTTCCTCTGCTTACCAAAGCCGAAAGACGTCTGCTTTATTACGCGCTCGGCATAGACAGACTATCCGACGTCTTTACTTACATCGACGATCCCGAACCGTATATCGAAGAAGTCGGCTCGGACAAAGCCGCCGACATAGTAGAGAGCATGGACTCTGACGACGCCGCCGACGTTTTGGGCGAGCTGGACGAGAACAAAAAACAAGATATAATAAGGCTAATGGACGAGGATAGCGCGCGTGATTTAAAGCTACTCGAACATTACAACGAGGACAGCGTAGGCTCGCGCATGACAAACGACTTCGTTTCGGTTGAAAAATCGTGCGGGGTGAAAGATGCGATGAAACGCATTATTGACGAGGCGGCGGAAAAGGACAACCTCTCCACGGTATTCGTCACCGACGGCGGCGTTTATTGCGGCGCGTTCAAGCTGAAAGATCTCGTTATAGCAAGGAGCACTACGCCGCTCGACGATATAGTAACGACCTCGTTCCCCTTTCTTTACGCCGACGACAAAATAGCCGACGTTTTATCCGATCTTAAAGGCTATTCCGAAGCCTGTTTGCCGGTTTTAGATGGCGATAATCGACTTATAGGCGCATTAACGAGCGCAGACGTCGTTGAAGCGGTCGACGAAGAAATGAGCGAGGACTACGCAAAACTCGCCGGTCTTTCGGTAAGCGACAACCAAGACGACGGCGTTGGAAAAAACATGCTCAAGCGCTTGCCTTGGCTCATTGTTTTGCTCGTACTCGACCTTTTTATCGGCGCGTACACCGGCATATTCGAGGCGGCAATCGTGGGGCTCCCCTTCCTCGTTTGCTTTCAGCAAATGATCTCGGGCATGAGTGGCAACGTCGGAACGCAGTCGCTCGCCGTTTCGGTAAGAGTTTTGTCGCAAGGAGCGGACGGCAAAAAAATGCGCAAGCTCGTATTTAAAGAGTTTTCGGTAGGATTGTTGAACGGACTCGTTATGGGCTTTCTATCCGCAATCGTCGTTTGCGTGTTTTGTTTTTTGACCAAAAACGCGGGCATGGATTTTTCATCGGCACTGACGGCGGGGCTTGCGGTAGGCACGGCAATGCTCGCTTCGGCAACCGTTTCTTCGCTCACCGGCACGCTCGTTCCGATATTCTTTTATAAAGTCAAAATCGATCCGGCAGTCGCGTCGGGACCGCTCATTACCACTATAAACGACCTCGCCGCGATAACCGTATACTACGGCTTGGCAATGCTGTTCTTTATGAATTTGTTATAAGGAGGAGGGAAAAATGGACGAAAAATTTAACGCATACGACCCCGACCCGCGCGACAAAATCACGGAAGAACTCATAGAACTTTTGCGCAGCGACGAACAACGCGAAACACTTGCCGAAAAACTTGCCGACTACCACGAAAACGACGTGGCGCACGCACTAACATTGCTTTGCGAAGAGGAACGCAAAAAACTGTATTTAAAGCTCGACGACGAGTTTTTATCCGAAGTATTCAGTTATCTCGACGATCCCGAACCGTTTATCGAAGAAATGACCGCCGATAAAGCCGCGGACATAATCGAATCGATGGCAGCGGACGACGCCGTGGACGTATTGGACGAGCTGGACGAAGATAAAAAGCGCGAGATTATCGAGCTTATGGACGAGGACAGCGCCAACGACGTAAAACTCATTTCGGGCTACGACGAGGATTGCGTAGGTTCTTATATGACCACCGACTTCGTAAGCATAGGCAAGGACTTCGACGTTAAACGCGCAATGAAGAGCCTTGTAGAGCAAGCCGCCGAAAACGACAATATTTCTACCCTTTACGTTACCGACGGCGACGTTTATTACGGCGCTATACCGCTTACGAAACTGTTTATCGCTCGGAGCGATACCGCCCTCGACGATATAATAACGACGTCGTACCCATACCTTTACGCAAGTGAAAAAATCGAGGACGTTTTGGACCGAGTTAAAGAATATCAAGAGGAGTCTATTCCCGTTTTAGATAGCGATAATCGACTTATAGGCGCATTAACGAGCGCGGACGTCGTTGAAGCGGTCGACGAGGAAATGAGCGAGGACTACGCAAAACTTGCAGGTCTTCCAGAAGAAGACGACCTTAACGAACGCGTATTCGGGAGCGTTAAAAAGCGTATTCCGTGGCTCAGCGCGCTCCTCCTTTTAAGCCTTGCCGTTTCGGGCGTTTTGCGCGGATTCGACGCGGTCATGGCGGCTTTCCCGGTGCTCGTCTTTTTCCAAACAATGGTGCTCGATATGAGCGGCAATTCAAGCACTCAATCGCTCGGCGTAACGATTAGACGGCTGACGGCAAGCACGGCTACGGCGAAAGAAATGCGCCGCGACTTTTTCAAAGAATTTACCGTTTCCCTTTTGGACGCGCTCATTCTCGCCGCGATAGGCTTCGTCACGACCGGCGTTTATATGCTTATCAAGGGCAACGCATTCGGTTATTCGGCTTCGGTCGCAGGGTGTATTTCCGCGGCAATGGCGATTTCGATGACTCTTTCGGGAGTATTCGGCACGCTCATCCCCTCGTTTTTCGATAAAATCGGAGTGGATCCCGCCGCCGCATCCGGACCGCTCATCACGACTCTTAACGACCTCGTATCCGCAGTCGCTTACTACGGCTTGTCGGCACTGTTTTTAATCGTTCTGGTTTAACCGCAGCTAATTTTCGGCTAAAATCACACCGAAACGATTTTTTACAAACGATATTTTTAACTTAAAGAGAGAATAATTCGGCTTACAAAAATAAGCTTTGCCGCGTTATTCTCTCTTTTTTGTGGATTGGTTTTGATATTTTTCGACCTTTTACCGCCGTAAATCATTTTTTTCGCAGAACGCAATATAATATTATCTATAAGAAGTAAATCTTTGCCTTCCGGTAAAACCTTTGCAAAGCCATAGGCTTTGCCGTAAAAACTTCCGTTTTTTCCCTTTATGGTTGTAATTCGGCGAAGTCGCAAACACTTGCAAGCAAGTTTGCAACTTCTTGTATTATAATGAATTTAAGGTGACGAAATGTGCGCACTCTTAAGAAAAGCGCTTTTGCTTAAAGCGGCAGACAACGCCGCAACCGACGCGTTGAAAAAGAATTTTGCCGTGCTAAAAGGCGAAAAATCGCAAAAAGGCACGGTGTTCGAGCCGCCGACCGACGTTTTTTGCGATAAAAAAGGCAGCTACGCCCTTGCGGTGACCGACGGACAAAACGTCGCCGTTTTTTGCCCTTGCACTAAAACCGAATGTAAAACGGCGGAAAATTTTGAGCTTAAAGAGGGGTTTGCGGCGGCTATATTCGACCTCGATAAAACGCCGCCTCGCCTTTTGCTTTACGGCAGTTCTTTAAAGGAACGCTTTCCGCCCGAACGGCTCGAAAAAGCGTTAAGCGAAAAATACGCAGACAAGGGAACGGACGAAAAAAAGAGCGCCGTGGTTTTAACCGCCACCGACCTTGAGTCAAGCGAACCGACCGTCTACGACGACGAAGCCGTTGCCGAAGACAATTATTACGAAACGGCGGCAAAGGGCAAAGCGAAAGAAGAAACTTTTGCGCCGATAAAGGAGAACGATGACGACCTATCTCACACGGTATTTGACTTTGAACCGAAAAGTGAAAGCAAAAAGAGCGAAGCGGAAAGCGCAGATTGCGCACGGCAAAATGACGAGGATGATCTCGCTTGCCCGCTCGAAAAAACTCTCCCCGCGTTTTACGGAGAAAACGAGCGCGAAATAACCTCGATTTTTAAAAAATATCCGCCTATAGCACCGTTATCCGACCTTATCCGTGATAGCCGCTGGGTAAAAATACCCTATAAAAACGGGGCGTTTTATCTGTTCGGCGAAATCACTCGCGGCGGCGTCCCATCGTATTTGGTATACGGCGTATGCGGAAAAAAGTCCGAAAAGCCAACGGGGTTTTATTCATATTCCCATTTTATACCTTGCTCGCCCTACTCGGGCTCCGACGACGGCTTTTGGTGCGCATTCCAAAGAACGGACAACGGCAAATTGGAAAATTAAAAACTTTTAAAA
>CAZHGN010000010.1:0-5906 GCA_964532155.1 uncultured Acidiphilium sp.
ATGCTAAATTCCCCATATGCGCATATTAAACGTTTTTGCCCGCTTCATAAGCCTCTTGCATATGCGCCGTGCCGTGTACGGAGCCTTTTTCGTAAACGCCGGTGCCGTAGATAACGCCCACTTCTTTTGCGCCCTCGACGCAGTCGGCATAACCGCGGAAACAAGCGAGAGTAGCCTCGCAAGCGCTCTTTTCTTCATCGGCGCATGTTACGATGTAAAAGAACTCCTTGTCGTGCACGTCGAGCCATCTTGCGACAGTGCGGTCTATCAGCGTTTTAAGCTGAGCGTCGATCGAATAAAAATAAACGGGGCTTGCCAGCACGATTAAATCGGCATCTATCATTTTTTGCAGTATCTCTGCCATATCGTCCTTTTGCACGCATTGACCGCTGTCCTTGCAATAATAGCACGCACGGCAATAACCGATATTCTTTTCGGCAACGCGGATTTTTTCAACGGAATTGCCGCCGTCTATCGCGCCGCGCATAAACTCGTCGCAAAGTAAATCGGAATTTCCGCCCTTTCTCGGACTGCCCGACAAAATCAATATTTTCTTACCCATTTCGTTTACTCCTTATGATTATAAATCTCTTTATCGCCGACTTAAGCAATTGCAAACGCAGTTTTGCCCATTACGGCTTACGCGATTATTTTAGCGTGTTTTATTGCTTGCCGCAAGCGGTTTTTTAAAAATGCTTTTTTAATGCGGTTTTAAAGAATGCATAAAAACAATTTTAAGCGCCTAAAACAAAGCTTAATAAAAGCTTAAAAACGCTTTAATAATGCTAAACGCAAAGGCGCTTTAAGGGCGCTTTAACAACTTTTAGCGCTGTATTAAGCGTTTAAAAAACGGCGAAGTGATTTTGCTCCGCCGTTTATTGGTTCAATTAGTGCAAGCACGCGGTTGTTTAATTATTGCGTTAGCTTGATTAATCGGCTTGAGCCGTCTTTTCGATACCCCAAGTATAATCGACGCCGTACGATTTAACACCGTCCGCGTAATGCTTAACCGAAAGAGTCAAGCGGTTTTCGGTTACCTCGATTTCCGCCCAAGAGGACTGGCTTGAAGTAATTCCGTAAGAATAAATATCTTTGTCTACCGTAGAGAATGCACCTCTACTGCCCTGATCGCCTGCAGGTCCGTTCATAACGTAAATGGGACCTTGCGGATTGACCGAATATTTTACACCGTCTACTACGTTAAACGTTTCGGTTGCGGCGGTACCGTCGGATTTAATGGGATAAGTTCTCGAAACGCAGTGGTCGTGCCCCTGAAGCACGAGATCGACTCCGTACTCGACGAAAAGCCCTTTAAGTTGCGTGCAAAGTGCCCGCGCAATTTGGTTTCGAGACGGATCGGAACCCCATTTACCTATCGAATACATCGGGTTGTGCATTGCGACGATCGTCCACTTTTCGGTCTTATTTTCGAGCTCGGATTTAAGCCAATTATATTGCGCGATATCCAACGCAGAGGTAGTATCCCTGTTAGCGTTAAGCATAATAAACTTAACGTCGCCGTAGCTGAACGAATAATACAACCCGGTGGTCGTTGTCTGCTCGGGCATAAGGTAATTAAAGTGTTTATTAGTTTCGTTCGAGCCGTTATAATAATTCGTTTCGTGGTTGCCGGAAATAGCCATTACGGGGATTTTTGCAAGGTAGGAATAATTGTCGTGCATCATTCCCGTCCAAAAACTTTCGTATTTGGAGTTTTCCACGACGTCGCCGGTGTGAACTATGAAATCGTTCTCGGCGGCAATAACGCTCGAAAGGACGTTAGCGTAATACGAACCGGTGCCCTCGCCCGTGCCCTCGGCGCTGCCCGACTGCGAGTCGCTTAAATGGGCAAACTTAAAGGAAGTTTTTTGGGGATTAACGGTGGTAAAAGTAACAGGCATCGTATAAGTATCTTCACCGACGTACCTATCGCCTATGCAATAGGTGTACTGCGTTGAAGGTTTGAGCTTGAGTTCCGCCTTGGTGATATAGTAGGTAACCTTGGTATCCGCCGAGCCGCTTTTCTCGTACGTTTCAGCTTGCTCGGTATGCGCGGTAAGCTTTTGGCAATTAGCTAAATCGAGCGTTGCGCCCTCCGAATAAAAAATAGCCGCACCCGCGGTAAACGCGCGAGTATTGAAAGTGAAACCGTAAACGAGGTTTGCCGCATCGTAAAGGCTGACCGAAACGGACGTGGGCGCGTAAAGTTCTTCGTTTACGTCGGTGTATGCGCTAAGTTTATCGCCGACGGTAAAGGTTGCAGCCGCGTCGGTAGTTTTGCCGCACACGCACGATTTTCTGTAAGTCGTAGCCGTGGCGTCGGTCGCGTCGGCTACCAAATATTCGTCGCGCTGAACCTCGTAAACGTAGCTATGCTCGAGTTTTGCAAGTTTCAAATCGTCTTCGGTTACTTCGGTGAGCTTGCCGTTTTTAATCATTAAAACCGTATTGCAAACAAGGCAAGTATAATGCGCCGCAACGCCGTTTTTATAGCAAGTAGCGGCAATTTCGTCTATCTTTTTAGAATAGGTATGCGGTTCCTTCCCTATTACTATTTCGACATCTTCCTTCTCGACAAATTCGCCGTCTTCAAGCACAAACTTTTTACCGCAGTCGCAAACGTAATATTCGTCGTTGCCTTCTTCGGTGCAAGTGGCTTCTTTTCCATCCACTTTAGTATAAGTGTGAGGATGATCGTCCGTGCCGCCGATCGAACCGCCGTTTGAACCGCCGGACGACTGCCCGACGATAACGACCGGAATATTACAACCGAACGCAAACAGAGATAGTACGACGGACAGCAATGCCGCCGCAATTCTCGCTAAATTTTTTTTCATTTTTCCTCCTCGGCGGCAACCCGCCGTTAAATAATTTTGCAGGGCGCTACCGCTAAACGATTTTCGAGAGCGCCTACATTTTATATATATTATAGAGAGATTATACCATGAATAAAATACCCTTTCAATGCACTTTTTTACTTTTTTTTGTTTCAAAGCGGATTATATGGCAGTAGTGCTATCGGCTCACGCAAAAAACATTATATCTTGCAGGGCAAACGGTTTGCTCCGTCGTCTTTAATTTATAATAAAAGCACCGATAAAAGTGCCGATAATCGACTTATAGGCGGGGTTTCAGCAAAAAACTTAACAATAATCGCGTGTGTTTATACGCTCGCAACGACGGTGGTTAATATGTACTGCCTTATCGGCTATTCGAGCAATAGAGGGTAAGGAAAATGCAATAACGGTATGGCTTTTTTTCGCACGGCAATTCTTTTTTGCGCAAAAAAAATCCCTTGCGGGATTAAAAAGTATATTTACCGTGTAAAAAATCATATTTAACGCTATATGCCAACATTAAATACCGCTAACTTATACGCCACTACCCTTTTTGGGCGGTTGCCGGGCGTAACACTTGGATTCGGCTTTTATGAGACCGTCTTTGAAAAAGGCAATGGCGTTTTTACCGGGCGCGCTGTCGGGGCAAATGACGTCGAACCCGTGATAACAGCCCGAATAAATGCGAAAATCGGTAGGCACGCCGGCAAGACGAAGGCGTTTGACGAAATCCACCGTTTCGGCATAAAACGGTTCGATATCGCCGACGTAAGTCAGCGTAGGCGGCAAGCCAGAAAGGTCGGTTGCGCGAGCGGGCGCCGCATAGCAAGGAACGTTTTTCGCGCCGTAAAGTTTACCCAAATACACGCTCCAAGCCTTGTCGTTAGACTGACTGTCCCAGCAAGGCGTGCTGTTGTTTTGATTGCTGCGAGTAGGTCTGTCGTCTATCATCGGATAAAGCGGCGCTTGAAAAGCGACGTTCACCTCGCCTTTGTCCCTTGCGTAAAGGCAAAGCGCGGCACACAGACCGCCGCCGGCAGAATCGCCGCCTACGAAAATTTTATTGGGATCGGCACCGAGTCTTTCGGCGTTTTCCTTAAGCCACAAAAGCGAGTCGTAACAATCCTCGAGCGCTTTCGGGTAAGGCGCGTCGACCGAGCGCGTATAGTCGGGCGAAAGCACGACCGCGTCGATCGCTTCGAGTATTCTTTTTATAAAATAGAATTCCTGCTCCGGGTTGCCCATAGCGTAACCGCCGCCGTGAATCCACAAAAACGCGGGGCGTGATTTACTTTTTAAAGCCTTTTTGCGCTGAGCCTGAGCATTTTTTAGCGTTGAAGAAAGTTCACTGCGCAAGTCGTCCTCGATTAAACGAATGGCGCTGTCGGTAACGCCCCTACGCGAACACAGACAAGCGCGAATATTACTGCCGTCACGGCGAGGGAAATAGACCTCCCCCGTGAAAAAATTTTTCAGTTTGCGCCCCAATAAAAGCTTATCGAGCACGGCGTTGCCCACCCTAAAATAGGTCATGCCCGCCTTGGGAATCAGCATTTTTACGACTCTACCGCGAAAAGCGACGGAGCCGTTCATTTTTTTATTAATGACGAATTTCATACCTTAAAAAATCAATCGGCGGTTCAAGACTAAAAAACTTTCCGAGCGCACTAAAAACTATTTCCACATGTTTTTAGCGCAATTTTAAGAGTGCGCGTTTTATTGCGCTTCGGTTTGGCTAAAACGTTTAGCTTTCCTCTCTGCGCGTTACCGTCAGATCGAAAACCGTACTGTCGTCGCGCACGGTAAGCCGACGTTCGCCGCTCACTTCGCACTCGATTCCGTTCTCGCAAAAGATATCGACAAGCCGCAAAATAAAGTCGCTTTCGGTAAGGTTGCCCTTTAAGGCACCGCCGTTATTCGTTAATTGTTTCATTTTAATTTCCTCAAATATTTAAGTTAAGTTTTGTGTTAGCAGCGGTTCTTCCTCTTCTACCTAACATTATATCCTCGGAATGCCGTAAATTCAACGACGTTATGACACTTTTTTTGTCGTTTTTTTTAAAAAAAAGTCTTTTTATGTCGAACGCGGTCGAAAAAAGACGATAATAGTGCTTTTGCGCAATTTTTTCACGCAAAAGCTCAAGTTAAGGCAAAAGAAAATTACCGCCTAATTTACGCGTTTTTAAGCGCTTGCTCGTAAGCGTTTTTCATATATAACGCGTCGTAATCTTGATTGCCCGCCGACTCGCATATCACGACGGGTTCGAGGTTAAGCCTTACGAGCGCTTCGGCAAGCGGTTCAAACTCGGGACCGTACACCTCGTCGTCAAAATTCAAGTGCTTAATCTCGCCGCGAACCGAATACATAATCTTGGAAAAATGAATATGAAAGTGTTTCATTTTTTCAAAACCGAGCTTGTCCGCCATATACGAAAGCCGCGAATAATAATCCTCGACCGTCTTAAGACTGCCCTGTTCCCTTGCGTTTACATGCCCGAAATCGACCGTGGGTACGAAAAAATCGGCTAAAAGACAGAGTTCGGTAACTTCTTCTATCGTACCGATTTGCGCCGTTTTACCCATAGTTTCGGGGCAAAAAAGCATGTCGGTATAGCCTAATTCTTTTATTCTTTCGGCAAGTTTAATAAAGTTGTTTTTCGTGCGGACAAAAGCGTTTTCACGCGCGTCTTTGCCTTGCGAAGCAGGGTGGATTATTATCCTTTTGCCCCCCATAAGCCTACATTTTGCCGCGCTGTCCGTTACGTAGCAAACGGATTTTTCGATCATTTCGTCTTCGGTATTGGCAAAATTTATGTAATACGGCGCATGAACGCTTATGGCAACGCCCGCCGAAGCAAACGCGTTGCCTATCGAAAGCGCGCGCTCGTCGCTAATGGATACGCCGCGTCCGAAAGAGTATTCGAATGCGTTTAAACCGAGATTTTTAACCCATTCCGCGCTTTGTTCCGATGTCTTTAATCCTGCCGCGGCATAGTTAACCGAATTGCCGCTCGGTCCGAATAAAATCATTTTATCACCCGTAACGTTTACTTATCTTCTTGTTTTGCA
>CAZHGN010000010.1:6006-11683 GCA_964532155.1 uncultured Acidiphilium sp.
TTTTGCAGTCGATTATGAACGGTTTTATCGTTGCCGCCCATCACGTTTTTTTGTTCGTTACCGCACTTATATCGTCTAACAATTGATTTTTAAGCTCGTCAATACTTGCAAATTTTTTAACGTCCCTTATGCGGTCGTCGAACCAAACGGTTAAAGTCTTACCGTAAATATCGCCGTCAAAACCGACCATATGGCATTCGAGAAGGCGCGCGCTTTGACCGAACGTCGGCGCACAGCCCAAATTAGATATTGCGGGATAACTTTTGCCGTCGATTTCCGCAGTACATGCATAAACGCCGTCTTTTAACGGAAATTTATCGTTTGACGGTAAAATATTAGCGGTCGGAAATCCGAGTTTGCGCCCGTCCTTTCGCCCGTCTATAACCTTTCCGCGTATAAAATAGCGCACCCCGTAATCCGAGCGGCACTTCTTTACGTCGCCTAACGCAAGCGCGTTTTTTACGTCCGTAGTGGAAAGTTTTTTTCCGTCCGCGCCCTTTATAAAAGGAAGAACGTTTAAGGCAACGTTCCTTTTTTCGCAAAAAGCCTTTAAAAACCCGACCTCGGCGGTGCCGCCCTTGCCGAATTTAAAGTCTTCGCCGCAAATAACCCTCGCTATAAGTCGATTATCGAATAGTTCGTTCAAAAACTCCTCGGGCGAAAGACAAGAAAATTCCGCCGTGAAGCGCACCTTTACGGCTACGTCCACACCCAGCCACTCAAGCAAAAAAAGCCGTTCTTCGGGGCTGAAAACGTCTCCGTTTTTCCTTTTAAAAACATCGCCCTCGCCGCAAAAAAGGGTAACGGCAACTTTTTCGTCTTTTCTTTTCAGCTGCTTTGCAAGGTTTAATAGCTCGCAATGTCCGTTATGAAAACTATCGAAGCCGCCCAAGCATACGACGAGCGGTTCGCAATTTATATCACTTTTATCGCAATAAAAATCGGTTACAATCATAATCAATCCCTTACGTAAGGTCTTATAACGAGTTTGCCGTCCGTAGCGTTGCCAACGCCCCAAAAGTCGCCCGAAACGTATACTCTATATCTTCCGTCGGTTATATCAAAACGGTCGTAAAGTCCGTTTAACAGCCTTATAGCCTTACTTTCCTCAAGTTCGAGCTTAGGAAAATTCAACACTTCGTCGCTTTTAATAAGGTGCTTTTCGAAGCCGTCTTTTTCAAGCACGTCGAGCGTAACGCTTCTCTCGGCGGTAAAAAATCCGCTTTGAACGCGTTCGAGCGCCGTCATTGTAGCGTACGATCCGCTTCGTCTACCAAGATCGCGCGCAATGGAACGAATATAAGTACCGCCCCCGCAAGTTATTTCGAAGGTAAACGCCGGTGATTGCGCTTTTATAAGTTTTATATCGTATATTTCAATCTTTTTCGGCTTAAGTTCGACAGCCTTACCTGCGCGGGCAAGTTTATAACTCTTTTTACCGTCTACACATTTTGCCGAAAAGGCGGGCGGAACTTGATCTATTTCACCGATAAAGTCGGGCAATAGGTCGATTAACTCAACTTTCGTGGGGATTTTTTCGCATTCGAAAACCTTTTTCCCTTCTAAGTCAAGAGTATCCGTTTCGTAGCCGAAAGTAAACTCCGCTATATATTTTTTGCGCTTTTCGGTCATTATATCGAAAAGCCTCGTTGCCTGCCCCAACGCGACGGGAAGTACGCCGCAAGCAAGCGGATCGAGCGTGCCCATATGTCCGCATTTGCAATTGACGATTTTTTTAACGCGAGCAAGGCATTTTGCCGACGACTCGCCCCGCGGTTTGTAAATATTAATAAATCCGTTCATGTGGTCTACCTGTTAACTAAAAAGCCGTTTCGGTTAAAAATCGGAATTGACTTCGACCGCGCGCGTTATGCGCTCGATTACTTCTTCGTAATATCCTTTTATCACGCAACCGCTCGCACAAACGTGCCCGCCCCCGCCGAATTCGGCGGCAACGTCGTTCACGTTGACGTTTCCACGACTGCGAATGCTTATTCTGTATAGATTATGCTTATCCTGAAGCATTGCAACCGAAACCTCAACGCCGTCCGTCCAAAGCGAATAGTCGGCAAAACCATCGGTCGCATCCGCTTTAAGACCGTGCGCCGCAAGCATTTCCGACGTGGTAGTGACTATTGCAAGCTTGCCGTCCAATAGGTAGCGCGTTTTTAAAAGCACCTCGCTTAAGAGCAAACTCTTTTCGCGACTCATTTTGCGCGTTTCGTACGAAATTGTTTTAAAATCGGCACCAAGCGCCGTCGTTTCGGCGGCAACGTGCAAAGCGCGCGCGTCCGTATTGGGATTTAAAAAAACGCCCGTATCGGTAAGCACGCCCAAAAGTATAGCCGTTGCCGTTCTTTCTTCTACGCAAAAACCGAGTTTTTTAATAAGCTCGTAAATGATAATCGAAGTGGAAGCAACCGGCTCGACGTAATTCAGCTCGGCGTAACGCTCGTTGGAAAGATGATGGTCGATATTCACCGTGTTTTTATTGCTTTTAAAAAGCCCCCAGCTTCCGCCGAGCAAATTCTCGCTCGCGACGTCGGCGGCAACGTGAATATCGTAACGACCTTTTACCCTTTCCGGTCTAAAAAAATAGTTAGCGTACGGCAAAAAATTCAACCGCGAAGGGTATTCCGAATCGCATACCAAATCGCATTTTTTGCCGAACGATTCCAAAACGAACTTTAAGGCGACTGCGCTCCCCACGGTGTCGCCGTCCGGTCTGACGTGGCAAAAAATCAGTGCCGATTGTGCGCTTAAAAGCGCGTTTTTAACGTCGTCAAGCGTTTTCATCGCTCTTGTTTTCTTTCCTTTTGATTTCGTCTAAAATTCTATCGATCTTTTCGCCGTACTGCTCTTGCTCATCGAGCAAAAAGGTAAACTCTGGCACCGTGCGTATGTGCATAGCCGACGAAAGTTCGCGTCTAACGAACCCCGCGGCGCCTTTAATCGCCTCGAAAGTGCTTTTTTTAGACTGCTCCGTACCCGAAAAAATACTGACGTAAACCTTGGCTTGCTTAAGGTCTTGAGTTACTTCGACAGAAGTAATCGTAAACATTTCGGTAAGGCGTGCGTCCTTAAGCTTGGTAGTCAATATTTCGTAAATTTCTTTTCTAAATTCGCTGTTAAGCCTTTTTTCTCTTTTTTCTTTCATTGTTACTCCTAAGCGAAACGCCCTTATAGGCATTCGCGGATCGGTTTAAAACCGAAAAACAAAACGGTCCTACGCGTGTTAAGCAAGGACCGCCGACGGAAAGCGGCGGCAAAAACCCGTCCGCACTTCCGTTCGGGCAAGCATAAGCCTTAAAGTCCGTCGCTCACCCGCAAAACCGACCGAGGTCGGTTATATATTATTTTTTTTCTTGTATGATATAGCTCTCGATAAAGTCGCCGACCTTGATGTCGTTAAAGCCCTCTATCGAAATACCGCATTCATAGCCTTGATTAACCTCTTTAACCTCGTCTTTGAAGCGTTTAAGCTGCATTACGTTTCCTTCGCAGATCATTACGTCGTTTCTGTAAATACGAAGTTTTGCCTGACGAACAATCTTGCCGTCGGTAACGTAGCACCCTGCGACCATGCCGACTCCGGTAATCTTGAACGTCTCGCGCACCTCGGCTTTTCCGGTGTAGATCTCCTCGTATTTGGGAGCGAGCATACCCTTCATAGCGTTGGTAATATCGTCGATCGCGTCGTAAATTACGCGGTAAAGTTTAATGTCGACGTGCGTGCGCTCGGCTTGAGTTTTCGCCTTGGAATCAGGTCTTACGTTAAAGCCGATGATAATCGCGTTGGACGATTCGGCAAGCGTTACGTCCGTTTCGTTTATAGCGCCGACCGCCGCGTGGAGAACGTTGATCTTGACTTCCTCGTTGGAAAGTTCGAGCAGCGATTGCTTGACCGCCTCCGCAGAACCTTGAACGTCCGCTTTGATAATGAGGTTGAGGTTTTTAAGTTCGCCCTCGGAAATCTTGGAGAAGAGATCGTCAAGCGTAACCTTTTGCTGACTGCGAATCATTTCTTCGCGTTCTTTATTACGTCTTTCCTCGGCAACGAGCTTGGAAAGTTTTTCTTCGTCTACCGCAAAAATGGAATCGCCTGCGTTGGGAACGTCCTCGAGTCCGAGAACGGATACGGCTTCGGACGGTCCTGCCGTCTTAACCATACTGCCCTTGTCGTTAATCATAGCTCTTACCCTGCCGACGACCGTTCCGGCAACGATGTTGTCGCCAACGTGGAGCGTTCCGTTTTGAACGAGTACGGTCGCAAGAGGTCCTTTGCCCTTGTCGAGCTTGGCTTCGATAACGGTACCGCGCGCCTTTCTGTCGGGATTAGCCTTAAGTTCAGCCATTTCGGCAACCAAAAGCACCGATTCCAAAAGCTTGTCTACGCCCTCGCCCGTCTTAGCCGAAACGGGAACCATGATAACGTCACCGCCCCATTCCTCGACGAGAACGTCGTGTTCGGAAAGTTGTTGACGAACCCTGTCGACGTCGACGTGCGGCTTGTCTATCTTGTTAGCCGCAACGATTATATCTACGCCCGCCGCTTTGGCATGGTTTATAGCCTCTACGGTTTGCGGTTTAATACCGTCGTCCGCGGCGACTACTATAATAGCAATATCGGTAACCTGAGCACCGCGTGCGCGCATTGCAGTAAACGCGGCGTGCCCCGGCGTGTCGATAAACGTAATCTTATTGCCGTGAATTTCTACCGAATAAGCACCGATGTGCTGAGTAATTCCGCCTGCCTCGCCGTCGGCTACGTTTGCGCTTCTGATCTTGTCGAGAAGAGAAGTTTTACCATGGTCGACGTGTCCCATAACGGTAACGATCGGGGGGCGCTTGACGAGCATTTCGTCGCCCGTTTCGTCGGCAAAGCCCTCGTTCATTATATCCTCGGCGGTTTTTTCGAGCTTAAGCGTTACCTCGATGCCCAAATCGTCGGCAATGAATGCCGCGGTATCGAAATCGATGCTGTCGTTAATCGTCTTGGTAATGCCCTCTTTAAACAGCCTCTTGGTTATTTCGACGGCGGATATACCGAACTTTTCGGAAAGTTCCTTAATAGGCGTATATTCCTTGGTAATTACCGCTTTTTCTATCTTGATGAAGTTGGATTGTTCTTCTTTTTTCTGTTTAGGTTTGCGAACCTTTCTGTACCCAGTCTTGTTTTCGTCGAAATCGGCAACGGTAAGTTCTTTTACGTGCAACTTTTTGCTCGGCGAACGCTTGTCTTCATAGCTCTTTTCGACTTTTTTGCGAACGGGCTTATTATCCTTGGGCGGAATGAAAGCAACCTCTTGACGGGGTTTCATTCCAAGTCCGCCACCGGCAGGTCTTGCGCCTTGCGGTCTGTCGCCTTGAGGTCTTCCTCCTTGCGGTTTTTGCGGTCTTGCGGCACGCTCGGCAGCGTTACGCTCAGCCGCCTTGCGAGCGCGTTCAGCCTTTTCCCTCTGCTCTTGCGCGGGATCGGCTTTTTTAACTATAAAGCTGAGTATAGATTTTTTAGGCGGTTCCGCCGACTTTTCGGGCTCCGCTTTAGCCGTTTTTTCGGCAGACTTTACTTCTGTCGCGGGCTTAGAAGTTTTTTCTTCAGCCGCTTTTTCCGCCTTAACGTCCGCTTTTAGAACCTTTTCGGCTTTCGCTTCCGCTTTTTCGGCAACCTTTTCGG
>CAZHGN010000010.1:11783-41850 GCA_964532155.1 uncultured Acidiphilium sp.
CCTTTTCGGCGACCGCCTTCTTTTCGGCCTTTTCCGCTTTTGCGGGCTTTGCGGGCTTTTCCGCTTTAACCTCGATAGCAGGCTCGTTTTCGGCTTTCGCTTCCGCTTTTTCGGCAACCTTTTCGGGCGCCGCAGACGGTTGTTCGGCTACGGGCGTTTCATGCGCTTCGGATTGTTCGTACGACGAATCGTGCTCCGCCGTTTCTAACGCTTCGGACTCGGCGGCTTTTTCAGCCTCCGCCAAAGCCTGCATTTTACGGCGCAGTTCGTTTTCCTTTTCGCTCAGCTTTTTGGATATAGAAGAAGCCTTAGCCTGAGCGCCCTTAACGTTATCGCTCAGCTCTTTAAGCTTTCCGTCTTTCAGCATTTGCAAAAGAATTTTTACGTTTTTCGTATTGTCTTGTCTTTCTTCCATTAACGTCCGCCTCCCGAGCAAACAGAAAAATATTCGTCCTGATTATCAACTATAGCCGTCGCGAGATTTTTATCCGTTACGGCGGCAATTTTACAATTTGGTTTATGGCACGCGTCCTCGAGCGGCTTTTTGCAAACCATAAGCGGACATCTAAGCCTTGTTGCGCAAGACTGCGCAAGCTTGGCGGTATTGTCCGACGCGCTCGAGCAAAGCAATATTATATACGCGCGCGATAGCCTGTCTACGGCGTCGCTCCCCGTAACGAGAGCACGCGCCTTAACGGAAAAACCGATAAAGGTCTCTGCCTTACTCTTTTTTTCCAAGTATTTCCTCCTCTATAAGCGAGTACGTTTCTTCCGATATTTCGCATTTAAAGGTTTTGTTTAAAGCCTTGGTCTTTCTCAGCTTTTTAACGCATTCCTCGTTTTTGCAAACGTACGCGCCCCTACCGTTTTTCTTACCGCTCGGATCGACGAAGTACTCGCCCTCCGGGCTTCTGACTATTCGCAAAAGTTCGGCCTTTTCGCACTCCCTTCTGCAAACTATGCAAGTACGATGCGGTTTATTCTTCATCTCCGTCGTTCACGTCCTCGGCTTCTACCGCCGCTTCGGCGGGATCGTAACCCATTTCCTCGCGCGCCCTGCTTTCGCTCTTAACGTCGACTTTCCAGCCGGTAAGTCTTGCGGCAAGCCTTGCGTTTTGTCCGTCCCTACCGATAGCAAGCGAAAGCTTGTCGTCCGGAACGATTACCTTTGCAACCTTTTCGCCCTCGATTGCGGTTACCATAACGACCTTTGCGGGCGAAAGCGCCTTTGCGATAAATTCGAGGGGAGATTCGCTCCACAAAATAATATCGATCTTTTCGCCGTTAAGCTCGTTCACGATAGCGTTTACTCTGCTTCCGCGCGGACCTACGCAAGCGCCGACCGCGTCGAGATTGGGATCGTTGCTGTAAATAGCGATTTTCGTACGTTGACCGGGTTCACGCGCAATGCCCTTGATTTCGACCAAGCCTTGTTTGATTTCGGGAACCTCGTTCTCGAAAAGTTTTTTAACCAAGCCGACGGACGTTCTCGATACGAGAATTTGCGCACCGCGACCGTCGCTGCGAACGCGTTTAACGTACACTTTAAGCGTTTGATTAAGTTCGTAATTCTCTCCGGGGACCTGATCGGACGGGAGAAGAACGCCCTCTATCTGACCGCCGCCGATTTCGACGTATACGGTCTTGTTTTCTATTCTTCTGATTATGCAGTTTTGAATTTCGTTTTCTTTGTCCTCGAATTCGGCGATGGTGTTATCGCGCTCGACCTCGCGAAGCTTTTGAACGATAACCTGCCTTGCGGTTTGAGCTGCAATTCTTCCGAAGTTCTTGGGGACAAATTCGTGCTCGAACGAATCGCCGAGCTTATACGATTTCTTGTAAGTTCTCGCCTCATCGAGGGTAATTTCGTTTTCGGGATCGACGACCTCTTCGACAATGGTCTTTACCATATAATATTTAACGGTAAACTTTTCGGGGTTCATTTTGATCTTAACCGTGCCTTGAATGTTGTACTGTCTTTTATAAGCGATGGACAGCGCGTTCTCGAGCGTGGCGATAAGCATATCGTAGTCTAAACCCTTTTCGTTTACAAGGTCTTCAAATGCCAGAAAAAATTCCTTATTCATAATTTTTACTCCTGTTGGTGGAATATGAGAATGCCGCGCGACGTTCAGTCGAATTTTACGGCAACGTTAATTTTTGCTATTTTTGAAAGCGTGATCTTTTTTTCTTCTCCGTCGATAACGACGACGACGTTGTTTTCGTCGTAGCCGACGAGCGTTCCCTCGAAAAACTTTTTGCCCTTTTCGGGAGCGTAAAAGCGTATTTCCACGTCCTCGCCGAGATGTCTGTCGAAATCGCGCGCGGTTTTGAGCGGTCTGTCGAGACCGGGGCTGGAAACGTTAAGCGTGTACGTCGCACCGAGCGTAAAATCGAATTCGTCGAGCGGACCGTCGATGGCGTTGTGATATTTTTCGCAAGTATCGAGATCCACGCCATCCTCGGTATCGATAAATACCGTAAGCGAGGGGTTTTTGCTCATTTTAAAAACCACGTCAACGATCTCTATATTCATAGGTTCGGCTATGCTTACGAGCAAAGCCTTTAACTCTTCGATTGATTTTGTCTTCATTTTAAGTCGCGGCGGAGCCGCCCCCCTTTACATAAAAATTTGAGAGGGGGTTGCCCTCTCAAGTCAAGTAGCGTATAATCAAGCATAATCATATTAACATATTATATATGATTTAGCAAGCGTTTTTTCGCCCGTTTGGCGAAAATGTTCGGCGAAAAACCTTTAAAAAACGATTTTTAAGCCTTTAAACGTCGTATTCGGGCAAACTGCCCTTAAGTCTAACGAGTTCGACGAGCAGTTGCGCGGTGGCAAGCGCGTCGCTATACGCCCTGTGGTGCAAGAACTCTATACCGAAATGCTCGCATACGGTGTTCAGTTTATGGTTGTTAAGCTCGGGCAATACCGCGCGCGAAAGAGCAAGGGTATCTATACCGCGGTTTCCGTAAACGTACCCCGTCGGCTTGGACATGTTTTTGATAAAGTTATAGTCAAACGTGATGTTGTGGGCAACTATAATACTGCCGTGACAAAACTTAAACAGATCGCCGGCGACTTCGTCGAAGGAGGGCGCGTCCGCCACCATGTCGTCGGTTATTCCGGTAAGCTCGACTACGATATCGGGTATGCGCCGACCGGGATTGACCATCGTCGAGAATTTTTCGGTAACCTTGCCGTCGACCAATCTTATCGCGCCTATTTCGGTTATGCGGTCGTCTGTCGTCGACGTTCCCGTAGTTTCTATATCGACAACGACGATATTCGTACCCTTAAAGCATGCCGGAACGGACGTATCCATATTGAACAAACTTGTTTGCCTAATCTCCTCTACGGACGAGGGCTGAACGAGCAAATAAGTTTCGGGCACGCGGCGCGAACGCCTTTCCTCGTAAACAAAATCCTTGGGCAGTTCGCAAAAGTTCATTGCCTTAATGCCGAAGCGATGGTAGCCTTTATCGGTCGTTTCACCCTTGCCGAACACGACGACCTCGCTCCCCTCTTGAATTTTTTCGAGCTTTTTAAGCGTCGCCTTATTCTCGGTAAAAAGCGAACCGGACATTCTGCCCGTTCCGTCGCTGAAGTCGTAAATAAAGAACGGCTTGCCCGTCTTTGTAGTTTTTTCGCGCACGCCGATAACTCTGCCGGCTATGTATATCTCGCCGGTACGATCGGCGGCGTCGGCTATGTACATAACCTCGTTGGTCTCGTCGTTACTCATAAGCCGAGTTACCGCATTCACCTTAAAATACCGCGGCGGAATAAGTTCTATGCGCGCGTAATCGACCTTTTCGTCGGCTAACACGTCGGAAGCATCCTCGTTGGCGCGCGGACTGTAATTGGCTGAAAAGTCCTCGCAAAAAAAGCTTTGCAAATACGCGCAAAGTTCTTCGGCAAAGTTCTTCACCTTAAGATAATTGCAAACGTCCTCCTCGGCAAAAATCGTTATTTCCGCTCTATCGCCAAAAACGGCAACCGAAACGTCCGAACGGCTTATTCTATCCTTTATCGGAGCGCAGTTTTCGGCAATGAAATCGCATATTTTTCCGACGGCTACGTCTGACGTGCAAACGCTTTTGCGCAGTCTTACGGACGGCTCGGCAAACGGCAGTTCTTTTTTTATAAGCGTTGCCAAAAATTGCTCGTCGTCGGGCAAAAAATGCCTACACGTAAGCAACGTTACGCAAAGCCTTTTAGATTTTTTTTCGTAAACGACCTCTTCGACTCGCACCCTTGCGAACCGTTCGTCGCTTTTTCGTATTAAGTCCGATATTTTACTCATTCGTCACCTTAAAGCAATCCATTATCGCAAGCGGCTATTCGCCGTCCGCAAGTTTTTTAATCTCTTCCAAAAATTTTTCTTCCGCACAAGCCACGCCTACGTTGGCAATTATTTCGCCTTTTTTAAATATTACGCAGCGTTTTCCGTTGCCTGCAATTCCTATATCGCAAGCGCGCGCCTCGCCCGGACCGTTAACTATGCAACCCATTACGGCGATTTTTAGCGGTTTTTTAACGTCCGCCACCATTCTTTCCACACGGTTAGCAAGGGCTATGCTGTCGTACTCCGTTCTTCCGCAAGTGGGACAAGCAATGACTTCCGCGCCCGGCTTGCCAAGTTCTAACGAGCGCAAAAGTTTAACGCCTGCAAGAACCTCTTCTTCGGGCGGAGCCGCCAAAGAATAGCGCAGAGTATCGCCAACGCCGTCAAGCAGTAACGCGCCTATCCCCGCGCTGCCTTTTATAAGACCGCTTTTAAGCGTTCCCGCCTCGGTTACGCCTATATGCAAGGGGTAATCGCACCGTTCGCGCAAGTATTTATAAGTTTTTACGGTTGTTTTGAGCGACGACGATTTTGCCGAAAGCACTATATCGCGCACGCCGAACCTCTCGAGCAAAGCCGCTTTCGCAAGGGCGCTTTCGGCTAAAGCCTCGCTTTCGTCCGAGTATTTTTGAGCAAACGCCTTTTCCAAACTGCCGCCGTTAGAGCCTACTCGGCAAGGCACGCCGTTACTCTTCAATGCGTCGGCAACTCGTTCAACGTTGGCGTCGATACCGATATTGCCGGGGTTTATCCTAATTTTATCCGCGCCGTTTTCTATCGCCGAAATTGCAAGCCTGTAATCGAAATGAATATCGGCGACGAGCGGTACCGAAATCTCGCGTTTTATCGCTTTAAGCGCGTTTGCATCCTCTTGATCGCGTACAGTAACGCGCATAATATCGGCGCCGAGCGCGGTACAAGACCGTATTTGAGCGACGGTAGCCGCCACGTCCGCAGTGCGCGTATTGCACATCGACTGCACCGTTATGGGATTGTCGCCGCCTATTTTAATTTTTCCGACTTGAATTTCAAAAGACATTTTTTTCTCCAAAAGTGCGGCAAATTAAATAATTATACCGTTAAAAATATACCGTTAATCGACCTATAGCGCCGTTTTGTTACTTTTTCCGCAGTCGGAATTCATCTCGTAAAGCATGCGAAGACCGACGAGCGTCAGCGTTCTGTCGGTAACGTCGATATGCGCTTCTTCGGCGATAATGGAACCCAAGCCGCCGGTTGCAACCACAACGCAACCGTCGTCCGCCACTCCGAGTTCTTTCTTCATCCTCGAAGTAATTCCGTCGACGAGCCCCGCAAAACCGTATAAAAGCCCGGCTTGCATATTGGTAACGGTATCCTTGCAAATAACCTTGCCGGGAAGTTCGAGTTCGATATTGGGAAGCTTTGCCGTACCGTTTACAAGCGAATCGAGCGAGCCTTTTATACCGGGCGCGATAACGCCGCCTATGAGTTCGCCGCTCGTGCTTATCACGTTAAAGGTCGTGGCGGTGCCGAAGTCTATACAGATTATGGGTTTTTCGCCGCCGTAAAGTCTGTACGCCGCGACCGAATTGACTATTCTATCCGCGCCGACTTCTTTTGGGCTGTCCACTCTGACGTTGAGTCCGGTTTTGATTCCGGGGCCTACCACGACGGGCTTTTTAGCAAAATAATATTCGCACATATGCTCCATCGTGTAGTTAAGTTGAGGTATGACCGAGGACATAATTATTCCGTCGATCTGCGTTTTATCGATAGATGCGGCATCGAGCAGATCTCGCACGATAACGCCGTATTCGTCGGCGGTAGACGACCGCTTGGAAGCAACGCGGAAGGATGCGATAAGCGATTTGCCGTCGAAAACGCCGTATTTGATGTTTGTGTTTCCTATATCTATGCAGAGAATCATATCGGGACCTCTTACTTTATTTTGATTTGTTTATACACCGTTTGAAGCGCCGGAGCGACGATTAGGTTAACGCCGAGCTCGGCAAAAAAGTTGAACGTAACGAGCGAAACGAGAATGAATACGAAAACGTTTTCGCCGCTCGCCATCGAATAAACCGAATTGGTCATGCACAGGCAACCGAGAACGAAAATCGCAGTGTTTACCACGGGCACGATTGCAGAAGCAACGAATACGGCGACGATTTCGCTCTTTTTGGCAACTAATTTATATACGATGCCGCACAGCCAGCCCGCCGCCGTCGTTTTTATAAGGCAAGTAAGCGTGGTAACGACCGGATCGCCGTTCCATATAAGCGCGTAAAACGCCGAGCCGCCGCCGATAACCTGAATAAGCACGACGACTCCGCTCGCAAAGCCCAAAAAAGCGCCGACGGACGGTCCAAAAATCATCGCGCCGAGCACTATAGGAATAAGCGTGAAATTAAGTTGAACGGGGCCGATCGCAATAACCGCGCCCACCGCTTGCAAAACTATGACGAGAGCGAGCAAAATCGCCGTACCCGTCAGCCGTTTAGCCGAAAGTTTACCGTTTTTCATAAAGCCTCCAATCGGATTCCCGAATAAGCCGCTTGCGCCGCCGAAGGATATCCGTCGAAAAAGAATAAAAATTTATAAGGTCGTTCCGACAACCGCCGTGAACGCCGCACTAAGTATATTATACTTAAAAAAAATATAAATGCAACTTATTTGCAAGCTCGGCAAAAAAACCGCCGTAAAAGGGTTAGCAAAAGCGTTCGCAAAAAACATGCAAAAGATTTGGCAAGCAAAACGGAAAAAGCAAGAAAAAAACAAAACGGTAACCTTTAACGAAGCGAACGCGTACAATATACTGACGGCAATAAATAAAGCCGATTTACAATTATTAACGGCAAAATATGCCGATTTACAAGGAGAGAAAATAATGATAAACTGCTTCGGTCTTCCCGACAACAACTGTTATCTTTGGCTGCTCATAGTCGTTTTCCTTTGCTGCGGCGGTTGCGGTTGCATTGGCAATATCGTCGATAAACTTTGCGGTTGCGGCGCTCTGTTACCTTTACTTCTCGTATTGCTTTGCTGCTGCGGCGGCGATAAACCGCCCAGAGAACCCAAGTTCCCCGGTTGCGGCTGCAAATAATCTAATAACTAAGCTACATATCCTCCAAAAAAAGGTCGCCCCGTTCGAGGCGACCTTGTTTTATGGCAAACGATATAAATTCTATTGTTTTTTTTTACAAAAAAGCCGCCTATAAGTCGATTATCGGCAGTTTTAAAAGAAACGAGGCGCGTCTTACGGCAAGGTTGTTAGTTCTTCGAGCGCACAAATATATTCGCCCGTTTTCAGCCTAAAATAATAGTTCAAAAACTTTAATAAATACTTGACCGACGAAAGGTCGACCGCCTCGCCGCAAGCGACAGCCGAAAGCGCCGCCGCCGTTTCCGGTCGTATTTCCCTAAGCCCCGCGGTTGCGCATTCCTCACACAAAACCTCGGCGTTTTCAGAATCGAAATACGCCTGACTGATTTTTTGGGCGGGCTTGCCGCAAACCGCGCAATCGCCGCCGCCGAGCGAATAGCCCGAAGCAACCGTTTGTGCGTATAAAAAGTCGGCGAGCACGCGCTCGGGCAAATTTTCGCCGTAATTTAGTTTTTTTAAGGCGTCTACAATAGCAAAAAACGTATTGCCGCCCTCACAATCGCTTTCGGTAAACTTTAAAGCGTACTCCAAAACGCAAGTTCCGGCGTAAAAAGCGTGAAGGTCGAGACGAATTTTATAAAAACTTTCGAGTTCGGTCGCGCTCGTAACGGTAAGCCTATCGCCTTTTTCGCTTAAAACGTACTCTGCAAAACAAAAAGGCTGAGCACAAAAACTCAGTTTTGCCCCCTGCCTTTTTACACCGCGAACGCACGCGCCGACAAGCCCCCTTTCGAGCGAATAGAGGGTAATCATTTTATCGTTGTCGCGGTAATCCACGCTTTTTAACGCAATAGCGTTTAACTTGATTTCCATAAGAACGTCTGCGCGAGCGGAAGAATTAACGACTTTTTATACGTTATTCTTCATCCGTCGGCCCCTTAAGCTTTTTATACAGTTCGTAATAGACGGGGTTTCCCGTAGTTTCAAATATTCGCCAAGCGATATCCTCGGGCGAAGAAGGTTTTTTCTTCATGCCCATATTTTACGCCGCGCGAGTTTTTTTATTCGCTTTTTGCAATGAATTTCAGTATAAAAATCGACGCATAAACCAAAAAAGACGGTCTATAAGTCGATTATCGACGTTTTGCGTTACAATTAACGGTTGCCATCGTCGCCGTCGTAGCCGTATTCGTGCAAGCGGTCGGGACGGTTGCGCCAATCGGTTTTAACCTTTACGTACACTTCGAGGAAAACTTTCGCGTTAAGGAATTTTTCCATACCCGCTCTGGCAAACGCCGCCGTTTCCTTTAAAGCCTTGCCCTGCTTGCCGATAATTATCGCTTTGTGGTTAGGTTTTTCGCAAACGATATCGAGATTTACGTAATAACTTCCGCTGTCTCTGCGCTCGAAAGTGTTTATTACGACGGCAACGCCGTGCGGAATTTCCTTATCGTATTTTAAAAGTATTTTTTCGCGCATTATTTCGGCTATCATAAATTTTTCGCTCTTGTCGGATATGATATCTTCCGAAATAATCGGCTCGCCCTCGGGCAAATTATCTTTCAAAAGCCCCAAAAGCTTTTTGACGTTCTTGCCCGTTCTCGACGAAATCGCCGTAACGCATATAACCTTATCGGACGGAAGTTCGCCTATTTCGAGCGCAACCTCGGGAATACGCTCGTCCGGCGTAATGTCCGTTTTCGTAAGCGCAATAATCATTTTATATTCGCCGCGGTTCACAAATCGGTCTATAAGCTCTTTATCTTCACTTTTCAAGCCGTCGTGCGCGTCGATAAGCATCAATACGAGGTCGACGTCGTCCGCCGTCCTCACCGCGGTTTTTTGCATGCGTTCGTTCAGTAACGACGACGCTTTATAAATGCCGGGCGTGTCCTGAAAAACTATTTGACAGTCGTCCGAATTATATACCGCGAGTATGCGATCTCTCGTAGTTTGCGGCTTAGGCGATACGATGCTCACCTTTTCGCCGACGATGACGTTTATCAGCGTGGACTTACCCGCGTTTGCGCGCCCCACAACTGCAACCGTTCCGCTTCTCATTTGATTCTCCTCTAAATTTTTTCCGTAAATTATCTGGTTTTGTCGAGCAAGGAAAGAATTTCCTCTTCTTTTTGGCGCATTTCGGCTTTATCCTCGTCCTTTTCGTGGTCGTATCCGAATAAATGGAGCATTCCGTGAACGGCAAGATAGTAAAGTTCGCGCTCGAAAGAATGACCGTACTCTTCGGCTTGCTCGCGTGCGCGGTCGGTACAGATCATGACGGAGCCTAAAAACACGGCTCCGCTTTCGGGATCGATATCGAAAGGATAATTGCGTTTTTTTACTATTTCGCCCGCCGAAACGCCAGCCGCCGGGAACGACAAAACGTCAGTAACGGAATCTACCGAGCGATTTTCCTTATTGAGCGCGCGTATCTCGTCTTTCTCGCAAAAGCAGATTTCCGCCGCCAAATTAACCCTTTGTTTAAGCGATTTATGAACGACTTCGCCGAACTTAACTCGGTCTATAAGTCCGTTATCGCAACTTATAAGCAATTTAGCCATGCCAAAACCTCCAAAAATTTTTATCCGTTTTTTATTAACCGTAAAGGTTACTTGCCCGCCCTCGTGTCCTTTTTGAGTTCGGGGTATTTAACCCTATCGTGATAAACGCTTCCGAGCGCCTGAGTGATCGTAACCTTAATAATATCGAGTTCTCTTATGGTAATATCGCAATCGTCGAACTGACGGAAACGAATAAGTCTTTCGTCGATAATAGCCTTGACCATTTTTTCAACGCTTTGATGCGAGCGATCGGAAAGGGATCTTACAGCCGCCTCGCAACCGTCGCAAATCATAATAATCGCGGCAATTTTGCTCTGCGGTATGGGACCGGGATAGGAAAAGTCCTTTTCGCGCAGTCTTTCCTCCGTATACTTAGACGCCTCGGAATAGAAATATCTTATAAGCAGCGTGCCGTGATGCTGTTCGGCGACGTCCGCAAGAATTTTGGGCAAGTGGTACTTATTGATGTAAGTAGCGCCGTCGTGCGCGTGCGAGCGGATAATATCGGTGGAAAGTTCGGGCGAAAGTTCGCTGTGCGGATTAAAGCCCTTTTGGTTTTCCGAAAAATATTCGGGCTGTTTGAGCTTGCCTATATCGTGATAATAAGCGGCGGCACGTGCAAGCAACGCGTTCTCGCCGATCGCGGTGGCGCAAGACTCGGCAAGCGTGGAAACGGTAAGCGAATGGTTAAACGTACCTTCCGCCTCGTCGCGCAAACGCTTTATAGGCGGATATTTATGGTCGGTTATTTCCGAAAGTCTATAGTTAGTCAGCACGTTGAAAAGCTTTTCGTAAAAGGGCAAAATCGCCATCATTAAAATAACGGACGACATACCCGACGTAAAGCCGATCGCCGCCTGCGCGAGCATACCCGAAAGAGTGCTCGTTTCAAGGCACCAAATGCAGATGATAATGGGCACGGAAATAACGAAGCCCATAAAGAATACCTTTATTCTGGACGAAACGTACGACACGAGATAGATCGCAAGAATACCCGTCGTTACGCCGATAATGAGCGGAGCGCACCCGGCAAGATAACCGATGGTAACGCCGTCGAGTACGAAATTTAGCAAGCAGAATACGAAATTGATAATGACCGCAGACCGCCTATTGACGAGAAGCAGCACCATAAGACCGCAAAATGCGGCGGGGCGCGCGTAAACGTTGAAATATTTTCCGAGCACGAACGAGATGATAAGTCCCAACGCAAGCAAGGAAAATAGCATCAGAATGTTTTTCGTCGACTTGATAAAATCGTTCTGTTCGAAAAAGAAAAACAAATAAAGCGTGCCGAAAACGAATACTACCGAAAGTGCGGCGTAAATAAAATTCCTAAGCTTTTCGCCGTCCTTAAAATAGTCGATAACCCCGGAAAAACTACCCTCGCTCACGAAGATCGCAATGCCGAACAGCACGACGAAAAACACCGCGTTAAGCGCGAAAAGGGATATCGTGCGGGCGTAATCCCCCTTCATCCACCCTTTCACGCGCGGCGAACCTTTGCGTTTAAGCCACTCCTCGGCACGCTGTTTTTTCTTGCGCTCCTTTCTAACGTCCTTGGTAACGTCCTCGGTATCCGCCGCAGTCGACGCGGCTTGATTATTTTCGTTATAATCCATATATAAACCTCATTTAAAGTCCGACCGAATCACCGAGCCGTGTGCTTTTGCGCAATCGGCGCGGCTTGCCGAACCTTATTTATACCGTAGTTTTTTTATCGGGCTTACCGCCCTTTTTATCCTTTGCCTCTTCCTCTTCGGCGTACGCCTTTATTATGCGCATAACGAGCGGATTACGCACGACGTCCTTGCCGCTCAGTTCGACGGTGCTTATCCCCTCGACGTTTTTCAAAAGCCGAACGGCATGCTTTAAACCGCTCGCCTTGCCGTCGGGTAAATCGATCTGCGTTACGTCGCCGGTAATTACCATGCGACTGCCCTCGCCCATACGCGTTAAAAACATCTTCATCTGCTCGCGCGTGGTGTTTTGCGCCTCGTCGAGAATGATAAACGCTTCGGACAGCGTTCTTCCGCGCATATACGCAAGGGGCGCAACCTCGATACTGCCGCGCTCGATAAGTTTTTGATAGGTTTCCGCGCCGAGCATTTCTTGCAAAGCGTCGTAAAGCGGTCTTAAATAAGGATCGACCTTAGACTGCAAGTCGCCGGGCAAAAAACCCAACCTTTCGCCCGCTTCGACGGCGGGGCGTGTAAGGATAATCTTGTCGACCTCTTTATTCTTATACGCGGCGACCGCCATGGCAACGGCAAGATATGTTTTGCCGGTGCCCGCGGGCCCCACGGCAAAGGTGATTTGCGAACGCCTAATCGCGTCGATATACCGCTTTTGCCCGAGCGTTTTATACTTAATCTGCTTGCCGTGCGCGGTAACGGCGATAACGCCGCTCATGACTTTCGCAAGGTCGTCGGCGTTGCCCTCTTTTGCAAGCTCGACGCAGTAAATTATTCTGCCGACGTCGAGCGACTCGCCTTTCTTGACAAGCTCGACCATTTTTTCTAAAGCGGAAACGCAAACGTCCACGCTCACGCCGTCTCCCTTGACGGTTATTTCGTTCCCGAAAACGGATACGCTCGCCAACGTTTCGCGCTCGAGCGTCGCGAGATTTTCGTCGAACACTCCCACTATCGCCGACAACTCGCCGTGATCGGATATTTCAATTTTACGGACGCATTCTTTCAACGCATCAACCTCCGTAGTTTTCGCTACCGAAAATAATTTCTTCGTAAAAAAGCGTAACGCTCAAACCGCCGTCGAACTCGTCAATCGTGCGGTAAAGCACCGTTTTGTCGCCGAGCATGAACAAGGCGGCGGACAAAGCGCGCTCCCGAGCCGCCTCCGTAACGCCGTGCGCGCAATAAAAATCGTACTTAAACGACTTTTCAGCCGTAACGAACCCCACCGCGTTGCAGTGAATAACGCTTCCGTCCGACAACTGCTCGTATGCACCGATGAGCACGTCGCCGCTTTTCACTTCGTCGCCCGACTTTACGAGCGGCGTTCCTGAGTATACGGTAATTTTTAAAATCTTATAGCTGCCGTCGGCGCAAACGTCAACGGCGCTCGAATTTATTTTTTCGGGGGATTTTTTATCGCCGTAAGCAGTGATAATCGCCCTATTGCCCGACTTTTCTATTTTTATAAAGTTCGCGCCCGTCTTGCTTTCAAGCGTGTTTTCGGCAACGCCGAGCCGCAAATCGTCGAAGAAAGAATACTCCTTAACGCCGGCTTCCGAAAGCGCTTCTTCTATAGCCGCCTTGTAAAAAATCGCCTCACCGCGGTACACGGCGCCGAGATATACGCCGTCTATTATAACGGCTAACGCCAAGAAAACCGCAACCCCCGCTATATTCGCAGGCGAAGAGAACAGCCGAAAAAGCGGAGCAAGCACTCCGCTCACGCATTTTAAGTCATTATACCACATGTTTTTGCAAATTGCAAAATATTTTGCGCGGTCTTTGGCGGATATAGTTATTTCAACCGTTTTTTCGTTTAAAATTCGAAGGTCAAGCACCGCTATTTTCGCCGCGGAAAGCCTTTGAAGCATACACGTTCTGTTTCGCCCGACGGCAGTATACGTATAGGTTAATAGTCTCATCTTTCTATCTCCGCCCCGCTCACCTCGCCGACAAACCGAATATCGCCGTCCACGTAGCTTTTCACCGCCAATCCCTTTCCGCACACCACAATCCGCACGTTTTTACCCACCGAAAAAACAAGCCGCTCGCTGCCGAACGACAATATTTTCTTCACGCCGAACGCATAACCGCCAAAGCCGTCGAGCTCTATCGAATACCCCGATTTTAACACGCCGCTTTTTCGTATCTCTTCTTTAAAATCCATTTTCCGCCATACTTTACCCTTTAATTATATGTAAAACGCGGTCACAATAAAACATAACCGTCATTATCTTGTTCGGCAAAAGGCTTATAGCGCTTAATCGCAGTTATTTGGGCACGTTTAGCCTTAGTTAACCTTGATAAGGTCTACACACGGCTATAATACGGCAACATGCCGACAAAAACTACCAATAATAAAAGCGCCGTGCGATATAGCCGTAAATAGTAAATATCCACTACTAAAGTGGTGGATATTTATTGCAAAAGTTTGCCGAGACGGTTCATCATGTCGGTTTTGTGTTCGAGCAGAGAGTGCGCGTAGCGGTTAAGAGTTATCGTTGCGTTTTTGTGCCCGAGAAGTTCGGAAAGAGTTTTTACGTCCATACCGCACTCCAAGGCGCGCGTGGCAAAGGTATGCCGCAGCGAGTGAAAACCTTTATGCGGAATGCCCAATTTTTTTAACAACAGCTCGAACGCGCGCTGATAGGAGCGAACAAAAACGCCCTTTGTTCCGTCGGCGACGATAAATTGACTTTTAGACCGCCTTTTTATTTTTTTAAGCGGCGAAAGAATTTGCCGCGGCAAAGGAATAACTCGCCGCGAGCTTGGCGTTTTAGGACTATCGATAAAGCGCCGATGAACGCCGTCGGACGTGCCGTCGCGGCAGTTTTTGCTTACCGACAAAAGCCCTTTATCGAAGTCGATATCCTGCCAAGTAAGCGCGAGCAGTTCGCCTATCCGAAGCCCGGTGTATAAACACAGCACGATCCCGAACAGTTTATCTTTTTTGCCGCCGAGCACTGCGCTTTCGATTTTCTTTTGCTCTAACAGCGTAAAACAGCTGATCTGCTTGGACAGCGGCTTTGGTCGCATTATTCTGCCGGCGACGTATTCTCTCGTCAGTCCGATCGAGAACGCCGTTTTTAACGAGCTTTGCACTACCGAAATTATGGTATTTACGTAGTTTGGCGACAAACCGCGTTCCGTTTTGCCGTTGCCGCGCGTTAGCAGTTCGGTAACGAATTTTTGTAAGTCGATTGCCGAAATTTGCGAAACGTCGCGGCTTCCCAAAAGCGGAATTATATGTCGGGTACATATTTGACGATACCTCTCGTAAGTGCGTGCTTTATCGGACGGTTTTACGTAGTGTTCGAGCCAGTTCTCGAGCCATTCTTCATACTTCATCTTTTTTCTCCTCACGGTTTAGCCAAAAGGCGGTAAATGCCCAAGCCTCAAATTGGTTTGCGCGAGCGTAACACAAAATTCGCCGCGTTTTACTTGCATTATACATTGCTTGCACAATATATTTTACTTTAAAATTATCCTAAGGAATATATCCGACGGCAATTTCGAGGCACAAACTCGCCTTTACTAAAAAAATAACCCGCCTTTCGGCGGGCTTGAAATTTTGTTCACCTTTCGGCGGGCTTGAAATTTTGTTCACCTTTCGGCGGGCTTGAATACGGTTCACCTTTCGCAGTGCCAAACAACCTTTCATCTTAACCGCTTAAAACGCCGCCAAAAGGCAAGCTTAAAAACCTTGAAAAAAATTATTTTCTCGACTCGACGTAAGTTTTCACTTTTTTATACGCCGACGGCGAAAAAATCGAGGAGTAGTCGCCGTTTTTAAAATCTTCTTTCGCCTCGTCCGCCGTCAGCCCCGAATAGTAGGTTACGAGCATTTTTACCATTTGATCGTAGAAGGCGTTGCTCTGGTCGCGCGCGGTGCCGATAAGCTTTTTGCCGTAGTCGCTCGACTCGAGCTCGTCGTGATACTTGGCAAGTTTTTCCGCAAGTTCGTTGTTATATTTGACTACCTTTTCGTTGGTTTTGTTTCGCTCGGCCTTTAATTCGTCAAGGCGCGCGTTAATTCTGAAAGCGCTTTCCAAGTCCATTTTTTCAAGAGTGCTTTTCAGCTCGCCGTCTAACTTTTTGATCTCGTCGTCGATCGCTTTCAGTTCCGCCGCGGCGGCGTTTTCGCTCTCGGTAACCTTGCCGAGCTTTTCACCGTCGTATTCCTTAATTAAGTTCATAATCACCGAGCTTCTGCCCATACCGCGCTTAAGCGCCTCGTTCGAAGCGCCCTTTTTAGCGTCGTCGTATCTGCGCTCGATTTCGGCTTTTCTTTCGCCGAGCGCCTCGTTTTCGGCTGCCGCCTTTTCTTGAAGCGCCTCTATTTTGCCGTCCGTTTCGCGCGTAAGGCTTTCCTTTTGAGCGGCGTCGGTTTGGCTTATTTCGGCTTCAGCCCTTTCTTTCAGTTCCTCGTCGGTCGTGTCATCCGTCTGCATATACTCGGCTCCGTATTCCTTGCGCACCGCCTCCGAAACCGCGTTTTCCGCCAATTTTCCGAGCGCTTTTAGCTCCTCGTACATTTTATCCTTTTGCTCGTTACTCTTTTTCTTTTCGCCGAGCTCTTCGAATTGCTTTGCCGTAATCGGCATTTTATATTTCATTTAATCCTCCGTGCGCGCCGAAACGCTCGGCGCATTATCATATTTAAGTTGAGTTAATCGACTTATAGCCCGACTTTAGTCGGATATAATCAAGTTGCCGCCTATTCGTTTAAGCGTTTTTCCGTCGTACAGTTTAACTATATCGTCGGCAAGATAGGTAACGTCCGTTGCCGAAATCGTACCCGACGAAAGAGTGCCTTCGCCCAAGGTTCCGTCCTTGCGCGAAGTTATTACGCCTACGCCGTCTGCCGAAGATACCAATCTTACGGCTTTTTTAGTTTTTCGTTTTATCATAAATTACTCCGTGGGAAGATCGTTTTGATTATTTTGAGTATTTATTATTCTAACTTTGCCGTTATAATCGGTAACGACGATATAATCGGAAATAGACGGCTCGCACGATACCCTCCAAGCCTTATAGTCGGTAGCTTGCGTAACCAAATTCAAATCGGAATCTATCGTATATTTATATACCGAATTGCCTTTTACGGCGTAAACGCAAGCGGGATCGCCCGAATGCGCGCACGCCGACGATACGCCGCCGTCCAACGTGCAAGCGCTATAAAACTCGAAAGAGTCTGCGTCATACAGCCGCATTTTTAAGTCGCCGTCTGACGATATAAAGAACACGGAATAATAGTCGCCGACGCGGCAAACGGTTGCGCTTTTAACGTCATTTAAGTGTACCACCGTCGTCAAATCTCCGTCTATATATCGTTTAACGAGCACTTCGCCGTCAAAACACAAGCACACCACGCTCTTATCCGTTTCGTTTAAAACGGTAAGAAAATATTCACGCGCGGGATAGTCGACGGCGCCCGTCGTTTCGATCGTCGCCCACTCCGCTTCAAACGCTTCTTGAGCAAAAAGTTCTACGGTAATATCTTTGTTACCGGGAGTGAGCGGCACCAAAAATTCCTCCTCGCTTAATGACGAGGCGGCGTAAAAGGCGATCGAGCCGTCGAACTTTACGCGTACCGAAAAGTTTTGCGCTTTCGTCCGCACGCAAAGCTTAAAAAGCAGCGTGCATGCGCGAAAAACCGTTATTCCGTAATGCAAAACATGCGAAGTTGCCGACTGCAAACCTTCCTTTTTTTCGATGTAATAATTGACTATGCCGCCGTTTAAACTCTGCTCCAGCCGGCTAAGCCGCTTTTCCAGCCTCAAATATCCGCCGTCCTTAAATTTTTCGTCCATTCAATCCCCCTTTCGCCTTTAACTTTTGCTTTATTCGTTAATATTCGTACTCTATTTTTACCGACGATATTCTCGCGCCCAAACTTCGACTGCTTATCGTCAACGAGAAATTATCGCCCTTAAGTCCTATCGGGAGCGACTGCCGCTCTTTAGAACCGCAAAACCTCAATAATCGACTTCCGTACTCACTTTTCACCGTTACGACGACGTCCGTTGCTGTAAAAAGCGAAAGCCTAACCGCACTTTTTAAGCACGTTTTTCCGAGGTCGCTTTTGCCGCTCGTCCACTTTTTTTCGAGTGCGACGGAAAACCGCTCGGCTTTATCCGAAAGCATTGCCGGATACTTTTTTCCGCTAATTATAAACAGCAGTTTGTTTTGCCCCTCGCCGTCCATAACCGTCATGTCTTGTATTCCGAGGTCGCAAGACAGGCAGAAACTGTTTTTATGCACGTCGTATTTAAGCAAAACGTCTCTTTCGCCCGAGTGCGTTTTGGCGCGCATTTTGCAATAGAAACAGCCGTTGTAATAGCAACCCTTCGCGCCGTCGTTATTCACGCCCGAAAGCTTGCCGTCAAGTCCGCGCATAATTCGAGTGGGAGTTCCGCCTGCAAACGAATAAAAGCCGTCCGCCGCAAGATATATAATGCGATCGCCGCACACCGTAATGCTTCCGCCGAAAATCTTGCCGGAAGATGCGGCAATGCCGTCCACGCAAAACTCCGTTTGGTCGCCGTAGGCGGTAACGCGCACTATTCCGTAAGTAGCGAAAACGTAAACGTAACCGCCGAACGAAATTGCTTTAAGCAAGCCGCCGCAGCCCTCGCGTATATCGACGAAGCCCGCCTCGTCAAGCGAGACCTTCCAATTAAGCGGATCGAAATCGTCCGAAAACCACAGCGAAGTCGCCGCGCCGCCCTCGGTTGCAAACAACCGTTCCGAATGAATGCACATCGACGTAACCGACGGAACGTCCGTCGCGCTCGTCGCCGTTTGTCCGTCGTAAACGACTATTTTGTCGCCGTCCGAAAAAATCATTACGTCACTGCTCAAATAATTATACGGAACGGCGTACGGCGGCGAAGAAAAACGTAAACTCTCCACCTTGCTAAAATCGGCGTCCGTCGTTTTCGCCCTATAAATATATCCGTCCTCGGCGTAAACCAAAAGGTTCTCTTCATACCCGCCAAGCGCGTCGTCGTATCTTTTATAATAATACAGTCTTAACGGCTTCACGCTATCGCCGAGTTTCGGGCAGGCGCCGCCGAAATTTGCTCGTTTCACGCCCTGCCCGTCCTTTAAAACGCCGCCCGCTGTTTCAAAATTATAGCCGTCGGCGCATTCGTCGAGCGCTAAAAGTTCCTCGTCTTTATAGCCGCTAAGCCCCGCCGAAAAATCCTTAACGGTAATCGCCGCCTTTTTTGCCGAAGAAATATTCCTTTTTTTATCGTAATACATATCAAACGAACTTCCTCGCCTTTATCTTAAGCCGCCTTTTTTCGGCAAGTCTTGCGCGCAACGCATAGGAATATTTTTCATTCCAAATATCCGCGTCCTGCGTGCGTCCGCGCTGAAAACAAAATTCAGCCGCAATGCCGTAAGCAAGCACATGCTCGCCGATAACGCCGTCCGCATAAACGGCTACGTCGGTAAGCTTTTGCTTGTCTAACTTATATTCATAGACGACTTCGACCTCGCTCGCATTCACGGTCAAACGGTCGATAAGCGACCTATAGGCGGCTTTTTTGCCGTTTTTATCCTTAACATCGACTATGCGTACCGGTTTCTTATCAAAATCGGAATAAAATATTTTGCCGTTTGTCGCTTGCAGTTTTTCGCACTTTAAAAGAGGATAATACTCGCAAGCGATTTCGTCGACGACTCGGTCGTAGCAGTCCTTAAGAAGCGCCGCCGTTTCCTCGCAATACGCGGCGTCGTCGGGAACTTTACCCGACAAAAAAGCCGCAAGATCGCTCTCGCCCAATAGTTTAGATGCCGTATAAAGCACCTCCGCCACCGTCATAACCTACCTCCAAAAAAATTGCAAGGAGCGGAAAACCCGCTCCGCGCATTTTATTATCGTCTTTGATTTATTGCATTTTTACGCCTCGGTAATACCCGAAAGCATAGCTTGACCGCACGGTCTCGAGCAGATAAGGTCGGCGTATTTAACGAGCGTTGCAGAATAAACGGGCTTGTTTGCGACCTGTTTGATAACTCTGCCGTCCTCGCCCTCGAGCCACTTCCAATCGCACAGCTGATGGAGCGCGAAGTCGTCGGTATTGAGCAAGTACATCGTACCCTCGGGGCAAAATCTGTCCGAAACGACGGGAATTCCGTTATACGAAAGCGCCTTATAACCGCCCTTAAGTTCCATAACGTCGATATTGCGCTTATAAGCGGCAAGCGTTTTTTGGTACGCGCGCTTTACGCCGGACGAGCAAACGATGAAGTTAACGCGACTGCCCGCGTTTTCCTCGAGCGTGTCGATTGCTTCTTGGATAACCGTTTCGGAAATCGTTCCGACGTCCCCTTTCATATGCGGAATAAGCCATTTATGAGTCGCTCTGTCAAGTCCGTAAATGCTTCCGCTGTCCGAGAAAATCGCCTTAAGTCCGGTTATTTCCTTGCCGTAAGAATTCTGAACGGTGATAAGCGTGCCTGCGGGAATGTCGGACGAGGTAAGCTTTTCGCCCGAAACGGCGATCGTCTTATTGGCTCTGTCCACGCCGACGATTCTTCTTGCCGTAGCGCCCGAAACCGCACTGCCCTCCGCACCGATAAAGTCGATCACCATACCTTCGACGACGTTCTTCACTCCGTCAAGCGTGACTATGCCGTCCGAATCGACCGAAACGACCTTGCCGAGCGTACCGTTGCCGTCGCCGAAAAGCATTCTGCCGAAGTTAAACGACGAAGCCTTCAAAAGCCCTTCCATTTCGGCGTTGAGTAGGTTGACGAACGCACCGACGTTGTTTTCGGAAGCCCTAATCGCCTTATCCGAAATCTCAATCGTGCCGTAAAGGTTTTTAAGCGTAAGCACGAACTGATCGTAGTTATTGCCTGCAGCGGCGGGAAGTTCGCCGTCCTCCGTTCCCGCGCCGATACCGCCGTTAATGCCGTACTGCGCGAGTCTGCGCACCTCTTTGCCCCATACGTCTTGCGTAGTCTGCTTAATCCTTGCAAGCAAGGGGTTCACGCTCGTGTTGAGTTGCTCGGCTACAACGCCGAGATAAAGTGACTTAAGCGCGCTGTCCGCGCTGTTCATTGTTACCATAGTTTTCCTCCTGAATCATTATTTTTTTCTGAGTACCGAGCGAGCCATTTCGCCCGCCTCGGCGATTGACGACGGCTTAAGCGGCGGAGCAAGCGAACTCGCGCCGCCCTCTCCCGTCAAAAGGCGCATTCCCTTAGCCGCATGCACGTCCGCCAGATAGCCGCGTATTATTTCGTCGCGGACGGCAGGCGTAGAACGCGCCCGTTCCAAAACGTAGCCGTCGTTTAGGCGTTCACGCTCCCTTTCGAGCATTCCTTTGACGACTTTCAGATACGCCCGTTCGAGAAATCCTTTCTCCACCTCGCCGCAAGCCGCCGCAAGATCGACTATCTCGTCGGCGTATAGCCCCGCTTCGGGGTTTTCCGAAAGAAATCGCCCGACTTCATCGGCGATCCGATCGTCCTCGCAGGGAATATTCTCGCCCGCATCGGCAATCCGCTCGTCTGCCACGCAAGAGGTCTTATGCGCCCTTTCCTCCGCCGCACTCCCTGTTTCATCTTGTACGACTTCCGATTCGGCGCGCATGCCGACTTGTTCTTGTCTAAGCAGTTCGTTTTCCCTCTCCAACTCCCTCAATCTCTGACTGCGTTTGGTAAATTCCGATTGAAGTTCGTTGTACGCATTTAAAAGAGCGGTCGCGTCGGCAAACTTGCCTACGGAGGGCGTATCTGCCGGCAAAGCAACGCCTTGTTCCGTGTTAAGCAAACGCTCTTTTCCACCCGCGTTTACGGGAGCATCGTTATTCTTGTTCATTTTCTTCCCCCATAGCGCCCGCCATCAGCAGTTTATGCTTGCGAAGGTGCGCCAAAAGTTTATTTTTTAATTGCGCCTTGCCGCCGAAATCCTCGGATAGCAAAAACCGCGTATGCTCGGTAACGTGCACCGCATGGTCGTCGAACTCTTCCGGCTCGACGTCGGCGTTCGCTATCGAAATGTTTTCGCGCTGAGCCTTATCTATATGCAGATTGGTAATATCTTGCGCCCCCGAAAGCGTGCCGAAGCCGAGCAGTTCCAAAATTTTCGCCTTAGTGCGCTGGTTCATTTTGCCGTCGTCGTCGGATAAAAGCCCGGCGTTTAGCATATCGTAAACGGCGCTCTTCTTTTGCGCGGGGCTTGCCGTAAGCTCGTTTTCGGTATCGAATACCACGTCGTCGCTCGTCAAATCGCCCGAATTAAAATAGTAAAGCTCCACCGAATTACCGCGCCCGGCAACCCTCATCATTCTCGAAATTTTAGCGTATTGCCTAAAAATTCTTATAATCTGCCTGCCGATAACTCGCACCGCGCGCCTGACGTTTTCGGCTGAAGTAATAAGCCTCGTTTCGTCCTGTTCGACCATAAGTTCAAGGGCAACGCCGCTTATGTTCGCCGACAAAACGTCCGAATTTCTCGAGAACTCGCTCACGCCGCTGACGTTGATAAACTCTTGTTCCAAGCGCGATTCTTCATAGGTAAAGTCGGGCGGAACGGTCGCCGAGCGCATAAAGGTCGGCGGCGTAGAACCCTGCCTATACACCAAAACTTTGCCGGGCGACAGTCCGTCCTCGACGAGCGCGTCGGTATCGATCGAGCCGTCCTCAACCGTGACCACGCCCATGCTCACTCTGTTCAAATATTCGTGCTTTCTGTTCTTTACGGCGTTATACGCACGCTGAACGGGAATAAGCCTATCGATTACGCTCAAACCGAAAAAGCTGCCCGCTTGATTGATTGAAACCTGCCTTACGAACGGAAAGGTACGTCTGCCCTCTTCTCCGTTCATATACGGCAGATCGCCCACCGCAAGCACCTCGCCCGCGGCAACGGTAACTACGCGCCCGTCGGGAAACCTTTCGCAAGGTTTTTCATACCGCTCGATAACCACTACGCTGTCCTTAACCGTTCCGCCGGTCAACCGTCTGCTGAAAAAGCCGTTGCTACCGCCGCAAGTGTTTTTTTCGAGCGTAAACACGTCCACTTCCTCGCCTTTCAGCCTTTTGCCGTAAATCGCGGCAACGTCGTCAACGTGCATCGCCCTCGCGTGGATAATACTTTTTTGGTTGTCCACGTCTTCCTTAAAAAGGCTGTCGGGGTAAATATCGAACGGCGACAACGCTTCCACGCAAACGTCGCCTTCGTAAACCGCCTCGCCGTCCTTTTCGCCTATCTTTTTGCCGCCGTCCGAGTTCCACGTCACCTTATAAAAAGAAGTGCCCAGCGTTTCGCTCCACAACGTCGCCTTGTAAATAACGTCGCTCATTTCAAGTCTCGAAAAAGTCGAAGTGAGCAAGGCGCTCGCCATCTTAGCCGACTTCAAATCGCTCTCGTCGTCGCCCGCCGCACGCACCGAAGTAACCGGTCGCACCCTCGACAGTTTGGCAATTCTCGTTTCCACTATGGGCGCAATGTGATTATAAACGTTGCGCCCCTGCCAATAATAATCCTTCTCTTCCTCGTCGATCTCGCCGCTCGGCGCAATTTCGGCGTACTGGTTACCCATAAGATAGTTCAAATTGAGTTGCCACTGCTGTTCGAGCGTACGCCGCTCCTCTCGTCTGCGCTCGTAGTCCTCGGTCACCTCGCGAGCAAGCTCCTTTTCAAAAAAATCCTCGCCCTTATCTTTTTTTTGCATTTCGTTTCTCCTTTTCCGTTAGTTTTTCCGACGCCTCGCGATAAAACTCGCCGAGGCACTTCGAACAAATACATACGTGCGCTTCCTCGCCGACGTCCATTATCAGTCGGTACTCGGCGTAACGGTCGCACCCCTTGACGTCGCATATCGTTTCGTACTCATTTTTTATTATTTTCATGCACGCCCTCCTTTTTCCGTCCGCTTTCGCCTTTAAGCAGTTTCAGCAAACGCGTCTTTTCGGCTTCGAGTTCTTCGTCGCTCATTTCCGAATATCCGTCGCCGTGCTCTTCGAGCAAAAGTTTAGCCGCCGTAATATCGGGCGGCACGTTCTTTTTAGTCACTTTTTTTCTGACCATAGTCACGTCCTCGCCGTTACTCGAATATTCCTCGACCGTTTCTTCCGTATCGTATCCGACCGCGCGCTTAAGCAGTGCGGCGCGTATTTTTTTAACAGTTTTTCCGTCCATTCCCTTTAGCTTCATACCCCCTTGCCGCGGCTACGCAAAAATCATACCGCCGTTTTTATAAATTACAACCGTTTTATGACAATTTTTTTAAATACTCGGGCTATAAGTCCGTTATCGGCACTTTATCCCCTCCGTCCGCCTTTCGGCGAAAGCCTGCGAATAAGCCGCTCTTTATCCCTTTCGATAGCGCTCTGCTCTTTTTTAGGCGGCTTGTTTTCGGGGCGCGACATAATAAAGTATCTTAGCTCGTCCAAGGCATGATCGTCGCGTTTTATCGGCTGTTCGTCGTCGCCCCAGCGGTAGCCTTTTATCTCGCGTATAAGGTTTTTACAACCGGGAAAAATCTTAATTCTGTCCGCGGCGAAATATTCTTTAACGCGCGCTATCCCGGCAAATTTTTCTTTATTAACGTTGGGATTGCACGCTATGCCCTCCTCAAAGAACAGTTCGGTAACGCTGCGCGACGACGCAAGCGTTTTTTGATTGGCGGCGCTATCGATAAGCGCTTCGAGCCGCCCGTCCGACCGCCTGTGCCACCCCAGCGAATCGGCAATTCTCTTTATTTGTTCGGCGTGATACGAAACGGTTTTCTCGGCAAGATAATGCTCCGCCACGACGTAAACGTTGCCGTCGTAATCCACGCCGTAGAAATGGCAAGAAAGCGGATTATGCAGTCCCGGATCGATGGATAAAACGGCTTGCCAATCGTAAGGCAGTTCGAAGGGTTCTTTCAAAACGTGCCGCTCTTCGTCGAACTCGGGATAGACCGCACCGCTTTCCGCTTTAAACCGTCCGAACCTACGCGATTCGAGCGCGTCGGCAGACAAGCCGTCGTTCATTTTTTTAACCTCTTCGGGATCGAGATAAGGATTATCCCCCCATTCCATAAACTCGTACCACACGTCGTCCGAGCCGCTCGCGTTCATATAAATCTCGTCGTAAATAAAGGTAAGCCCCTTAAGCGGAGTCATGGTGCCGAACATACATCCTCCCTTATCGAGAAGGCGCATTCGGCATTCCTCGTAAACGTCCTTGGGCGGTTCCTCGTCGAACCAAACGAAATCGAGCGAAGCGCCCTGAAATTTTTCGCGCCCCTGATCGCAACTTTTAAAGCCGATAACCGATATACCGCCAAAGGCGTTTTTTATAAAAAGTTGGTCTATAACACCGTTTTCGAGGCTATCCTTACGTCCGCTAAGCATAACCGCGTCGACGATATCACGCTTGGATAAGTACGACAAAACCTTGCGTTGCGCAACGTCGCGCTGAACTTGCGCCGTAAGCGAAACAACCCAACCGAACGTGTTTTTTCGGTTCTCTCTGAACGGATGTATCCCGCGCGAAAGCCATACACATTCCACCGCACCGCACTCCGTTTTGCCGCTTCGGTTACCGCCGAAAACCCACCTGTTACCCTTTTGGCACTTGTGAAAAGCCATCTGCTTTTCGTGCACCTTTTGCTTGTTATAATCGTCCAAGCGGCTCCTACGCCTGTTTTCTTCACGCTCTATTTCGTTAATTTTACGTATTATCTCGCGCATTCGCTAAAAAATCCCCCTTTTCGTCCGCATTCGTCAATAGCAATGCCCGCCGCCGCGGTATAATGCTTTTATGATAAAACGCATTATTTCATTGCTTAGCTTAATATCCGTTATTATCGCCGCAAACGGCACCGCAATCTTCGCCTTAAACTTCAGCGAGCAAAAAGTTTTTGCAGCCGAAAGCACAGCCGCCTACGCGCGCATTTTCGACGAAAACGTTTTATTTTACGACGATCCCGGTTGCACCGTCGCAAAGTTCGTTCTGCCTGTCGGCTATTTCGTAAAGGTGCTTGCCATCGATAATTACGCCGTCCGCGTACGCTATATGGATGAAAACGCCGCCGTACCCGCAAGGGAGGGCTTTATAAAGCTCGAATTCTATCACGCCTATACCGAAACGCCGCCGAAGCTTATTTACCCCGACTTTAAGCCTTCGCTTACCGCCGACGAAGTACTGTTTTCAGACTCCGCCGCAACGACGCCCAAAGCCGTTCTGCCCGCGCGCACCGAGTGCGCCTTTTACGGCAGTATAGACGTTTTAGGCGAGATTTTTTATTGTGTATACGCAAACGGCTACGTAGGCTACGTGAGAAGTTCGGCTTTCGGTGCGGCAACGCTCGAACCGCATCCGTTACCCCTTTACCCGCCCGAAATCGAAAACTCGGCTACATATTCAAGCGAACAATCGCAAAAAGAAACGGCGCCCTACGCAACGAGTACCGATTCCGCTTTAACGACCGTTATAGTCATTGCGGTAACCTTAGTTGCGCTGAGCGTCGTTTATCTCCTTTTTAAGCCCGGCAAGAAAACGCGTTACGCATTTTCCGACGCCGACAGAGACGACCTTTTGTAATTTTAACAATATTAAATATTTCTTTCTTTAGCGGCGTTTTTTCTGCCGTTTTCGGCGGCGGCTTTAATCCTTAAATACTTGGCTTTAAGAAAATATACGTCGCCGAAATTCTCGAAAAACCAATCCTCGTTCGGCTTAAGATAGGCAAGCGCCGCGGTGATTTTCTTTTCAAGCCGTAACTGTTTGCGAAAGTACGCGCGTGACGACGTGTCGAATCCCACACCCTGTTCGCGATTGAAATATTTGTATTCTATAAGTTGGCGTTCAAAGGGCGTAAGTTCGTTCAAAAGCTTGTCGATAATGCCTTTTGCCCACACTACTCGAGCCGCACGCTCGTTAAGAGCGGCAATTTCGTTCATTTGGTTGCAGGTCTTCGAATTGTCTTTATAAGACGAAAGAGCCTTATAATATACGAGCCTGTCGGTCGCTTCCGTAATTCCGTCAAACGACGGATAACTGTAAAGTAAAGTTTTTATAACCTCGTTCATATTTTCCCCCGAATATATTCAAAACGGCTAATCGAGCGCTTCGTTAAGAATTATAATCGCTTTACTCATTTTTTTCAATAGATAACTGACATATTTTATTATTTTTTTACAAATTAATTTAATTTTTCCCTCCGTACATTTTTTAAATGCGAAAAAAGAGCTTTTATAACTATCTTTCCCCCTATCTTGCTCCTTTCGCTTTTAATCTTAACTCCGCGTTTCTTCAACCGTTTTAGAACATATGTTCGCTTTAATTATAATATAAAGCACTTCTCTTGTCAACGACTTACCGACCTAATTTCTAAAAATTTCTTTCCGCAATTAAACACCGTTAACACGCGCGGCAATACCAAAGTTCTTTCCGAAAAAAAGACTATCGCTTACCCCCCCCTCGGTTTCCTCCGCGAGGGAGGCGAAAATGGCACTGCAACTCAAAGTTTTTCACAAAAAAACTCCGCCTATACGTTGATTATCGACGTATAGCCGCGCCTGTTATTATTTAGGCTATATAATCGTCTAACCGCTTTAAATAAGAAAACGAGGTATAAAAAAACAGCAACCTTTCGTTGCCATTTTTCTATATTAACACTTTCGGTGTATAATACCGCAAAGCTTTGCTTGAATACGCCTTTGACTCGTTCAGGCAAAACTTCTTGCGTTATTTATATTGCTTACGCGTTTTGCCTTTTAGTGCGGATTGTGTTTTGACGACTTGCGCTCGGCTTTGATATGCGGCTTGTCTTTTTTCTTGCTTGCAAGCGGTTTTTCGGAAAGTTGTTTAGCCGATTGCGATTTCTTAAGCGACGGTTTTGCCGCATGGAGCAAATACATGGTAGTTCCGTCTCTGCCGGTTTGAATTTCGTAATCGCCGATGCTGGTTATAACCTTGCCGATGAGTTCTTTCATCGACCTGCAACCGTAGTTTTTGGGAACGAAGTCGGCGAATTTGTTTTTCATTTCCATTCCGATGCGCGCGTACAACGCCCAGCCGTCTTCCTCGATAAGCTTTTCGATTATCTCCTTTAAAGCAACCCGCCTGCTTTCGTCCAAAATGGAAACGGGCTTGCTTTCGGATTTTTTAGTTTCGGTCTTTTCCTTCTCGGCGGTATCGCTGTTGTCGAGGTAAATAAACTCCGAAAAAGCGTTGACGAACGCCTGCGCTGTTTGCTTCAAGCCAAACCCGACGACCGTTTTTTCGCGCTCGCGAAGTTCTTGCACGAGTCGAGTGAAATCGCTGTCCGACGAGGCAAGACAAAAAACGTCTATATCCTTTTCGAATAGCACGACCATAGCGTTGATAATAAGCGATATATCACCCGAATTTTTGCCTTTTACCGCCGAAAACTGCTGTTCGGCAATAAGCGAATGGCGAGCAACCGTTTCTTTCCACGCCTGAACGTTGGGGCTTGACCAATCGGCAAAAACTCTGCGCACAATAACGTCGCCGTAGTTCGCCGCCTCCTCGATAAGCCGAGCCGCGTATTTTGCGGATATATTCTCGGCGTCGATAAACACCGCAACCTTTTTATTTTCCTTCATAAAACCTTTCCTTTTGCCGTTCGGCGCAAAATAAGCCGAAGCGCACTATCGTCTCTATATTTAATCTTTCGCTATTAATCGACTCCGCGGAGCATTGCGCAACTCAGCCCCGCCTCACGCATTTCCTCGACTATTTCGTGCATTTCGGCATCCGAATATGCCGAAAAACCGTCGTTTGGCACTTGCTCTGAATATCTATACTTTTGCAAGAAGAATCGCTTTGCGCCGATAAGCAATTTTGCCAGCGCCTTAAAATCCGTGCGAGCATTCAATTCGCGCACGACCGTAGTGCGAAATTCGTATTCTACCGCGCCGGACTTTAACAGTTCTATACTTTTAATTATATTCTCTTTATCAACCGAAACGCCCGCCGACGGCGCATATTTTTCGGGTAAATTTTTAACGTCCATAGCGATGTAATCGCACAGTTTTCCGTCAACAATCTCTTTAAGCTTGCCGTAAACACTGCCGTTAGTATCCAGCTTAACCAAAAAGCCTTCGGCACGCACTTTCGCGATAAAATCCAAAACGCCGTCGTGCAAAAGCGGCTCTCCGCCGGTAATGCACAAACCGTCTATTTTCCCGCGGCGAGAAAACAAATACTCCAAAATCTCTTGTTCGTCGATTTCGGCACGACTCTCGCCCGAAAAAGCAATACCCGAATTATGGCAAAACGGGCAACGAAAATTACACCCGAGAGTAAAAACCGTGCAAGCGGTTTTTTCGGGATAGTCGAGCAACGTTAATTTTTGAAAACCGGCAAATTTCATTTTATTCTTCCGTATAACGTTAATAAAAGCAAGTGCGACGCGATTAATAAACAAACGCCGCGCAAAACGGCTTAAAGAACTTTCGTCCATCCGTTTACGCTATTTATAGCCACGAGGCAGGGACTTAATTCAATGCCGCGCTTTTAACAAAACGGATCCTTCTCGTAAGAAAAGAATCCGTCCGTAATTTTATCTTTCGTATTTCTTTCGTATAAGCAAGCGGCGATTAGCGCCGATTACTCTTACTCTTCTTCTTCGGCAGAGACGTCGGTTGCGGCGGTAAGTTCGTCGTTTTCGGGCAGCTCGTTTTTAGCGTTCAACGCTTCCTCGATAAGCTGCATCGAATCAACCTCGAAGGGTTTTCTCCTTTCGAGCATCTCGTGCTGCTGAGCGCACTGATCGATAAGGCGCTTAGCGTATTTCATTGCCCTACCCGATTTAATTCTGAGCATTACGGGCACGGTAACGTAGGTCTTTTTATTGGACATATCCACGCAACGGAACTTGGGATCAACGGTGGCATAATCCATATTGAGATAAAGTTTGAGAGTCTTTCCCGCGACGGACAGCTTAACGAAGTGGAATCTTCCCATGTTAATACTGTCGAACTTCTTGGAAATTCTCGATTTAAGTTTTCTGTAGCGCAGAGCGTAATTCTTGAGCTCGTCGTATCTGTCCTGAATAATTTCGGAAGCAGCCATCATCTTTTCGGCGAAGTTGGGGCTCCTGACGTACGCTTTCTTTTCGGGTAATTCCTCGCCGTCCAACGCAATAACAGCGGCGGCAAGCTCACCGTCAACCGTTTCAACAGGCGTTTCAACAACCTCTTCGGGCGCTACTTCTTCAACAACCTCTTCAACGACTTCCGCAGGTTCTTCGACTACTTCTTCAATAGTCTCTTCAACGACTTCTTCGGTCGTTTCGGGAACAACCTCTTCGGGCGCTACCTCTTCAACAACATCTTCAACGACTTCCGCAGGTTCTTCGACTACTTCTTCAATAGTCTCTTCAACGA
>CAZHGN010000011.1:0-3831 GCA_964532155.1 uncultured Acidiphilium sp.
GCCGCCGTTACCGTTTTCGTCCAAAAAGTCGATTGAGTCGGCTTTTCTGTTGACGGTAACCTTTAGCGTGGCTCGAACGGTTTCGCCTTTATAAGTGGTGATTTCAACGTAAATATCGGTCGTGCCGCCGCCTTTTACGACGAACTTGTCGTTTTCCACGGCTATTACGGCGTCGTTGTCGGTTGCAAGCGTTATTTTTTCCGTAGCCTTTTCGGGCGTGCCCGAGTGCGCTACGTTAAGCAAATAGCCGTTTTCGGTTGTGTAATCTTCGTAGTTTACGGTAATTTCGGTAGAGGTTTCGTCAAACTTAACGGTTTCGTAATGACCGTAAGTCGAAGTGTATTTTTTTGCGATTTCGTGTTCGTAATCGTCGCGAACGTAAAGTGTGACGGTTCCCGCGCTCGTGAAGGTGAGCTTGCCGTTTTCTTGGTCTATCGTTGCAATGCTCTCGTCGGTCTTGCTTAAGTAGTAATACAGTTTAGCGTCGGGTGCCGCTTTTTCGGGGTAGATAAGGACTTTGGGTAAATCGAATACGGTTACCGCGTCGAGGACGTCGGCTTGGTCTTCAAAGCTAAGTTCCTCGACCTTGCCGTAGACTTTAATATTGACTTCGGTTTCGGCTGAGGCGTTATCTTTGGCGCGAATGCGTATTTTTGCCATGCCGCTTAATTCGGCATTTGCCGTCACGGTGCCGTCGGGTGAAACGGTGGCGAGTTCGTTTAAAGATTCGAAAACGAGTTCGGCGTTTTTGGCTTCCTTGGGAACGTAGGTAAAGGAAAGCTTAATCGACTCGCCGAAAAGCATTTTTTCGGGCGGATCGACTGCGTAGAGCCTATGAATTTTATCGTCGGTAACCACTACCTTGCAGGAGGTGACTTTCGACGGGTTTTCTTTACTGCGGGCGTGAATAATGACCTCGCCGAAATCGACGCTCGTGACGTTTCCGTCTTCGTCTACGGTTGCGATCGACGTGTCGTCGCTCCAGTATTCGACCTCTTTATTGTTTGCCTGCATGGGGAAAACGTTAATTTTGAGGCGCTCCGAAACGTTATTCTCGTCGGTCTTTTTAAGTTTGTACTCTTCGTTGACAAACTGTATTTCCTGTACGTAGACATAGGTAGAAAAACCTATGACCGTCGTACTGACGAATAGCGTCAATAGGATAATCAAGGGAAGAAGCGTTATAGCGCAAATCATTACCTTTTTCATTTAAAAATCCTCCTTTCGTTTGATCGGCATAGCGATCGGCGAACGGTATCGATAGTAAAAAAACGATTTAAGTCACTTAAGCAAGCTTGGTGGTTTTGTGTTTTAGTATCGCTCGTTGTAGTTTTTCGGCGGCTTTTAGCGTTGTTTTGCCGCCTGTCGTGTGTTAGTCTGCGTGCAACCGCTTTTTACGGTTGAGGCTCGAGCGTTTTGCCGCCCGATAGCGCGTATGATTTTATCTGAACTCTATTCGTGCGTACTTTTTTTCGGCTGTAAGCAAGAATACGAGAACGTTTACTCCGGTGTAAATAACGGTAACCGCAACGTTGAGTATATAGACCATTTCGGTTCCGAAAAGGTAGGACAAAACGATCGCGGGGCCGCCTTGGACGATTGCGACGAAAAGCCCTATGAGCATCAGCAAGTTCATATTCGTTTGCCCCGCGTCGCCGTTGGTGGACAGAGCGAGGTCGGGGTTGGAAAGATTGAGGTTAAAGCCGTTAACGATCATACCGAACGCCGTAATAAACGATATGCCGAATACGAGAAAACTTTGACCTACGGTAAGAAATTCCAGCCTTGCTATGACGTAAATGCTGAGCAGTAATGCGCCCGTTGCGACGGCGAGATTAAGCACGCCTTTCGCCGCAAGCTGAAGCGTGTATTTATACGGCGTGATTTTGGTTATATAGAACGTTTCCTTCTCGCGCGAAATGGCTTGCGCCGAAAAGGAGTTTATCATAGCCATAAACGCCAAAAGAACGAGGACGGATACGCCGTATGCGACGTTTGCGCCTACTTGCGCTTCGCCCACTTTGTTGACGAGCCTGTTACAAAAGAATACCATAACCGGGGTTGTTATCGCCACGCCGAGATAATAGTATGCGTAAGTTCCCGTTCTGATAATATCTTTGAACTCCCTTTTTAAAATGGAGACGAAGGGACCGTGCGAGGTGTATTTCGATTTTAAGCCGAAAATCTTTTTGCCGCCCTCGAGAGCGTTTAGGCGGACTTTGTCGTACACGGGCTTTGCTATAAGCAAGCCGATAGCGAGTAAAACCGCGCTCGACAGCAAAATCATAACCATCGGCAAAACTACGGAACCGTTTATTCCGACGCTTTTTAAAAGCACGCACGGATTGAGTTTTAAGTTGACGAGGGCTATAAATTTCTGCATAACCGAAATCGTTTCGTCGGATATGCGTTGGTATATGAAGTATTCGGCAAGCAAGCTCAAAATGTAGTCGTAAAGCACGAGCGCGCCGGTCAGCAGTAGCGTAAAGAAAATAAGTTTTAGTACGTTATGGTTTTCGATTGCCGATACCGCGTACATAACGGGAACGGTGAGTATAGTGCCAAGACCGAAGGGGAGAAACGAGGCAAACACCGCCGCCGCGATTATCCGTATGATGAAGGCGAAAGAGATCATGCCGGTTGCAAAGCCGAAGACGAGCATTACAGGTAAGCATATGCATACCGAAAGCAAAAGATTGCTCAAAAAGACGATTATAAGCTCGGCTACGAACGTTTGGAAAGAGGACATAGGGAACCTTGCGACGATTTTTAGGTCGGCGGGTTTTAACAATCCTTTAATTTCGAACGATACGCAAGATACCGTCAAAACAACCTCTATAATAGTCCACAGTACGGTCGAAAAGTCGGCGATTTCTATGATTTTGCCGAACTGATCGACGAGCATTTCCAAGAAATATTTGAAGACGAAGAGCATTACTACGCAAGTGAGCAATCCGAGAAGGGTAGTCGCTATTCGGCTTTTTTTGCCCGAGTTGTTTTTCGTCCGCATAAGGCGCAAATGAAGGCGGACGTATGATAAAATTTTATTCATTCCATACTCCGTTGATTTGCATAAACATGCGTTCGAGACTGAACGACGGATCCGCCAGCGCTTGCTTTAGGTCGAAGAATTCTACCAGTTTGCCGCCCTTTATTATGGCAACCATATCGCATACTTTTTCGACTACGTCGAGGTTGTGCGACGAGAATACGACCGCGTTGCCCGAATTTGCATAGTTTCGTATGCAGTTTCTAACGTCGTTCATGGTCTGCGGATCAAGTCCCATCATCGGTTCGTCCAGAATCCAAAGTTTGGGGGAGTGCACGAGCGAGCCGATAAGACATATTTTTTGTTTCATACCGTGCGAATAGCCTGCGATTTGCTTGTCGAGCGCAAACTCGATGTTAAAAAGCTTTGCAAGGTATTCTATGCGGTCTTTCTTTTGCGCCTTGGGCACGCCGAAAAGACTGCCCATATAGTCGGCGTATTCTCTGCCGGTCAAAACGTCGTACACCGAGTGGTCGTCGGGTACGTAGCCGATACTGCTCTTGGCTTCGATCGGCTGTTTTTTAACGTCGTAGCCGTTAACGTAAATTTCACCCTCGGTAAACGGCAAAATGCCGGTAACGGATTTTATCGTCGTCGATTTGCCCGCGCCGTTGCTTCCGACGAGACCGAGTACCTTTCCCGCTTCGAGAGCAAGGCTTATGTCGCTTGCCGAATAGTTTTTTGCACCGGCGTATTTTTTCGAAAAGTGCTTGATTTCGAGCACGTACTGCGTTTTTTCCTTGCTGCCCGCCGTCTTTTCTTCGGTGACGGGGGTGGCGGTT
>CAZHGN010000011.1:3931-36655 GCA_964532155.1 uncultured Acidiphilium sp.
CGCTTTCGGTATTGCCGTCCGTTTTAACGTCCGCAATGGGGGCGGTTACGCTTTCGGTTTTGCCGTCCGTTTTAACGTCCGCAATGGGGGCGGTTGCGCTTTCGGTTTTGTTCGTTTTGTCCGTATTTTTTTCGGTTGAGTGTTTTTTGTTCATCGTGTATCCCTTCGTTTCGTAAAGCCGCCGTTGCCGCCTTTTTTTGCTTTGAAGCAGTGCCTCTTTGTTTAAAATTTTATTTTTCTTATGAGTATTTTATCACCTAATTTTCACCTTGTCAACCGTCGCGACATATATTATATAAAAAAGCGGCAAAAAAGAAGTTAAAATATTGTCGAACGGTTGTTTTTTCACATTCGGGGGGGGGTAATGTTATTTTAATTGAACATTTAGCGGCAAAAAGTGTATTTTTTAAAAAACGGCGAAAAAATAAAATTTTCGGCATAATTTTTTTGGGTAAAATTGCGCGGTCGTAGGTAAATTTTGTTCTAAAAAACGCGGCGTTAAAACAGTAAAAAAAGACCTGCCGTTTTTAAAAAGCAGGTCTATAAGTCGATTATCGCGGGTTTTTCAAGGAAAAATACTCGCTATTATCGTGTTTTCGTTATTTGTTTAACGTGCGGTTTTGCTTGAACCATTCGGTATCGAACAGGGTAAGATTGCTTGCCGAAAAGATTTTTTCGATTGCGACCGAGCCTTTTGCCGACGATATTACGATATTGCCGTTCATAGAGGTAAATTCGCCTTTTTTATAATCGAGGCAAAGCGTCGTAACGTAAACTTCTTCGGTGTATTTTGCCACGCGATCGATAAACTGCTGCGTGGGGAAAGTGTTCTCGATTTTAGTGGTATATTCGGTGCTGCCCGCGCAAGCGCAAACGCATACTATGTCGGGCTGTATTACTTCGAGAAGTTCGGTCGAAGAGGACGTTTTCGAGCCGTGATGTCCCGCCTTGTAAAGTGCAACTTTTTTAAGGCTGTCGCCGTTATTTTCCACAAGACTTTTTTCGCCGTCCTTTTCGAGATCTCCCGTGAAAAGATAGGAAACGACCTCGGAATCTACCGTTCTGTTGATTTGCATGCACACCGAATAGTCGTTTTCCGTCGAGGCTGTTTCTTCGTAATATTTTTGGTAAAGTATTTCCATTTCGACGTTTTCGCTTATCTTGTACGTGTGTTGTGCTCCGTTTTGTTTGTTATAACACTCGAGCGCGTCATAAACTTTAGTGCCGTTTTTTTCTTTCGTTTCGTCAAGTTCGCGGAGGAAGTTGCCGTACAAGGTCGAAGTCGTTTTTTGGTTCGTCTTGGAAAAGGTAATTACGGTATCTACGGTTAAAAGGTCGAAAAGGCTGTCGACGTTTTTACCCGTTGCAAAGCCCGCGTAGTGGTCTTGGTGGGCGTGCGTTACTATTACGTAGTCGAGTTTGCCGTCGATGAGCGGTGACACGTAGTCGTAAATGGGCTTAACGCTGTCCGCTCGGCTGCCCGCGTCGATAAGTATTTCCGTTTCGCCCGACTTGATAAAAGTGCAGTCGCCGGTGTATTTGTTGCCGAGTTCCAAGAAGTGAACGGACAGCTCTTTGCTCTTAATCACTTCGACGTTCGGCGTGCCGACGGCAGACGTTTGCACCGTTTCCGCTTTTGGTATTTCGTAGGCATCGACCGCTTGAAGAGCCAAGTAAAAACCGCCGAGCGTTCCGACTAAAAATAGGGCTATAGCACCGAAAACGGCAGTTACGGAGTTAATTTTCTTTTTAGCCATCGATCTCTACCCCCGTTACGTAAACAGTTTTAATAAAGTTTTTTCCGGTAAAAGCAAAGTGGTCGCAAGTGTATTCGATATAATAAACTCCGGGCGCGGCATAGTCGATTTTATCGACTGTTTTTGCCTCTTTGCTCAAATCCTCGCGGTAAAGCAGCGTTTTGTGAACGGTCAGTTCTTTTCCGAAAAAGGTAGCCGAAACGCCGCCGTCGTCAAAATCCGCATAAGCCGCAATCGTTTCCGCGGTAATAGGCGAGTCGCCGTTTTTTGCGATAATATCTTCGCGCAGGGCGGAAAGGTCGATTTCGATATAGTCGAGTTCTTGGCAAGCCTCGCCGTTAAGTTTCATGACGTGCGGCGTGAATTTTACGTTCGCGCTCGTTACGAAATACCCGACGAAAACCGCGATTACGAGTATTATGGCGTAGACGGTAAAGAGCGCGGATTTTTTGCCTTTTTTCTTTCTTTTGCTTTTTGTCGATTTCAGCTCGAAAAACGAAATATCGTCGGACGTTTTTTTGGTTGCTTTTGCTTTTCTTCCTTCCGAAGCCAAGTCGATTCCTCCTCATAAGGGCGGTTTGCCCGAAATATTATACGGAAATTTTAACATAAACGTACCCTTTAGGTAAAACGAAAACGTCTAAAAAAGTTAAAAAAACAATTGTGAAAATTTTGCGGTGTGCCGAAAAATCGTTTGACATACGGCTATATATTTGATATTATAGACAAGACCGCTCGGAACGGGCTCGGAAGCGTGCGTTGCACCGCCTCAGTTTCGGCGAGCTTAGACAGGAGGATTTTGTAGGATGTATGCAATCATCGAAAACGGAAGCAAGCAATACACCGCAAAAGTAGGCGACGTCATTAGGTTCGAAAAACTTGATAAGCAGGTCGGCGAAAAGGTTGAGTTCAAAGTGCTTCTCGTATCGGACGAAACGGGCATCAAAGTAGGAAAGGATGCCGAGGGCTTTAAGGCTATAGGCGAGGTAACCGTACAGGATAAGGCTAAAAAGGTTATCGTTTATAAGTACAAAGCTAAAAAGAACGAAAGAAGAAAACACGGTCACAGACAGCCGTTCACGGCAGTCAGAATCGACGAGATCGCCGCTTTATAAGGAGGAATAAGATATATGTTTTTGATTAGTTTATTCGCTCATAAAAAGGGTGTCGGTAGCAGTAGAAACGGTCGTGACAGCCAATCTAAGAGATTGGGTGCAAAGCGTGCCGACGGACAGTCGGTTCTCGCCGGTAACATTCTCGTTCGTCAAAGAGGAACGAAGATTCATCCCGGTAAGAACGTAGGTATCGGAAGCGACGATACGCTTTACGCACTTGCAGACGGCGTCGTAAGATTCGAGCGCCTCGGCAAAGACAAAAAGCAAGTTAGCGTTTACGCAGAATAATCGCACTTAAGACCGAAGGTTTCGCCTTCGGTTTTTTAGTGCCTTTTTACGGTTTTCAGTACACTTTTACTTATGAAAGAATTTGTATTTCCGTCTAAATATTTCAACGCGCGCGACACGCTCGAGTGCGGTCAGGTCTTCCGCTTTAACGCAGTTTCGGACGGCTATTTGGTAAAAAGTAGGGATAAAGCGTGCTTTTTAAAGACGATAGAAGGCTTTACTACTTTTACGTGTGAGGACGGCGATGTCGAGTATTTTAAGCGTTATTTTGATCTTGAAACTGACTACGAGGGGATAAACGAGCGTGCGAAAAACAGCGGATTCGAAATTCTCTCCAAAGCCGCTCAAGCCGCCGAGGGCGTTAGAATTTTAAGACAAGACGAGGTTGAAACTTGTTTTTCTTTTCTTATATCGCAAAACAACAACATTCCGCGTATAAAGGGGATTATCGAAAAATTGTGCGACGGATTGGGTAAAAAGCGCGAGTTTTGCGGTGTGGAATATAGGACTTTTCCCCAAACCGAAGATTTAAAAAACGCCGACGTCGATTTTTATAAGTCGATCGGCATGGGCTACCGCGCCGATTTTTTTAAGGGGCTTGCTCAAATAATAAACGACGATTATATTGCCGAACTTCGGAAAACGAACGGAGCGGAACTTAAAAAAAGGCTGCTTTCCGTCCGCGGAATAGGCGACAAGGTTGCCGATTGCATTCGCCTTTTCGGCTTTCACAAAACGGACAGTTTCCCGGTCGACGTGTGGATAGAAAAAATATACGCCGAAGACTTTGGCGGAAAACTTTCAGACCGCGAAAAAATATCCGAATATTTCGTAAAAACTTTCGGTTTAGATGCAGGTTTTTTTCAGCAATATCTTTTCCATTACAAGCGCAATTTACAAAATAATTAAACGCAAAAAGGCTATGCTTTAATACGTGACAAGCACAGCCTTTTAATTTTAATAAATGGGGCAATAGGTCGATTATCGGCACTTTTAAAAGGGTTTTTAATTAAAAAAGGCGCGTTTTAAATAATAAAAAAACACTAAAATCTACCTTTTAATTAAAGCCGAAAACGCGCTTTTGCGTATATTAAGAAGTTCGCGGTTAATTGCCGCCGCCGCGTGCCGAGCGATGAAAGACGAAAGCCGTTTTTTTATCGTAATTTTTCCTTTAAGAATTTTTTTGCGGTTAAAGAATAAAACCATTGCAAAAAAGAACGTTTTATAGTAAAATAATTCTATGGAAGATTTAGCTTTTCATCTCGTTCAATCGAATACGCTCGATCCCTATTGCAATCTTGCCGCCGAAAGCACGATGACCGATTGCGACGGGAACGATTGTTATTTCTATTTATGGGTAAATAGGCCTACCGTCGTTATCGGATATAATCAAAATCCCTTTGCGGAATGCGATTTAAACGCTTTAAAGGCGGACGGCGTTATGCTTGCTCGCAGAAGAACGGGGGGCGGTGCCGTCTATCACGACGAATGCAATCTAAACTTTTCGTTTGCAATGCCCAACGCTTTGTACGATACCGCGAGGCAGTCGGAGGTTATATTCAATGCGCTGAAAAAACTCGGGCTAAACGCCGAGCGCAACGGCCGCAACGATTTCACCTTGGACGGTCGCAAGTTTTCGGGCAACGCTTATTACAACGGCAAGCGCCGCTCTCTTCATCACGGAACGCTTATGGTAAACGTCGATTGCTCTGTCATGAAACGTTACCTTACTCCGCACAAACTAAAGCTCGAAAAGAAGGGCGTGGAGTCCGTTCGTTCGCGCGTGGTGAACCTTTGCGAGGTCGATGATAAAATCACGGTGAATATGCTGAAAACCGCCCTATACGCCGCTTTTTGCGAAGAATACGGTTGCGATTTAGCCGTTCGTACCCCCGATTTTAAAGAGAGCAAAACGCTTGCCGAAAAATATTCGTCTTACGGCTATTTATACGGCAAATGGGAAAACGCAAGCCCTGCTTTAGTTGAAAAAACAGAGTGGGGGTTGGTTTCGCTGTACTTTTCCGAAACGCATTCGGGCGGCTCGGTGCGCATTTCGACCGACGGATTGTTTCCCCGCGCAGTCGCTCTTGCCGAAGATTTTTGTTCAAAACTACTGTTTTCGGGCGAGTTTTCGACCGAGGCGATTAATAAGTTTTGCATAACGAACGAGCTAACCGAAGGCTCGCAAGAATATTTGTTTTTCTGCCGTTTGGTGCGACTCGTTCACGACGGTAAACGTTAAAGTAAATTTTGCTTTTTAGGAGTAAATTGGAGTAAATTATGGATAAGAAAACCGCTCTTTACGATAAGCACGTCGAACTTGGCGGCAAAATGGTGAGTTTTGCCGGCTGGGCGCTTCCCGTAAGCTACGGCAACGGAATACTATTCGAGCATGCCGCCGTGCGCGAGCGCGTGGGACTATTCGACGTTTCGCACATGGGTGAAATCGAGATTACCGGCGAAAACGCGACCGCCGCTCTTCAACGGCTGGTCAGTAACAGGGTAGACGATATGCAGATCGGTCAATGTCGCTACGCGCTTTTGCCGTATGCGGACGGCGGTATAGTCGACGATTTGCTCATTTACAAATTCGACGATTGCAAATATATGCTTGTGGTCAACGCGTCCAACGCGGACAAGGACTTCGCGCATATAACCGAGAATATTTCGCTCGGCGCCGTTGCTGTTAATCTTTCGGACAAAATATCTCAGCTTGCCTTGCAAGGTCCTTTGGCTTGCCGCGTTATGGCTAAACTGTGCGATTCCGATCTTCTTCCGCAAAAGAATTACAGATTCGCAAGCGATATCGATGTTGCCGGCAAGCGCTGCCTCGTATCGACGACGGGCTATACCGGCGAACTCGGTTACGAAATTTATACCGACAACGCAAGCGTTTGCGGCTTATACGAGGCGATTTTGGAAGCGGGCAAAGAATACGGTCTTCAACCGATCGGCTTGGGCGCGCGCGACACTTTGCGTTTCGAATGCTGTATGACGCTTTACGGACATGAACTTTCTGCCGATTACAAACTAAACGAGGTCGGCTTGGATTTTGCGGTAAAGCACGGGCTCGGCTACATAGGCGAACTGCCCGAAAACGCAACGCCCGAGTTTTTGCGCATAGGTTTAAAGCTTACGGATAAAGGCGTTCTTCGCGAGCATCTTAAGGTGTACGACGGCGACGGCAACGAGGTTGGCATTACCACTTCGGGCGGCGTTTGTCCGACGGTAGGCGGTTCGTTCGCAATGGCTCGCGTTCGCAGAGAACATGCCGATTTGAACGAATATTTCGTGGACGTGCGCGGCAGAAAACTCAGAACGGTGCCTGCGCAAATGCCCTTTTACAAACGTTCTAAATAAGTTAAATAAGCCGATAAAGCAGGGCGCAACGCGAAGCAATTTTAAACTGCTTTCGCGTCGTGCATTAAGCGGCGGCTTAATAATATGACGATAAAAACCGACTAAAACCTAAAATAACGGGAGGCAAATTATGAAATTTACTAAAACACACGAATGGATGATTGAAGAAGACGGAATAGTAACCGTCGGCATAACCGACTACGCTCAAAACGAAATGGGCGACATCGTATACGCGGAACTGCCCGAAGCGGGAAAAACGCTGACTGCGGGCGAGGACGCTTGCGAGCTGGAATCGGTAAAGGCGGTTGCCCCGGTAGTAAGCCCGGTGGGCGGCGAAGTCGTTGAAGCAAACGGCGCGTTGGACGACGATCCTTCCGCTATAAACCGCGAGCCGCTCGTTTCTTGGTTGTTTAAGGTCAAAGCCGACGGAACGACCGTCGACACGATGACCGAGGAAGAATACGCAAAATATATTAAAACGCTGTAATATCGGAGAAAAACAATATGGCAAAATATACTCCGCACACACAAGCCGACGTTAAGGAAATGCTGTCCGCACTCGGCTTAAAGAGTCCGTCCGCCTTGTTCGACGACGTGCCTTCAGACATACGCTATCCCGATTGCGGAATGAAATCGGGAATGTCGGAAGCGGACGCAGAACTGAAACTCAACGCGCTCGCCGCAAAAAACCGCGTTTACGATACGGTTTTTATGGGCGCAGGCGCATATAAGCATTATATACCCGCCGCAGTGCGCAATCTTTCCGCTCGAAACGAATTCGTAACGGCATACACGCCCTACCAAGCGGAAATGTCGCAAGGCGTGCTTCAGTCGATATACGAATACCAATCGCTTATTTGCAGGCTTACCGGAATGGACGTTTCCAACGCTTCCCATTACGACGGCGCGACTGCCGCCGCCGAGGCTTGCCTTATGTTTGCCGACGGCAAGAAAAACAAGGTGCTCGTTTCCTCCCTTATAAAGCCCGACGTAAAGCGAGTTATGGCTACCTACTTCGAGGGGCGCGGAATTAAACTCGTTACCGTCGAAGCCATAGCCGCCACCGCCAATATGGAAAAGCTTAACGCCGAACTTGACGACGACGTTCTCGCCGTCTATTTGGAGCAGCCTAACTTTTACGGCGTAATCGAGGATATGAACGCCCTTTCGCACATGGTGCACTCTTCGGGTGCAAAGCTCGTCGTCGGAGTTTATCCGATAAGCCTCGGGCTGCTTAAAAAACCGTCCGAGTACGATGCCGACGTCGTTGTAGGCGAGGCGCAGTGCTTGGGCTTGCCGCTGTCTTTCGGGGGCGCGTATCTCGGCTTTATGGCTACCAAAGAGCAATATATGCGCAAACTGCCCGGCAGAATTGTCGGCGAAACGGTAGACGCAAACGGCAAAAGGGCGTACGTTCTAACGCTGCAAGCGCGCGAACAACATATCCGCAGGGAAAAGGCCTCGTCCAACATTTGCTCGAACGAAGCGCATTGCGCGCTTACTGCGGGAATGTACCTTTCATTTATGGGCAAAGAGGGCATAAAAGAGGTCGCCAAGGCGTGCACGGCTAACGCGCACTATTTGCAATTTGCGTTGGCTAAAGCGGGCATAGGAGTAAAGTATCGGGACGAGTTTTTCAACGAGTTCGTCACGCTTTCAAAGTGTACGGCGGAAAATATGCTTAACGCGCTCGCTCAAAACGGCATTTTGGGCGGTTATAAAATAGGCACGCACGAAATATTGTGGTGCGCAACCGAGCTTAACACTCGCGAAGAAATGGACAGATGCGCTGAAATATGCGGGGAGGTCAACAAATGACGACCGTTTTCGAGCTTTCTAAAAAGGGCAGGAAGGCGTGGCAAATTCCCACCTGCACCGTGCCCGAATACGAGCTTAAGGATAAATATTTGACGGAAACCGAAACCGAGCTGCCCGAGGCGGACGAACTTACTCTCGTTCGGCATTATATGGAACTTTCAAAGGCGGCGTTCGGTGTGGACGACGGTTTTTATCCGCTCGGCTCGTGTACGATGAAATACAATCCCAAGGTAAACGAGATCACCGCCTCGCTTAAAGGCTTTGCCGATCTTCATCCGTTGCAAAAAAAGCGTGATATTCAGGGCAGTATAGAACTTATTTGCCGTCTGCAGCGCGCGCTTTGCGATATTACCGGAATGGACGCCGCCTCTCTTCAACCGGCGGCGGGTGCTCACGGCGAGTTTACCGGGCTTAAGATAATTCGCAAATATCATATCGACAGAGGGGACGTTGAAAGAACCAAGGTTATCGTTCCCGATTCCGCGCACGGAACGAATCCGGCGAGCGCGGCGCTTTGCGGAATGCAGGTTGTGAGTATTCCGTCCACGCCCGACGGGCTCGTCGATCTCGACGCGTTAAGGGCGGCTTGCGACGAGCATACGGCGGCGTTCATGCTGACTAATCCCAACACTTTGGGTAAGTTTGAAAAGAATATACGAGAAATATCGACGATAGTGCATGCCGCGGGCGGTTTGCTTTATTACGACGGAGCAAACCTCAACGCAGTTATGGGCGTCGCGCGCCCCGCCGATATGGGATTCGACGCGGTGCATCTCAATTTGCATAAGACGTTCTCGGCGCCGCACGGCGGTGGCGGACCGGGTAGCGGCCCCGTTTGCGTAAAAGCGGAACTTGCGCCTTTCTTGCCCTCTCCCGTTGCGATAAAGGATAAATCTTCCACATATTCGCTTGTAGAACCCGAAAAGACGATCGGCAAGGTTAAGGCTTTTTACGGCAATTTCAACGTGCTCGTAAAGGCGTACACGTATATTCTCGTGCTCGGCGAAGAGGGATTGCGCAATGCGGCTGAAATGGCTGTTTTAAACGCAAACTACCTCAAAAAACTGCTCGAAAAATACGACGTTAACAAGGGCGAAGGGTGCATGCACGAGTTCGTTCTTTCAATGGAAAAGGTCAAGAACGAAACGGGAGTATCCGCTCTCGATATAGCCAAAGCCATGATAGATCTCGGCATTCATCCGCCGACGATGTATTTTCCGCAGATAGTGCACGAGGCGCTTATGTTCGAGCCGACCGAAACCGAAAACAAAGAAACGCTCGAGCGTGCCGCAGAGGCGATTATCGGCGTTATAGATAGAGCTTACGAACGCCCCGAAGAGGTAAAAAGCGCGCCGCTGTCTACGCCGGTCGGTCGCCCCGACGAGGTTTTGGCGGCAAGAAAGCCCAAGCTTAAGGACTAAACTAACGGAGCTAACGATAAAATGAACGATATAAAGACGAAAATTTTTGAAAAAATTGAAGAATACGAGACGATAGTCATAATAAGACATATACGACCGGACGGCGACTCGGTCGGCTCTACGCTCGGACTTCGCGAAATTCTCAGGCTGACTTATCCCGAAAAGCGCATTCTTACGGTCAACGAGGACTATTCCGAATATATGGCTTTTTTGGGCGAAGAGGACGGTGCGATTTCGGACGACGAATATAAGAACGCGCTCGTAATTGCAATCGATACCGCTTCGGTAGACAGACTTTCCAATAAAAAATACGCGCTCGGAAAAGAACTTATAAAAATCGATCACCATATAGACATTGCGCCCTACGGCGATATCGTTTGGGTTGAGGATTGGCGTTCTTCGGCGTGCGAGATGATAGCCGATTTTTACCTTACTTTTAAGGATAAATTAAAAATCAGCCCATACGCCGCCACGTGCGTTTACGCAGGTATGGTTACCGATACCGGGCGGTTTAAATACGAGGTATGCGGCGAAACGATGCGTTGCGCCGCCGCGCTTTTGGACATCGGGATCGATACCGAAACGCTTTACGCTCGGCTCGGCTTGGAAGATTTTTCTTATTATAAATTTCAGTCGTATGTTTTCGGCAAATGCCAAATTACTCAAAACGGAGTAGTCTATCTTTACGTAACCGACGAAATGAAGAAAGAACTCGGCATTACCAACGAGCAAGCGAGCAGTAGCGTTTCGTTTATCGACGGGATAAAGGGCAGTCTTATTTGGGCGGCGTTTATCGACAACGGCGACGGTTCTATCAGAGTAAGGCTCCGTTCGCGCTTTTTGGATATCAACGAACTTGCCGAACGTTATCACGGCGGCGGTCACGCAAAAGCGGCAGGGGCTACGTGTTATTCGATAGAGGAAATGAACGCGCTTATCGCCGAGGCGGACAAGCTTCTCGGCGAATATAAAAACACGCACGAGGGCTGGTTATGAAAATTCTTATAACCAACGACGACGGTATAGAGTCGGAGGGCATTTTGCGCCTTGCCGAATGGGCGAAAAAGTTGGGCTCGGTCGTGCTGTGCGCGCCTAAGTTTCAACAAAGCGGAAAGAGTCATGGCATCGAAATCCACGATGCGTTTGAAATTAAAAAGGTCGATTCGCCCGCGGACGTGCCTGCGTACTCGGTCGATTCCACACCTGCAGATTGCGTGCGTTACGCCGTGCTCGGGTTAAAGGAACAATTCGATCTCGTGCTGTCGGGAATTAACCGCGGCTATAATATCGGCGAGGATATAGTGTATTCGGGAACGGCGGGCGCCGTGTTCGAGGCGCGTGCGCTGAAAATTAGGGCAATAGCCTTTTCTACGGACGTTCACGGCTTCGACAACGCGGTTAGTCATCTCGACGAAATATACGGCTATATGTCCGATAACGGGCTTTTCGAGCATGGCGATCTGTTCAACGTCAACATCCCCGGCAACGATTTTAAGGGTATAAAAATCACTCGTCAGGGAGACAGGTATTATCAAGACGAATTCGTGCGCGAGGATGGCGATTATTACCGTCAGCTCGGCGGTTGCATATATGCGCGCAGACACGCGCCCGACGACGATACCGAGGCGGTTTTGAGCGGGTACGCTTCGATAACTCCGCTTACCGTCGACAGAACGGACGTCGCCGCTTTTGCAAAACTCAAATCGCTCGGCTTGTAAGCATAAATATTATTGTTTGGTTGTTTTTGCACGATTATTTTTGCGATAAACGGTTAACTCGGTTCACCGTCGGGCGTTTTTCGCATAAGATAACGGTGTGAAAAAGAAATGTGTTTTAAAAAGAAAAATCGCGCTTATTTGCCTTGCGGCGTTCGCTATATACGTTTTCTTTTCGGCAAGCGGCATGGCGGTGGCGTCGGGCGGCGAGTATTTTTCCTTTTCGGTTTCTAATTGCAGTTACGCCGCTATCGACGAATGCGTGCGCGGCGGGTATTTCGACGACCTCTGCTCGATAGAAAAGGATTCGAGCGGTAAGGTCGCGCTGATCCGTACGAACGCAGTCGCGCTGAACGCATTGTCCGTGCGGCTTGCAAACGACTGCTACGCGCGGCTCGATCGGTTGACGAGCGACGGTTTTTTGGTGCCGTCGGGCGTTTTTACCGGTATCAGGCTGCTTTCCGGCGCAGGAAAAAAGGTTAGAATTAAACTTAATTCCGTCCTTTCGGTGCAGTGCGATATGGTGCGCGAAGTGGCTTCTGCAGGGATTAACCAGTCGCGTATTACGCTTACGGCGGTAATACGCGCGGATATTTCCGTTTATACGCTTTTGGCACGCAAAAGCTACGTCGGCAAAATAGAAGTTCCCGTTTTCGACGATTTTATCGTCGGCGCCGTTCCGAGCGTATATTTAAGTTCGGAAGTCGTCGGCAGTTGTCGGAAAGGCGAATAGGGGAAATAAGTCGAATAGAAATAATGCAGTAAATACGGCAAAAGGCAAAACGTCTTTAGAGTTTTTTTTATAAGGGTAACGTCTTGGAGTTGTAGTAACGGCAATAGCGAGGTGGCGGCAAGAGTAAATCGTTTTTTTGCAAAAAATACGCTAAATCGCATAAAAACGCCTCTCCGCGCTTGACAAGTCTTTTTTCGAAAGGTATAATAAAAGGCACGAATGCTTGAATAAAGCCTTTCGTATCGGCGTTTTATCCGATGGTTCACTGTCGTAAGCGTAACGCGGTAAATAAGTTAACTTGTTTTGCCGCTCGTTTAAAAAAACGTCAAACTCAATATGCCGCTGTGGCGGAATAGGCAGACGCAAGGGACTTAAAATCCCTCGATCTTCACCGATCGTGCCGGTTCGACCCCGGCCAGCGGCACCAGAAAAAGCACGCATTTTGCGTGCTTTTTTGGTTTAATCCGCTATCTGCGGAACCTACATAAAAAGATAACGGCTTGTTTAATGCGGAAGGCAAGTTGAGATAGCGCTTAAGCGCTTGCCGTTATCATTACCTTTAGGAGTGCTAAAACTATCACTTCAGTGGTAATCAATTAATTTAGGGGGGGGGCATAACGCCCCCTTTTTTTTTTCGTAATTCGGGTAGAGTTAGAATAAGAAAAACGATAGAATGGTGAGCTCGCGTAAAACGAAAACAATAGTATAAAAGTAAAAAAACTAATCGGGCGAATATGTTAAACCGATTAAAAAAACTGTAAAATTCGCGGAAAAAAGTGTGATTTTTGACGTGGGCGTTACAGTTATTTTTTTAGCGAAAAGTTGCGACAAAAAGGTAAAAAATTAACACTTGACTAAAAAAACGGCGTGAGAGCGCGAAATCCCGCATAAAATCCACGAGTTTCCGTATTGAAAATTCAGAGGGTGGTAGTTTTTTAAAAATTAAAAACTTCGGGCTTTTTTGATATTTTTTCGGGCTTTTTTGTATTTAATAGACGTTTTGGACATGCTATAATTTAATCAAAAAGAAGCCTAAAAGTGCGAAACAAATTAAAAAAAGCACGTTTACATAGGTAAAAGGGGTAAAACCTTGAAACTTAAATATTTAGGGACGGGCGCATCTGAAGGTATTCCCGCTGTTTTTTGCAAGTGCAAAGTATGCGAACACGCTCGTAATAAAAAAGATAGAAACATGCGCACGCGCGCGGGTTTTATGCTAAACGACGATATGCTAATCGATTTTTCCCCGGATACGTTTTTCAATGCGTTTAGGTTCGGTTTAGATTTGTCGGCGATAAAATACTTGTTAATAACGCACACGCATTCGGACCATTTTAATTATCAAGACCTATTGCAGCGTAGTGATTACTCTTCCGTAAACAGGGTTAGCAAAACGCTTAGCGTATACGGTAACGCGGCGGTTTGCGCCAAACTAAGCCGTTGTTCGGATGAAATTGCTAAAACGTTAAAACTAAACCAAACGCTTGCGTATAATGCCTATGCGGTGGGAAATTACGAGGTAATCCCGATAGAAAGCGTGCATATGCAGACCGAGCAAAGTCAAGTATTCGTAATTCGCGGCGGCGGAAAAACCTATTTTCATTCGATGGATATGGGCGGACTTACCGAAGAAGGGTTCGAGTATTTAAAAAATTCGGGCTTGGTATTCGACGCTGTTACCATGGATTTCACGTTCGGCACGATGCAAGAAGAATTTTTTGGTCACCTTAACTTAAATCAGCTTTTAAGATTAACGGAACGGCTTAAAACGATAGGCGCGGTTAACGAAAAAACGAAAATAGTGGCTTGCCATGTATCCCACTGTTGCGGCAAAACGCACGAAGAACTTGAAAAAACGCTTAGCGAGCACGGTATAACGCTCGCCTACGACGGCTTGGAAATAGAAATATAACAAAAACCGCTCGATAACAAGCGCACCGCTAAACGAGTAATGCTCAGGCAACTAAACTCGAAGTTAAGCGCAAGGTAAAAGGCAAAGCAAAAAAGACAAAAAAACAAAAAAATAAAACAGAAGTTTAAACGCCGGAAAACCCGGCGCAAACAAAAAAACTGTAAAGGAGAAATTGATGAGAACAGTAACGAAAAAGTTTTCAGCGGCATTGTTGGCGGTAGCCATGATTTGCTCGTTCGCGGCGTTTTTATCGGTAGGCGGGTGTAGTGATAGCGTAAATCCGACGCCCGACGTCCCCGGTTCAAGTTCGGCTGCCGTTCGGTTTGACGGTGGTTCCGTAGCCCGACTCAACGAGTATTACAACCCTGAAATCGTGGCGGAGGAAGGCACGACGATAACGGGCGTAACGCTTACGGACTCAAACGAGTCGCTTATCGAGATAGACGAGAGATACGGCTTTACCCCGTCGGCGTACGGTGCGTATTATTACCTCGTTACGGCGACTGACGGCTTGTACGAGAAAACGTTTAATAAAATGGTTTCCGTGCGCGATGTAAATGCCCCCGAAATTATCGCCATGCCCAACGCTAAAACCATTGAAAGCGGAATTTATTCCGATTTTGACAAAGATTTACAGCGTGTTGAGGTAAGAACGTCGAACGAATCGATTTTGCCGTATATAACTAAAAAGGTTATCGCAATAGAGAAAGACGGCGTTGAAATTCGCGACGAAAACGGATTTAGCGCGTATTTGTTCGATGAATGCGGCGAATACAACGTAACGGTTGCGGTAATTGCGCCGGACGGCAATAGTTCTTACGAACAATATAAAATAACCGTGGTAGACGGCTCTGCTCCGATAATTACGGTAGCGGCTAACTCGTTTGCATGGGCGAAAGACGGCAAGGTAAAACTTCCCGAACCCGAAGTTTACGATATTTCCGATTGCGAAGTAAGCGTAAGCGTTAAAAAAGGTTCTGACGCAGTTTCGGTAACGGATGGTAGCGTCGAATGCACCGCAGGCGACGTTTTCGAGGTTACTTACATTGCTACGGACGATAAAGACAATACGACAACGGCAAAGACCACGCTTAAAGTTATGTCCGACGGTACGCTGTTTGACGGAAACGACGTTTTGTATACGACCGCGTTTACCAGTGCTGAAGGCTTGGTAGAATACGCGGACGGCGTTAACTTAAAGGGCGACGCGGGCAATAACTCGTTTACGTTTAGCGGTGTGGCGTTCGGTTTCGATTTAAGCGGATATAAAGCAATAACCATAAGCGCCGAAAATTACGGCGGCAAAGCGGTAAGCGCAAGCGTTTACGCGGCAAACGGAAATTCGTTTGCTAAATTAGGCGACTGCGTTTTAAACGTCGGCGCGGGCGAAATAACCGTTTCGTTGGCGGGCGCGGGCGAAATAAACGGCTTAAAAATAACCTTTACTTCCACCGAGAAGTTATGGATAGGTTTAAGTGAAATAACCGCTTCCGATAACGAAGGCGCGTTTGCTAACGACGGCACGCTGGCAAGCGGTGCGGGAAGCACTATCGATTTTTCTAACGATTCGCTTTATACAGGCGCGCAGATCTCGGGCGACTATAAAAAGTCTACCGTAAGCGTATTCGGTTCTAGCGAGGCGGCGGGCGTAGTAGCCTTATCCGCAAAAGGATACGCCTCTGCGGTATGGGGTGCGCAAATAAACGCCGGCGCGGTAAACTATATGGAAGCTTTGGTTTACGCGCAAAAAGCCGGCTACGTAACGTTAGGTTTAGTTTGTGGCGACGACGTAAAAGGCGGCACGTTCGCTTTAACACGCGGCGTTAACGTAGTAAGGCGTTATATAGGCGAACACTCGGCGTTGAGCGTTTCGGGCGTTAGGGTAGCCGAAGTAAGCGGATATACAAACGAAATAACGATTAAGCAGATTAACCTATATAATAAAACGTCGTTTGCGGACGATGACGTGTTTGCTCTTGCCGCAACCGAGTACACGGTGGAGTACGGCGAGCAGTTCGCATTGCCGGGGCTAACGGATGCTCAAACGGGCATAGGCACTTCTGCAACGGTAACCGTGAAGAAAGGCGACGCTACGTTATTAAGCGGTGTTGCCGAAGGCACGAAAATTAATCTTTACACGCTAAGCGGCGGCGGAGAGGGCAACTACACGTTAGAATATTCCGTAACCGACGTATTAGGCGGCGTTCACACAAAAAGCGTTTCGCTTACGGCTGAAAGCAAAAAGCTGAGCGTAAGCGTTGTTATGACCAAAGACTATTACGCGGGCGATGAGATAATGCTCCCCGAGCCTACGTTAGAAGGCCCGCTTGCGGATAGCGTTACTGCGATTAACAAATATTACCGTTCGCAAGGCGGTTTATCGTGGAAGTCGGCAAACGATGGCTTTACGGTAGGCGCGAGCACTTACGTAGACGTTCGTTACAGCATAACCATAAAAGGTTCGGTTTCGGTTTCGGTAATGTACGAATACGAGCTGTTCGTTCACGAAAAAGGCGTTCTCTTCGACTATGAACTGCTTGCAGACGGAACCTACTCCGGCGAAGGTGACAGCCAATACGACGCGATATACTGCCCCGCGGTTATAAGTTCTTATTGGTCGCACGATGGTAAAAATTCGTTGTTCTTCGGTAGTTCGCCGTACTTCGATGCTTACACTGGCTATGTTTGGAATACGCCTAAGCAAGTAGGCGAGTACGATGCGATAGTTTTCTGGGCTTACGCCGAAAAAGATATTTCGGACGTAGTTTCCGTTTCCGTATACGACGGCGAAAGATGGAATGAAAACCACGGCGTTAAAATTTTAAAGGGCGAACACAAGTACGTTTATAGGTTGCAGTTCACCAGCACTCAGGTCAGCCAGCTTTGCTTTATGACGAGGCGTTCTGAAGATTACTACGTTGACTCCATAACCTTTATAAAACTTGCGGACATCGAATACCCCTCGATAGACGATGATGTTTTGGTAAACGACGAAGAATTCTCCGTCGAAAGACCTGAAATTAAGGGATATAGCGACAAGGCGTTCAGTGCGGACGACATTAACAACGCGAAATACTCGCTTTCGATCAAGCCCGAGGGATCCGAAGAAAAAGCAACCGTTCACACCTTTAGTTCGGACGAGTTAAAACTTAAACTTGCTTCGGGTAAATACGAAGTCGTTTTAAAGGTAGTGATCGGCGAGTTTGAGTGGACCGATAAACAAATAATATCCGTAAGACCTTTTGCAGTAAGCTTTACCGAGCCGCACACGGGCTTCATGGTAAACAATGAATACACGATAGAAGCCCCTGAACTTTCCGGTGAGGGAGAAAGCGCCGTTTATTACAAAAAGGCAGACGCTGACGAATGGACGTTGGCTGAGGACAACAAAATAACCTTTACCGCCGTCGGCAATTATCAAATTCAGCTAAGAGCATGGAACGATAACGGCAGCGCCGAAGAAACCTATCAAGTTATCGCAAGGGACGCATCAACCATAGCGGACTTTGAAACGGACGAGGACGGCAACCACTTTGGCTATGGCGGCTATGACGAAAAATACGCGCCTGAAGCTTGGAGCGGCGGCGTTACGGACGAATGGGCTGCAAACGGCAAATATTCGCTAAAGGCTAGTTGCGGCATGGATGGATGGTACGGCATTTCTTACGCTACGCCGGTTCAGCTGGCAACTCCTTCGAGTACATTCAGTTTATGGATGAAAGCCGATAACGATATTAATGGTTACGAATTTTACATTGGTTCTAATGGTACTTGGTATAATGGATTTTTCGACGTAAAGAAAGGCGCGCACCAATACTTTTTAGAGATAGACTCGCCAATTAGCGTGATTAACCAAGTAACGTTCAAGTCTATCCCCGGTAGAACGTTCTATTTAGACGGGTTAGAGGCGAGCGTATTCGATTACGAATTCCCCGACGACGTTCCCGAAAGCGTTAAAGAAGGCGCGGTTATAAACATTGGCAGGGCTAGCGGTAGCGAAATAACCGATGAAAGCGTAACCTACAAGTTGGTAGGTTCCGAAACGACCACGAACGTAGCGTTAGACGGCGACACCAACACGTATAAAATCACTATTGAAACCGAGGGCGTTTACGAATTCGTTTACACCTTAAAATGCAAGGGCATAACGTTTAGCAAAACCTATCAAGTAACAGTTTTAGCAAAAACCGTTCAGTGGGTAGCACCGAAAGGCGAGCTAAACTTGGGCGAAGAACTTGTTATAAGCGTTCCCACCTCAGACGAGTTAGAGTTGCAAAGCGTTACGATATTCGCCGGTAAGGCAGGCGACGAATTAACCGAGCTTGAAATAAGCGAAGACAAAGCAAAAATAACGCCTAACGAAGTAGGTTCTTACACGGTTAAAATAGTAGCGACTTGGACGGGCGGCTCGAGCGAGAAAGTTTATAACGTTTGGGTACGCGATAAAAACGTTATAGCGGACTTCGAGCGCAGTACGGACGGCACTTACCATGGAATTAACGGAATAAGTTGGTATGAAGGATTCTACAGTCACGAAATAAGTGATGAATGGGCGGCTGACGGTTCTTTCTCGCTTAGAATATATGAGCAATACGATGGGTGGGCAGGCTTTGTCTACAATACTGCTTTTGAATTTGAAAATCCCGTTGTGGCTATAGAACTTTGGGTAAATGCAGCCGGAGACATAGCTAACGGTGAGTTTATTGAAATAGCGACTAAAAACGGCAGTTGGATAGGCACCGGTAGCGTAGCTATAACCCAAGGCGCTAACAAATACACCATTAGCTTTAATAGCGAGGTTTCGTCAATTAAACAATTGATATTCAGAATTTTAGGTACTGAATACAGCATAGACGGCATTAAGCTTATTTATAAAGAAGTCGAAGGCGACGACGGCGGTGAAGATCCCGTCGTAGAACGCCCCGCAGCGAACGTTATCGACTTTGAAGCGGATGCAGACGGAACATACCGCGGTCAACCGTTTAGTGTTTCCGACAGCTTAAACAATGGTAGCGGTAGAACAAGCGAATGGTCGAAAGACGGCTCCTATTCCTATAAAACACTTGGCAACGTCAACGACTGGGCAGAGTTAATATATACCTCCGCCACTTCCGCTACCGGATACGACCTCGGCGATACTTACGATACGGTTGAGTTAACTATCAAATACGTTCCCGGAACAAGCAAAACGTTTTCAGATAGTAAATTCGGATTCGGGATATATCTTTACGGAACGTCCGAAAACGGGGGTAGTGTAGATTTTTACGCATTGAAAGACGGTGCTTCAAGTTTTGTTTTGAGCGAAGGCGAACAGACGCTTACGCTTACGCTAACAACCCCCATTCGTTATTTGACTAAGTTTTCGTTTAGGTGTTGCGATGATACGGTTTATTTCGATGCGATAACTTTTTCTAATTCAACTGCAGATGAGGGAGAAGGCGACGACGGCGGTGAAGATCCCGTCGTAGAACGCCCCGCAGCGAACGTTATCGACTTTGAAGCGGATGCAGACGGAACATACCGCGGTCAACCGTTTAGTGTTTCCGACAGCTTAAACAATGGTAGCGGTAGAACAAGCGAATGGTCGAAAGACGGCTCCTATTCCTATAAAACACTTGGCAACGTCAACGACTGGGCAGAGTTAATATATACCTCCGCCACTTCCGCTACCGGATACGACCTCGGCGATACTTACGATACGGTTGAGTTAACTATCAAATACGTTCCCGGAACAAGCAAAACGTTTTCAGATAGTAAATTCGGATTCGGGATATATCTTTACGGAACGTCCGAAAACGGGGGTAGTGTAGATTTTTACGCATTGAAAGACGGTGCTTCAAGTTTTGTTTTGAGCGAAGGCGAACAGACGCTTACGCTTACGCTAACAACCCCCATTCGTTATTTGACTAAGTTTTCGTTTAGGTGTTGCGATGATACGGTTTATTTCGATGCGATAACTTTTTCTAATTCAACTGCAGAGTAACCAAAATTAAAACGGCTGGCGGCGCGCCGTAAAAAGCGCGCCCGCACCGTAGCCACTAAAAAGGCTAACAAATACGCTAAATAATAAAAAAGGAAATAAAAAAATGAAAAAATTAGGCAAATTAACGGCTATTCTACTTGCGGGGGCTCTTAGCGTTTCGGCTTTAACGGCTTGCGGCGGCGGCGCTGGCGGCGGCGGTACCGGCGGCAATAATGCCAATAAAACCGAAATCAAATTCCAAATTTACGATTGCGGTTTCGGTCAAGAATTCGCAGAGCAAACCGCCGCGGCTTTCGAGGACGCGGTTAAAGATAAATCTTACGAGGATGGCAAAACCGGCGTTCACGTTGAAATCGAAGCTATCTCTAACAACGCTACGGGCGAAAGCCTCGTTAACGGTTTACGTTCTAACCCCAACCACGTATACTTTACCGAATTTACGTTTCCTTTGCTACTTAAAAATAGCAACAACGTAATGGATATATCTTCGTGGCTTAACGAAACTTCGCAAACGGAGGGAGCAAGCCAATTCGCCGAAGCAACCTCTATTAAAGACAGAATGTTCGAAGTTTGGCGCGATTATAACTTCGAACCGGATGGTTCAGCCTATTCTGTTCCGATGTTTATGAGCAACGAAATTATTACTTACGACCAACAACTCGTTGAAGAAAAAAAGCTTTATATAGCAGATACTTCCACGGACGTTAAGTTAGATTTAGTAAAAAATTCTTCGCAGAACAAACAAAAAGGCGTTGACGGCATAGCAGGTACTGAAGACGACGGTTTGCCCGAAACTTACGCTCAGCTTTATTTGTGGTTCGACGAAATGGTTAAACATGGCGTAACTCCTCTTTCTTGGTCGGGCGCGTTTGGTTATCATTTCGACTGGGCTCTTCAACAGTTCTGGGCGGACTTCGAAGGTAAAGATAACGTCATGCACTGCTATACTTTCGACGGCTCTACCGATTCTACGTTAATCGACGTCGACAACGCAGGCAATATAACTCATTTAGAACCTACTGCCATAACCTTAGATAACGGTTATATGGTTCAAAAACAAGAAGGGCGTTATCGCGCGTTAAGCGTTGCCAAAAAAATTGCCGAAAACAATGCTAGATGGGTTTATAACCTTTCGTTCTCGCCCTCCGAAGACCATTTGGGCAGCCAAACTTCTTATCTTGCAAGCAAGTTCGTAAGTAAGCCTATAATGTGCTTTGCTCACGGCGCTTATTGGGAAGCCGAAGCAACCGCTACGTTCGAATCTTACGCAAGCCAAGGCGGCGGCAAGTCGGATCGTAAATTAGCCGTTCTTCCCACTCCCAAGGCTACTCGTGATTTAGTAGGTACAAAAACCACCGTCGTGTCCGATTCAAGCACCGCGTTGTTCGTTAAAAAAGGTTTAACAGGCGCTACGTTAGACGCCGTTAAAGATTTCGTTATGTTCTTTAACACTCAACCTATGATGGCACTCCAAAACCGTTTGAGCGCTACGCCCCGTCCGTTTAACTACGATATTTCTACAGAAGAAGCTAAAATGACCAACTATGAAAAGTCGGTTTATAACTTCTTTAAGCAGTCTGCCTCGCGCGACGTTGTTTATACCGCTGCTCGTTCAGACTTCTATATGGCTAACTACGAAGATTTAAGTAAGTACGAATGGATTTTATCCAGCCGCTACGATACCAGTACTTCTAACATAAGCGACGTTTCGGTTAAAACCTTTAGAGATAATCCTTCTTTAACTTTAACCCAATACTTTAACGGTTTATATATCAATTTTGCCGCCGACAACGCCGCTAAGTGGCAAACCATGCTTAGCCGTATTGACCGCTAAGCATAGGTTATAGGATTGCTTAGGCGTAACGGCTTAGGCTTAGTAAGATATGTTCGGCGCCGATTTTTGCGGCGACTGCACGGTTAAAAACCAATGCTTCGGGGGAGGGGCTTTTCTCCCCCGAGAAAGCCGCGGTTTAAACGTTTGTCTAAAATCTTTGAGGCTGACGGTTCGCGGAGGAAATAATTAAAAAAAGGCAATACCCATGCAAAAAACTAACAAAACTAACGAAACGTCTATTTTTTCGCGCGTTAAGGGGGCTGTAAGCGCTGCTTGTAGGGCTGTTAGCGATTTCTTTTACGATTTATCCGTTAAGTTGCACAACGCGCTTAAAAAGGGTAAAAAACAAAAGACTCAATCGTTTTCTGCCGTAAGAAAAAAACAGCTTATATTCTATTTTTCAATAGTCGCGTTGCCCCTTATTCAATATTTTATATTTTATATATACGTTAACTTTAATTCCGTATTGCTCGCGTTTAAGCAATATAAGGTGGTAGACGGATTAACCCGTTACGAATTTATCGGCGTTAAAAACTTTACCGACTTTTTTCAGCAATTCTTCAGCGGTACGGACTTTAAAAATATGGCGTTAAACTCGCTTATTATTTACGCGTTCGGGCTACTGTTTTGCACGCCGCTATCGCTGCTGTTTTCGTATTACATATATAAAAAGTTCGCTCTAAGCGGGTTTTTTAGGGTAATGCTCTTCTTGCCCTCGATTATATCTTCGCTCGTTACCGTGTTCATGTATAAGTTTATGTTAGACCAAGCTTTACCTAAAATGGTAGAAACTTTGTTCGGTATTACGATAGATGCGCCCATGAGCAATCCGGATAACCTTATGGGGGCAGTGTTGTTGTTTAAATTTTTGTGCGCGTTCGGCGGCGGCGTTATAATGTATTCTAACGCGATGGCGAGAATACCCGTTTCGGTAACCGAATACGCCGCAATAGACGGCGTTACTCCTTTCCGCGAATTCTTTTCGATAGTGCTTCCGCTTATTTATCCCACGCTTTCAACCTTTTTAATTGTCGGCGTGGCGGCATTCTTTACCGATCAGGCGTATTGCTTCGAAATGTTCGCAACGAACGCGGATATTAGCGTTCAAACATTCGGCTATTATCTGTTCGCACAAACGTATAAGTCGGAAAGCAACTATCCCTTCGCTTCAGCGGTGGGCTTGGTGTTTACTTTAATCGCGGTGCCTCTTACTTACGGCGTTAAGGCGATTTTAGATAGGCTGGATCCCGAGGTTTCGTTTTAGGAGGGCGCAAATGAAAAAAGGTAAAATTTCTATCGGAATATTCTACGCTCTCGTTTTAATAGTGCTTATAGCTTATTGCTTGGTGCTGTTCGCGATAGTTTATTTAACGGCGGTAACCTCGCTTAAAAATTTACCCGATTTTATGGCTAACCGCATAGGTTTGCCTAAAGAATGGGTGTTTAAGAATTATGTGGACGCGTTCGAACTGTATAAACAAAAAATCGACGGCGGAAGATGGGTTTATTTCGGCGAAATGTTTTATAACTCACTTCTTTACGCTGTAGGCTGCGCCGCTTTCGCCACCATAACACCGTGTTTGGTAGCGTATTGCTGCGCTAAATACAAAGTGTTTTTAAACAAGTTTATTTACGGAACCGTTATAGTAGGTATTATCTTACCCGTAGTAGGCACGTTGCCTTCTTCTATCTTGGTCATGAAAAGCCTTCGGCTTTACGATACCATGATAGGTATGTGGATAATGAAACTTAACTATATGGGCACTTACTTTTTAATATTCTACGGCACGTTCAAGGGGCTTTCCGACGAATATAAAGAAGCCGCTGTCATAGACGGCGCCGGTGAATACACTGTGTTGCTCAAGGTCGTGTTGCCACTCGTTTCGGGAACTATTGCAGCGGTGTTCTTGCTTAACTTCATATCGTTCTGGAACGATTATCAAACCCCGCTTATTTATTTGAAAAACGTTCCCACGGCGGCGGTAGGGCTGTATCGTTTCGTATACATTCCTGTTTCGGCAACTAAAAGCACTAAGCCTATGCAAATGACGGGGTGTATGATTATGTTCTTGCCCGTGTTTATTTTGTTTATGTGCTTTAGAAATTTATTTATGGGAAATCTTACCGTAGGAGGTATTAAGGGATAACATGATGAACAAAAAAATTATTACCATTGCACTTAGCGTGTGTTTGGCATTGTGCCTTACTATAGGCGCTCCGCTCATTATAAACGCCGCCTCTGCAGACGATTTGCAAATTAGCTACGAATACGTGCAAACCCAAGCTTTTATGGGCGAGCGCGTGCAATTCCCGCAGGTTAAAGCCGTTAACCCCGAATTCGTCGAAAGCATTACGGTCGCGGTTAAAACACCTTCGGGCAGAACGATATTCGCTAACGATAAATATTTCGTTCCCGAAGAGGAGGGCGAATATAAGTATTTTATAACGGTTAAAGCGTATGACGGCGATACCCGCACCGAAAACAAAACGCTTACCGTTACCAAGACGGACTATCCTGTTTTGGCAACCGCGCCGTACATTCCCGCGGCGTTCGTTTCGGGCGAAACTTACGAGATTCCCGTTGCCGAATTCGTCGATTATAACGCGGATACTCCCGCTCAAACTACTTACACCGTCAAATACGTAACGGCAAACGGTGCGGAAAGTTCGGTTAGCCGTTCGTTTACGCCTACCACAACCGTTCACGGCGATAAAATTAAACTGGTTTACACGGCTACTTCTTCGGTTACCGGTAAAAGCAACGTTTTGCAATATTCAGTTCCCGTGCTTTCGGCTAACTCGGTAGTCGAAGACGTTCCGTTCTACGCTTACGAGAAACTGTTTTACACCGAGGACGGCGCTTCGCTTACTACCGTTTCTAACGGCGTGCGTATTGACTTAAACAATCCCGCGTCTGTTGCATTCGCAAACAAAGTAGGAGCAAATTTCTCGTTCCGCTTAATTCCTACCGATGCCAACTCGTTCGATAACGTAGTGGTTACCGCTACCGATAGCGAGAATAAGGATATTGCCGTTTCGCTGGAGTTTGAAAAAAACGGCGTTTCTTCAACCGAAACAACTATGATTTTCTGCGGAAAGCGCATTAGCGTTACGGGTTCGTTCTTTAATATGAAGGACGGCTTGGGCATTGAGTTTAACAACGGCTCGCTGTACGTTAAAGACGACGCCGCCGTGAACGTTGCCAGAATTTCGCAAACGGACGACGGTCGTGAATTTAACGGATTCCCCTCGGGATGCGTTTACCTTACGATTAACGTAAAATCGGTTAACGCCGCTTCCGCAATTATTGTAAACCATATTAACAAACACTTTTTCGATACCGACGGTCTCGATTTCGTTTCACCCGACGTGGTATATAAAACTCAGCTTAAAAAATCCCCCGTTTACGCGGGCGAAACGGTTAAAATCCCCGTTGCTAAATCTGCAGACGTTATAGATCCCGACGTAACGATTACCGTAACCGTCGTTAAAGAGGGTAGTACCGAACCCCTAAACGACGTTGACGGCACGCCTATCAATAAACTTGCTTGCGATAAAGATTATTATTTCGTGGCGGCTCAGCCCGGTAACTACGTCGTTACTTACGAAGCTCAAGACGCTTCGGGTAATAGATACACCACGGGGCGCAACGTCGTTTACGTTTCGGATAACGTTAAGCCGACTATTGGAATAAATTCGGCAATTCCTACGAAAGTTACCGCGGGTAGAAAAATAACGCTTCCCACGTATACGGCTTCCGATAACGGCGAATATACCGTTTTGGTTTACGTCGTTTGCCCCTCTAGCGGCTACGTCATGTTAGACGGCGGGGCAGAATTTACCTTCACCGATAAGGGCACTTATTATTTCCACTACGCCGTGTTCGACGAATATTTTAACTTCGCCGAAGTGTGCGTTAAAACGGAGTGTGTATGATGAGAAAAAATTTGTTTAAAAAATTGTTGTGTTTGGTTCTTGCAGGCGTAAGCGCTATTTCTTTGTTCGCTTGTGCTTCTTCAGAAGAGGACGATCCTCCTTCGTCTTCGCCCGTCGATCAAACGGTTAAGCCCACCGGAAGGTTCTTCGTTAACGACGGCGCTTCCGATTACGTTGTTTTAATGCCCGAAAAAACGGATTACAATTTATTAATCGCGCGGGACGAAATAGTTAGCGCTGTCGAAAACGCGTGCGGTTATACCTTACCCGTTGTAAATGCGTTAACCGAGGGTAAAAAGTATATATCCATCGGCGAAACCACGCTTTTAGCCGAGAAAAGAGATCAAGTAGTTACCTCGCCGATAGTGCAAACGGAATCACGCGTGGTAACCTTCGAAGACAATTATTTCGTTCTGGGCTACGATAGCGAATATACCGTTTACGCCGCTTATGAACTTTTAGAGCGCTTGGTCGGCTTTAAAGTTTACTCATTAGACGACGTTTACGTTAATAAACAAGAAAACGTAGAGTTGATGGATATTAACGTAAGCGAAATACCCGATTTCCCCGTGCGCGACGCCGAATACGATAGAATTTACGACGGCGACGAGCGTTTGAACCGCAGAAGAATGAGGTCGGATTATATAAACGATACTTGGTTCTGCTATGGGCATACCTTAATATCTTATATAATGAAAAAGGATATGTATCTTTCGGAACACCCCGAATGGTATACCAAGCCCAATAACACCGAAATGGGTCAGCTCTGCCTTTCTAACGAAGAAATGATAGAAGCGTTTATCGCTCGCGTTAAAGGCATGATTCAGGAAGCGGGCGATATCACAAACAAGAAATTTTTCCACCTTGGCATGGAAGATAACTGGGACTATTGCAGATGCACTAACTGTCAGGCTTTGGCTGCGGCTAACTCGGCATCGGGTTCCGATTCCGGCAATCGTTCGGCAAACTTTATAATATTTGCAAACAAAATAGCAAAGGCTATAAACGAAGACTGGGATTGGCTCCAAGAAAATTACCCCGGCAAGAAAATATTCTTCCCCATATACGCGTATTTCCACAACGAACAAGCGCCCGTAAAAACGGTGAACGGTGAAATCGTTCCCGTTAACGAAAACGTAATATTAGATGAAAACGTAGGCGTGCTTTACGCGCCCGTTACAGCTAACTTCGCTTATTCGCTTGACGATCCGCGCAGTAGAATAACTCCTACCATTAAAGAATGGCAAGCCGTTACGAGCAATATAATGTATTACGGTTATTGTGCGGAATTTGGCACTTTACCCATTCCCATAAACGACCTTATCACGATGGACGGTACCATGAACGCTTTGCTCGGAGGCACTTATTATTACCAAGACCAAGGCGCAACGCTTACTAGAACTTCGGGTATGGAAGATTTAAGATACTACGTAAGATTTAATAAGCTTTGGGATACCTCGCGCAGCGTAGACGATTACGCTTACGAATTTATAGATTATTACTATAAGCCCGTTGCAACAAAATTTAAAGAGTATTACGATTCGTTCACGGCGTTCCAACGTTATCAGGTTGAAAAGCTTGGCATAAAAGTTGGCGTATTAGACCTCGATTACACTAGAGCCAGTAGCTGGCCCAAAGCTGCATTAGATAATTTCAACGCTCAGATAGACGATATGCTCAATGACCTTTTGCCGCTTAAGCAAACCGATCCCGCCGCGTATGAAAAATATTTCGATAGAATAAACAGCGAAAAAATTTGGATTTACTATATTTATTGCGATTCGTATAAAACATATTACAATTCGCACGATTATTCTGCGCTTATCGATTTTATGCGTGAATATTGTCCTAAGTACGGTATAAACGAATATGTCGAATACGGTAAAATCACCGTCAAGTTCGATGCGTGGGAAAGCGCTCAATAAGCAACTTATTATTAAACAAACTAAAAAAACTTAATGCTGGTAGATTATGCTTACTTTTTCGATAATAGGCTTGGGCAATAGAGGCTCGGTTTATGCAGACAATTTAATAAAACAAAAAAACGTTAAAATAGTTTCGGTTTGCGATACCGACGTTAAAAGCCTTAAGAAAGCGCAAGAAGTATACGGCGTTGCGGCGGAAAATACCTTTTTGAACGAAAACGAATTTTTCGCCGCCAAGCGCGCGGACGTTTTGCTTGTCGCCACGTTGGACGGCTTGCATTGCCGTCAAGCGGTTAAGGGTATGCAACTTGGCTACGACGTGCTTTTAGAAAAACCCGTTGCTCCTAACTTAGCAGAGGTAAACGAAATTTACTCCGCCGCACAAAAGTACGGCAGAGAAGTCGTTATTTGTCATAACTTGCGCTATACGCCTTTCTATCAAAAAATCAAGATTTTAATTGCAGACGGAAAAATAGGCAAGGTAGTTGGTGTAGAACAGTCTGAAAACGTTGCTTATCACCACTATATGTGCAGTTTTATCCGCGGAAAATGGCATAAAAACGCCCAAACCAGTTCTATAATTTTGCAAAAATGTTGCCACGATTTAGATATTATTTCATGGCTTATGGACGGGGCGGAGATCGAAAGCGTGCAGTCGTTCGGCGGCTTGAATTATTACACCGCGGATAATAAACCTGCGGGCGCGGCTAACCGCTGCATGCAGTGCGGCTTTAAAAATTGCCGCTATAACGCGTTCGAATTTTATAAAAAAGCGCCCGAGGCGTTAGTCGTGCCTTACGGGTTCGAGCCTACCGACGAAAACTTGGCTAATTATTTGAACGAGCCCGATAACCTTTACGGACAGTGCGTTTTTGCTTGCGATAACGATGTGTGCGATAGGCAAACCGTAGAAATTAAGTTTAAAAACGGCGCTACGGCAAGCCTTATAATGCATGGTTTTGCGGCAGGGCAAACTAACCGTTATACCCACGTATACGGCGAAAAAGGCGTGATTTACGGAGATTTGGGCTCGGGCGTATTGAGCGTTGAATCTTTCGACGGTAATATCGAGTTTATCGATGTAAACGCCGATATTTCGGGCAACGACGCACACAACGGCGGCGACGCTAAACTTATAGCCGATTACGTAGAGTTTAAAACGAGCAAAACGCGCCCGCTCGGCATAAGCAAGCTTGAAGATTCATTGCAAAGCCATAGGCTGGCTTTCGCCGCGGAAGAGTTACGCGTTAAAAACGCGCAAAATCCGCACGGAGCGTGCGGCGATAATTTGCCCGCTCAAGGTTTAGCAAGCGGCGTTTACGCAGAAGTTTTAAGGCTTAAAACTCAAGAGCTTGGCGCGGTGCAAGCGATAATTAGCACTGACGTCGTAAAAGCGGGCGAATTAAAAAACGCTTCGGGTAAAACGCTCGCCTTCGTTTGCGAGCTCGCCGGCGCAAAAATACAAAATTATTGCGTTAATATGGCAAAGCAGCCCTACGCGCACGGTTTTATAGATTTATATTTTGAAAACGGCGTTGCGGCAAGGTGCGCTTTTGCCGAGGCTGACGAAGTAAGAAAAAGCGAACTTCGAGCATACGGCGTGAACGCTGAGTTGTTTGCGGATTTTAATAACGGTGCTTTAAGGCTGTTAAAGGCTAAACTGTTCGATAAGCCCGACGAAATTACTTGCGAAAAAATAGGCGATTATTCGTCGGACTTAAGTGAGGACGTTAAAAAAATACTATCCGAGATTTAACCGCTTTTACAGATCCGATCAACGCCGCAAAATTTGGGCGGATTAAAAAAAAGAGGCTCTGTAAGTCCGTTACGGCACTTCCGCGCGGGAAACGTAATAAAACTAAAGCAGCCGCAAAACGGCTGCTTTAATTGAATTGCAATAATATTTGCGTAGCTGTTATTTTATATAAGCCGGCGCGCTGTTTTTTCTGAACTGGGCGGGAGTGATTCCGTAATGCTTGCGAAAACATGAAATAAACTGCGACGGACTAAAAAACGAAAGTCTCGAAGAAATATCTTCTACCGACGAGTTAGAGTTTAAAAGCAAAAACGCCGCCTCTTTAATTTTAACGTTTATTATATATTGCTTGGGCGATATTTCAAAGTAGTTTTTAAAAAGTGTGCAAAAGTGATTTTTGCAAAATCCGCAAAGCGCGGCAAGGTCGGTAACCTTTATCGGATGCTCTATGTTATCGTGAATGTATTTGGCTATTTTGTCAAGCTCGTCTTTATAAGGTATTTTTGTGTTATCAACGCGGGTTATTTTGATATAATCGGTAACCATCTGAGTGCAAATAGCGTTGGCTTTAATAAGCGAAAGTTGGTCGTTTTGGTTTAAAAGATCTATCATTAGCATGTAAGTATCGTGCTCGTTTTCAAAAGACTTTACATTAAACGGCTTATCGAATTCAAGAGGTAAACCTTTAACGTAAAACCATGCGCATAAAAAGTGCCAATCTTCATCCTCACTTTTAAAACTAACCGTTTCGGCGTGTTTTATAAACACTAAATCGTCGGTTGCAAGGCTTAGCTTGCCGTTTACGGTAGTTATTTCGCCGTAGCCCGAAAGTGTGTGTACCACGCCCACGAATTGCTCTTTTTGCGGTAAATTTTTGCTTTTATACGCCGTAAAAAAGTTGCTGTAGTTACTGCCCGTGCGTGTTATATAGGTCGAAACGAGGTTTAGCGAAACCTCGGTTGTTCTGGCATTTAAGCCGTAAACTGTTTTTCTCATTGTTTTTCCTCTTAAAAATCAAATAAAAGCGGCGCGGGCTTTTTTGATATTTTATAGATAAAGCATATATTAAATATTTATACTTGTCAAGCAAAAATCGCGCTAAAAGTGTGGGCAACGCATAATTTTTAGGTGCGTAATATAAAACGATAAACTGTGAAAAAGTCAAAAAAGTTAAAACGTTAATCATAATCGGGGGCGCCAAACCGCCCGAATATGAAAAACAAAAAGATAGAAGCGAAAAAATCGCGCGGCGGCGCAAAAAAAGATTACTCTGCTGCGCTAAAAATACAAAAAGCACGAAAAGACACGAAAACAAGGAGTTTTTATGAGAGTTTTAGCAATAGGTGCTCATCCCGACGATATCGAAATAGCTTGCAGCGGTACTTTGGCAAAGTGTGTAAAGCGGGGAGATAAGGTTATAGTTTGCCACGCTTCTACGGGCAATTTAGGACATGTGGTAATTCCGCCGGACGAGCTTACTCAAATAAGAAAAGCGGAGGCGGAGCGTGCGGGTGCGCTTGCCGGAATAGAAGTTATAGGCGGAATGTTTGACGATTTAGATATTTTCGATAACAACAAAGCCGCGCGTGATAAAATGGTAGACGTTATAAAATACGCCAATCCCGATTTTATAATCACGCATAATCCGGACGATTATATGCCTGATCACACCGCCGTTTCACGCTTGGTTTTCGACGCGAGCTTTACCGCGACGCTCCCTAACTATAAAAGCGAGATTGCAACGCCCGCGGCGTTAGTGCCAATTTATTATATGGATACTTTGGCGGGGGTTAACTTCGTTCCCACCGAATACGTTGATATAAGCGAAGAAATCGACCTAAAAATAAAAATGCTCGAATGCCACGAAAGTCAGTTGGTTTGGATGCGCGAGCATGACGGAATAGATTTTGCCGATATGGTTAAAACATGCAGCCGTTACCGTGGTTATCAGTGCGGAGCGGCTTACGCCGAGGGCTTTACCAGATGCAACGTCTATTTAAAGGGCACTACTAAAAGGCTGTTGCCTTAACGGTTTTTAACTCGCATATTTATTATGGAATTTTGTATTGATAGAGACAGATTATTTTTAAAAACAGACTGCGGCATTACCGTAACGGATATAAGTTCGTTTATCGAATTAGACGGCGGTAATTACGACGTTTTGCCTCTAAACAGCGGGACTTGGCGCGTTAAGAACGGCGAAGCGGACAAAAAAGAATGCGTTGCTACGGACGGTGTTTTTACTCTGCGCGCTTCTGGTTTTGGCGACGAGATTCGTATTCGCGGCGAGGTAAAGATAAGCGGCGATAAAAAATTAGTGGATTTTTGTCCGCTAAAGGGCAAACTTTTAAACGTTAATTTCACGCGCGCACTCATAAACACGGGAATGGGGCCGTATAACGGCATACATTTCGACTATATGGGTTCACCCGTCGGCATAAAAGCCTTTTTGCGCGAGCAAACGCATGTCGGTTACGATTACGCCGCCGCGATTTATTCGGGCGGTGCGCTGGTCGTAGGCGCGCTCGATTTCAAAGAACGCACTACGTGCATTCGTCTGTGCGAGGATGGCGGCATAGAACTTCGTAGCCCCATGTACGGACGTGAGTGTGAGGACGGCGAAATACTTTATTCGCAAGAATACGTTCTTATAAAGGGCGAAAACGCAAACTCGGTGCTTAAAAAATACGCTCGGATGTTATCTGAGGCTGGCGGCACTACGGATAATAAAACTCGCTCGGGCTGGTGCAGTTGGTATTATTACGGGATGGGTATTTCCGAAAAAATTATTTTGGATAATGTTGCCGAAGCAAAGCGGTTAGGTTTAAACTTAGACGTTTTTCAGATAGACGACGGTTGGAGTAAGCCGCGCGGCGATTGGGAGCCGAACGAAAAGTTTCCGCACGGTATGAAATTTTTAGCGGACGAAATTAAGAAGGCGGGGTTTATCCCCGGCATTTGGGTTGCTCCGCTAACCGCGTTCGATAACTCCGATTTTTTTAAAAACAATCCCGATTTATTCGTAAAAGCCCATGATAGCGACGAAATATTCGGTTCTAACACCATCGATTTCAGCAACGAAAAAGCGCAAAAATGGCTTTACGATTTATACCACAAACTTTCTTACGAATGGGGCTACCGCTATATTAAATTCGACTTCGTTATATACGG